>JBEKSR010000067.1:0-30473 GCA_049516835.1 Bryobacteraceae bacterium | reverse complement strand
TTATCCTTTGGAGCGGTTTTGCGCCAATCATCCGCGATAAGAACCGTGTGCGCTAATGAGCGCCCGCACGGGTCCGTGCGGGGGGTGCCGGGCAACCGGCATCCCTACCGCGACCCCTTTGTCTTTGGTGATGCGATAGGGGCGAGGCATCCGGGGAATGGCGTTATGATGCAGGGTAGTGCGTACTCCCCGTATCATCCTCCCCTTTTGCTTGCTGCCGTGCGCTCTCGTGGCGCAGCCAGACCGCATCACGGCGCCGATTGACTCCCGCCGGACGGTAGTTCTCAAAGGCAACGTCCATCCCATGGCCCAGCCGCGGTTCGATATGGGACCAGTCGAACCCGCTTTCCGGCTTAGCTACATCACCTTGATGCTGAAGAAGACGGACGCCCAGCAGGCGGCGCTGGAGCAGTTGCTAGAAGAGCAACAGAATCCGGCATCGCCGAACTATCACGACTGGCTCACGCCGGAGCAGTATGCGGATCGCTTCGGTCTGAGCCAGCATGACCTGGACAAGATCTCCGCTTGGTTGCAGTCCGAGGGTTTCACCGTGGAATACGTGGCGCGCGGGCGCAACTGGCTGGCGTTCAGCGGCACGGCGGGGCAAGTGCGGGCAACGTTCCATACCGAGATCCATCGCTATCGCGTGGACGGCGAAATGCACTTCGCCGCGGCGGCGGAGCCCTCGGTTCCCGCGTGGTTGGAACCGGTTGTGGCGGGTTTTCTGGGGCTCGACGACTTCTATCCGAAAGCGCCCAGGCACCCGGTGCCGGCCAATACGTCCAGCACTGGAACGCACACCCTGGTCCCGGACGATATTGCTACCATTTACGACATCACCAAGCTGTACCAGGCGGGTTTCGACGGTACCGGGCAGAAGATAGTAGTCGTAGGCCAGAGCGCCATCGATTTCGCGGACATTCAGGGGTTCCGCACCAAGTACAACCTGCCGGCCGTTAGCCTGCAGATCATCCGCAACCCAACTTCCAGCGACCCTGGAATCGACAGCAAGTCTCTGCCGGAGGCGGACATCGACTTGGAGTGGGCCGGCGCCGTCGCGCAGAACGCGACCCTGATCTACGTCTATGGGACCAGCGCGGACAGCGCGGCGCTCTACGCCATCGACAACAACCTTGCACCGGTCGTCACTGAGAGTTTTGGAGACTGCGAGGCGAAACGCACATCCTTCCTGTCGTCGTATCGAACGGAGGCTCAGAAAGCGAATACGCTGGGCATTACCTGGCTTGCCTCGACGGGTGATACCGGGGCGGCGGCTTGCGACTATGGCGCCAGCGTCGCCACCCAGGGTTTAGCAGTGAACTTCCCCGCCAGCATCCCGGAGGTCACCGCCGTGGGCGGTACCGAGTTTAACGAGGGAAGCGGGACGTACTGGAACACCACCAACGGTTCCAACGGAGGGTCCGCCATATCTTACATTCCGGAAATGGCCTGGAACGACACGGCCGTGAGCGTGGCGGCGGGACACGGGCTTGTCGCCGCCGGCGGCGGCGTCAGCTCTTTCTACCCCAAGCCCGCATGGCAGACCGGTTCGGGCGTGCCGGCCGATAACGCCCGCGACCTGCCGGACGTCTCTCTCGACGGGGCGAACGACCACGATCCCTATAACGTCCTGACCGGGGGCGCTTGGAAACTTTTTGGCGGCACCTCGGTTTCCACACCAGCGTTTGCCGGCATGGTCGCGTTGCTCAATCACTACCTGGTCGCGAACAAGGTGCAGTCCAAGCCGGGCGTGGGGAATATCAATCCGACGCTGTATCACCTCGCGCAGAGCGCTCCCAATGCTCTTCACGATATTACCGTCGGAGACAATATCGTCCCGTGCGGGCAGGGAACTCCAAATTGCACCGGGGGACAATTCGGCTATAGCGCGGGTCCGGAATATGACCTGGCAACGGGACTGGGTTCGGTGGACGCGTACAACCTGGTGACGCAGTGGAACAGCATCCCGGCCATCGGTACCACGACCACGGTGACGGCTAATCCCATCAGCATTTCGGCCAGAGGCAGCACCGTGCTGACGGCCACGGTGAAGGCCGCGAGCGGCAGCATCTCGCCCGTTGGATCAGTAGCGTTCACGGCAGGCAGCACGTCGCTGGGGACCGCCAACCTCTCCGGCTCCGCTGGCACGGCCACCGCGTCACTGACCGTCAACGCCAGCCAGTTGAATACAGGAAACAATACCATCACGGCTTCCTATGGCGCGAGCAACGGCTTCATGGCCTCGTCCGGATCCGTGACGGTGAGCGTCAGCGTCCCCACGGTGCCTTCCTACGTGGTTTCCTCGGTGACGCCGAATCCGGTGTTCCAGGAGGCGCCCGATTCGGACGGATACACCTTTTTCTACACGTTGCGGCTGAGTGAGATCGCCGGAACCGCCGCGACCCTCACCGGTTTCACGATCGCCGGCACCGACTACTCCTCTGACATTCCGAGCTGGTTCGGCAGCGCCAGCATACCGGCGAACGGGACCATTTCGGCTTCACTGGGGTCGCTGCCCAGCACCGTTCCGGTCAATTATACATTTGGATTCAGCGGCACGGATGCCAGCGGGGCCAAGTGGACCGAGCAGCTTACCGTTCCTTTCCTCGGCCAGCCATCCTCGGCTTCGATGGCGCTCGCCAGTTTGCCCGCCACCGTGGCGCTGGTTCCGGACACCACTCACGGTTGCTCGTCGCAGACCCCGTATTACCAGCAGTTGAATCTCGAAGAGCAGAACGGCTATGAAGTGCAGTTGACCCGCTTCCTGGCCGGCGGCCATGACCTCACCAGCGACATCCAGCCATGGTTCGGCTCCTTGCGCCTGGCGCCGTTTGGTTCTCTCACAGCCGGCATTTGCTGGAGTATCCCGAACCCCGAGACTCTCTCCTATGAGGTCGATGGCACAGATACCGCCGGTCACACGATCGTCGCCACCCTATCCGTTCCCTTTCAAAGCCCGGCTTCCAGCCCCGGCGCGCTGACTGTTTCGAAAAGCTCCGTCACCATGAGCGCCAGCGCCACCGAATCCGCGGCCGCCACCGTGAACGTGAATGTGCCTTCCGGGCAGCCGTGGACTGCCTCGGTGTTTCCAGCCAGCCAGAAGTCCGGTTGGCTGGTGGTGTTTCCGACCTCTGGGACCGGGCCGGGGACCGTGTACCTGGTGGCCGCGGCCCCGGGCCTGGCGAATGGGGCCTACACCACGACGCTGGTCCTTCAATCGCCGAACACCACGCCGCAGTTTGTTAACGTTCCGGTCACGTTTACGATTGGCCCCAGTATTGGCGGGATTGCCAACGGGGCGTCGTTCGCGCACGTATACGCTCCGGGGATGGTCTTGAGCGTCTTTGGCACGAACCTGGCGAACGCCACCCAAACGGCGTACACTCTCCCACTGCCAATGACCATGGCGGGAGTTTCGGCTACGGTCAATGGGATTGCCGCTCCTTTGTATTACGTTTCGCCGGGGCAACTGAACATTCAGGTCCCCTATGAGACCGCGACCGGAACGGCTCTCCTGGCCGTCAGCAACAACGGGCAGGTGGCCACCTACTCGTTCCCGGTTTCGGCATCGGCTCCCGGCATCTACCTGCAATCGGGCAGCGTGATCACCCCTAACGCCGGCGGCAGCCGGGGACAAATATACACGCTCTTCGTCACGGGAGCCGGCGAAGTCTCGCCGCAGGTCGCCACCGGGGCGGGGCCTACCGGGAATCAGGTGCCGGTGCCGCTTCTTGGTGTCTCCATGACGATCGGCGGCGTTACGGCGCATACGGAGTACGTCGGCATCCCCAGTTGGTCGGTGGGAACCCTTCAGATCAACTTCACGGTGCCGTCAAACGCGCCCTTGGGCTTGCAACCAGTGGTGGTCACGGTCGGCTCGGCCTCCAGCGCAGCCGCGAACTTCACCGTGTCGCAGTGAGCATTCACCTCAGGTACTTGACGAACAGCACCTCGTTGCCTCGCTGGTTGTAGACCAGTTCATCCACCAGCTTGCGGGCCATGAGGATGCCGAAACCGCCGGCGCGCTGTCCCCGCTGGGTGCGAACCTCGACGTGCCGGATGGGCGCATCGTCCGGATTGGAAATGGCCGCGTGCGGCAGCAGGTCCATCGAGAAGCCTTTCCCGGGGTCGTGAATCCGCACAATCAGGGAGCGCGCCGTATGCACCAGCGAAATGCGCACGCGCTTCCCGGGGTCGGAGCCGCCGCCGTACTCGACGGCATTCAAGAGCAGCTCGCGGAAGGCAGCCGCTATGTCCTCGCGGGCCTGGGCCGGGAAGCCGGCCTCCACCTCGCGCAGGAAATGCGTCATGCGTTCGGCGGCCTCCAGCTTGCAGCGCACATCCAGCGCGATCCAATCCGGGCGCGCCGAGATTATCTTAATATCGTCCCGCCAGGAAGACGACTCGAGGGCCTGCTGCACCATGTCGGCCAGCGGTCCTTCCGCAAGCGGCTTATGGAAATAGCTGTAGGCGCGCTCCCGAATGGCGCGGATGACCCGCGCCGGGTTCTGCTCCCCCGTGAGGATCACCTTGATTTCCGGGCGGATTTCGCGCAGGCGCCGCAACAGCTTCAGACCGTCGAATCCGTTGCTGCCCTGGCCCGCCACCACCAGGTCGTAGGGCACGCTACGCACTCGGTCCAGGGCCTCCCGCCCGTCGTAGACATCCTGAATGCTGCGGTCCTCGCGCTTCAGGAGGCCCGTCAGGAGCTGGTGAACGTCGGGGTCCGCGTCCACCAGAAGCAAACAGCGCGAAGAACTCACAGCATCTCCCCTTCTCAGTTTAGCCGAGGTCCAGGATAGCATGGCGCCGAACCAACACATCCCGCCCTTTCTTCCCCCTTATCGGCCGGAAGTGACGTAACCTGGAGTCGAGGGGAGGCATCTGTATGAGTGAATTGAAAGCTGGAATTCTCTTCCTCGTCGCGTTGGCGGCCGCGCAGGCGCAAGTTTACCCGCCCGGCGGCTATCCGGGGCAGTATCCGTATCCGGGCAGCCGCGGGCCGACGGTCCCCGGCATCCCCATTCCCCGGAAAGGCAGTACCCAGCCAAGCAAGAGCGCTTCCGAGCCCCTCCCCAATTTCCGCGGCAAGCTCAAGCAGATGGACGGCAAGACCATCACCCTGGAACTGGGCGATAACCGCGTGCTCGAATTCAAGCGCACGGACAAGACCAAGTTCTACAAGGGCGGGGAAGAGTTGAAATCGCCGGAGTTCAAGCCGGGCGACCAGGTTTCCATCGAAGGCCCCGAGGACGCGCACGGCTACCTGGTGGCGGTGAACGTTTACTGGGAGAAATCCGCCGGGCCCGAAGGGCACCCCGCCGCGCAATCCGGCGATGACAAGGATGGCGCGGTGGATACGTGGAAGGATGCGCCCGGGCCATCCGGGCCGGTGGCCGCCGAACGCGCCACCGAAGTGGCGCCGCCGCCCGCCAAGCCGGCCCCGGATGACCCCGGCCCGCCCAAACTGCAACGCGGCAAGCCGGCCGATTCCGCCCGCGAGCATGCCCCGGCGCCTCCGCCCGAGGCCCCAGCCGCCACCCCGGCGGCCGCGAACCTGCCACCACCGGGCCCAGAGGGCACCCCCGCGCCGCCGCCGTCCGAAACCGAGGCGCCCCGGCAACCCTCCATCGCCCGCGGTGACGAAGACACGGTGCCCTCCTTCCTCCGCTCCGACGATCCGCTGATTCGCAAGGCCGCCAATGCCGCGCTGGATTTCACCGAAACGCTGCCGAGCTACGTCTGCCAGGAGATGATGGCGCGCTTCCAGAGCGAAACGCGTCCCGCCAGTTTCCAGCCCATCGACGTGGTCAGCACCGAAGTGGTCTACGAGAACGGCAAAGAGGACTACCGCAACATCACGGTCAACGGCAAGGCTGTCAAGAAAAGCATGGAGGAGACCGGCGGCTCATGGTCTACCGGCGAATTCGGCACCGTGCTGATCGACCTCTTCTCGCCCGCCACCGCCGCCGATTTCCACTTCCGCCGGGACTCCCGAGCCGGCTCGGTCCTGGCGAAGATGTATGATTTCGACGTGGCCCGCCAGAATTCCCACTGGTCGATCCACGCCGGCTCGCAGATGTACGTTCCCGCTTACAGCGGCGCCGTGTGGATCGATCCCAAGACCTCGCGGGTCCTCCGCATCGAGATGCAGGCCAAAGGCATGCCGGGGGAATTTCCGCTGGATGACGTGGAATCGGCCACCGATTACGAGTACATCCGCCTGGGCGACGCGCAGCAGTACCTGTTGCCGGTGCATGCCGAGACGCTGAGCTGCCAGCGCAGCTCGAGCCTCTGCGCCAAGAACATCATCGATTTCCGCAACTACCACAAGTACACCGGCGAATCCACCATCAAGTTCGGCGATCCGGTCAAGGGCGATACCGTCAAGAAGGACAAGCCGTAGGACGCGGGCCCGCCCAGTTGCTTGACAGACGACGAAGAAGATCGTCTGCCCCATTCTGATAACATTTAGACATGTCTGAAGACGCACTTTTCTCCCTGGCCGGCCAAGCGGCGGTGGTGATCGGAGGAGGCGGTGTCCTCGCCGGGGCGATGGCCACCGGGCTGGCGCAGGCCGGCGCCGACATCGCCATCCTGGATGTGTTCGCGGAGGCCGCCCAAGCCCGCGCGGCATCCATTGCGGCGATGGGGCGGCAGGCCATCGGCATCCAGTGCGACGCCACCAGCAGGGCCGATCTCGAGAAGGCTCTGCATACAGTGCTCGAACGCTTCGGGCACGTGGATACGCTCATCAACGCGGCGGGGGTGAACTCCGCCACGCCGTTCTTCGAGATCGGCGAACAAGAGTGGCAGCGCATCCTGGATATCAATTTGAAAAGCGTTTTTCTGGCGTGCCAGGTGTTCGGCAAGGCCATGGTGGATGCGGGCCGCGGCGGCTCGATCATCAACATTTCGTCGGCTTCCTCCGGACCGCCGCTGTCGAAGGTATTCACCTACTCGGTGACCAAGGGCGGGGTGAACCAGATCACGCAGTTCCTGGCGAATTACCTGGCGCCGCACAACGTCCGGGTGAACGCCATCCGGCCCGGGTTCTTCCCGGCCGAGCAGAACCGCAAGATCCTGACCGAAGAACGAGTGGCGAGCATCATGGGGCACACGCCCATGAAGCGGTTCGGGGAAAGTTCCGAGCTGGTGGGAGCGGCGGTCTACCTGGCTTCGCCGCGGGCGTCTTCGTTCGTGACGGGGGCCATCATAAGCGTGGATGGCGGGTACACCGCCATGACCATCTAAGACGCGGCTGTCGCAACCAGTGCTCCCATGCGCACGCGGTGGTGGTTGGCGCTGATCTGGGGCTGCTTTTTGATGCGCTTGGCCTTCTATTCGGCCATGCTCCCGCTGTGGGAGGGCTTCGACGAATGGGGGCACTTCGCGGTGATTCGGGCGATGGCCGTGCGCGGCGAGTTGCTGGCTGCGAGAGAAAGCCCCATTCCGCGGGATGTCGAGGCGTCGCTCGAACTCGCTCCCCTGCCCTGGGACATGCGCCATTACCCGCGGCCGTACACCACCGAGGATGACTACTGGAGTCTGCCGGCCGAAACCCGCCAACAGCGGGAGAGGCAGTCTCAAGCCATACCGGTTCGCTGGAGCCGGGAAACGATCTCCGGCGGCTTGACCACTTACGAAGCGTTTCAACCCCCGCTTTACTACTGGACGATGGCGCCGGTGCTTCGTCTGATGAAGGGCCGCAGTCTGGCGGAGCAAGTGATGGCGCTGCGATGGCTCGGCGCATGGATCGCGTCGCTGGCCATTCCACTGATCTTCCGGATTGGCCGCGAGGTATTCCATGACGACGCCACGGCCCTCGGTTGCGCGGCAGTGGCCGCAGTCATGCCCGAGTTCGCCATCGACCTGGCGCGTGTCGGCAACGAGTGCGTCGCGGTGGTGCTGTTTACCCTGCTGACCTGGATTGCGCTAAAGGTGGTGCGCACCGGATTCAGCTATTCGCTGGCGGCCGTGCTGGGGCTGGTACTGGGTTTCGGTCTACTCGCCAAGGCCTATTTCCTGACCGCGGTTCCGGCTATGGCGCTGCTGTTCGGATATGAGTTGTGGCGGGCGCGGGGGAGGCGCCGGGCGGTCGTCTTTTGCGCCCGGATTGCCGCTTCGGAGTCCGTCTTGATTGCGGGCTGGTGGTACGCGCGTAACCTGATCGCCACCGGAACGCTTACCGGATTGAGCGAGTCCCTCATGTTGCGTGGGATGAGTCACGCGTCCATAATCGGGCGGATGGCGACGGTCCCCTGGGGAACCGCCGTCGATTCCATCCTTCTCTCGCACCTCTATTGTGGAGGCTGGAGCGCCCTGACCGTGCGCGGTTGGATGTACCACGTATTTTATGGCGTCATCTTGTTGGGCGCGGCCGGTCTCCTTCGGCTGCTGCGCCAGCCCGCCACTCGCATCCTGCTGGCCGTTTACACAGCGTTCTGGATTGGGCTGCTCTACGACGTGGTGCTGATCTACCTGAGTAAGGGAATGGCCACGAGCGGGGGTTGGTACCTGTACGCCGTCGTGGGCGCGGAAGTGGCGCTTTGCTTGGCGGGCTTGTATAGCGTCCTGCCGGCATGGGTTCATCGCTGGGTGGCCTTCGGCGGAGCACTCCTGTTCGCCTTGCTCGATCTGTACACAGTTCACGCCGTGGCCATACCTTATTACAGCGGGATGATCCGGTATAAGGCGAATGGCGCCATCGCCGCGGTGCATATGGCGGACCTGCGAAGAGTGGGCGTTGCGGACGCGTTCGAACGGCTGGTGGCCTATAAGGGAGCCGTCCTATCCGCGCCGTGGTTGGCGGTGCTGTGGCTGGCCTACCTGGCAGGCACGCTAGTGATCGTGATATGCGCGGCTCGCCGCCAGACTATCGGCTGTTTCCCCCCGGGTAAGGGAAATACCAAAGCAGGACGCCCTTACCGACCCTCTCGGTTGGCTTGACGTATTCCGGCCAAAGCCGGAGTTGCGGATAGGTGTTCCACAGGCCGAGCCGCGCCCATTTCAGGTAGGTCAGGCTCACCGCATTCCAGCCGGGAGAGGGGTTCGCCAAATCCATCTCGCGGATGGGGGGAAAGCCGTGCTCGTGCTCCAGGTCCGCAATGAAGAGCTGGTTGAAGGTCAGTTCGCGGGCGCCGGCTTGGTGCAATCGCTTCGCCAGCCGCTTCATGTCCTGGCCCCAGTCGAGGTCGGAGTCCACCACAATCTTTTCCGGCTGGCTTCCGGCCAGCTCGTTAAAATACGGCAGGTAGTCGGGGTGGGCCAGCAAGGAAGAGCCGGCGAACCAGGCCACCAGCAGCGCCAGCCCGATCCTCATCCACTGGCGCCCGCGCGATAGTTCCAGCAGCCGCAACGCCGCGATGGCCGCCAGAAGGGAAAACCCCAGGTAGATCGGCAGGATGTGACGCACCCCGATATTGATATGGCTCTCCAAGCCCACCAGCAGGATGCCGGCGGCAAAGCTCACCGGAATCCAGGCGCGCCGGTACGGGCTTGGTTTCCGAAGCGCCAGCGCCACTCCATACCCCAGCAGAAACAGGAAGGCGAGCGGCGTTTTCACCGCCAGCACCAGCGGGTAGAAATACCAGAAGCCGGTGATATTGCGCTCGCCCAGCAGATAGGTGGGATGGCCTGTCGCGTTGTGCCGCATCACCGCCCGGATGCCGCTGAAGACCTCCCGCGCCGGCAGGCGGAGGCTGGTGAAATCGGGCGCTCCAAACGAGAACCGGTAGCCGGCCCAAATCACCAGCAGCCCCACCAGCACGGCCAAGCCAAACGACGGGAGGCGGCGTTTCACGGCGGCGGCCAGCCAGATCGGTGTGGGCCGCTCGGCGCAAAGAAACCAAATCAGCGCAACCGCCAGGGAAGCTGGAAGAAACGCCACCACGGAAAACTTCGAGAGCACGGCCAGGGCGGTGCACACGCCAAAGAGCGCGCCGCCGAGCGGGCTGGGCTGTTCCAGCCATGCCAGGGCGGAAACCAACGCAGCGCCCAGGAAAGCGGTCAGCGCCATATCCGTGGTGGCCAGCCCCGCGTGCGCCAGGACGGGCGGCAGAAAGCTGAACAGGAACACGGCCACCACCGCTACCGTCGCGCCGAAATAGCGCTTGCCCCACCAGTACACCGCCAGGCAGGCGATCCAGAAGAACGGCAGGATTCCGAGACGCGCCAGCGCCAGCGCCAGGTCGTAATGGCGATCGCGGTAGAGGATTTTCGTGCCTTCCCGGGGCACCGCCAGAGTGTTTGGCTTAGGGGACCCCTGCGATCGAATACCCAGCAGATAGGGGCCCAGGGCCGCTGCCACGCGCGCCAAAGGGGGATGCTGGGCTTCATAGGTGTAGGTCCCCTTGTCGAGCCATTCCATCCCGCAAGCGATGTGGTTGGGCTCGTCGGAGGTGTGGTTGAAAACCGTGTAGGTGGAGACGATCCGGACGGAAGCAATCAGAATCAGGACGAGAACGGCGGACCGCGCATGGCGCTCCAAGAAGGCGATTGTGGGGGGGGCCGGCGGAGTGGCAACTTCGGCGGGTTTGACGGCTACTCGGCGCTTCTGCCGCCTGGCAGGCATATACTTCGAATCTAACATCGGGAAGGGGCGGCGGACCTATTACCGCGGCGGCATCCGCACCTCGAAGAAGTAGTCGTTGTGTGCCACCAGCAATTCCGGAGGGAGACGGCTGGTAAGGTCCTGGAATGCCGGGTGGTTTTCAATCAACAGAATGCTCGGATGGAACGTATCCACAGGCAACCGAGAGAGGTCGAACCTCCGGCGATAGAATTCGGCGATTCCGACGTGCGCGCTGTCGCCGCTGGTAAAATACTTCACCACGCTCGCGTCCCGCGAGATCACACAGAGGACCCGCTGGCCCTGAGCCTCCAGGTTGCGCGCCGTCTCCCCGATCGCTGTGGCCGCGGGATTGAAGGAAAGAGAATACTCCATGGAAGATTGTCCCTCATTGGACACGTACTTGTAGCCATCGCTCGACCCTACGAAGAGAATCAGGAGGAGTACGGGAATCTCTAGCGACGGGCGCCAGCGTATCGCGAATCCGAAACCCAAAACAGCCAGCACCAGGTACACCGGCCAAACGATCAGCAGGCGCGTCAGGCTGGGACCGGTCCAACCGAGACCCACCATCGCGGCCACCCAGGCGGCCAGCAGAAAAGCCATTACCGGCTGGCCGATGAATCGCTTCGCCTGCCAAAGGCCGATCAGCATAGCCGTTGCAACGATCCAATGAACTGGGTTGACGCCGGTTAACGTCAGGCCGGAACACACTGCGTCGAAGCTGAAAGTGGAGGTCAGGGTGTGCCGGTAGAAGTTTGGATAATAAAACGGAAACAGAATGGACCAGATTGTATTCGTTGCCAGGTCCGCCGCCGTGCCTCGAACCACGTAGCTGCCGCGGTTCAGGAAATCTTTCGGGCGTTGAACCAAGAAGACCATATTGGGAATCGATACGATGAACGCTCCAGCCAGGATGGCGCCGTAGCGCCGCAACAGAATTGCTTTCTCTTGCCATTTCCGGGCGAGGCGGAAGGCCGCGTATAGAACGAAGGCAATCGGCAGCACACGGGCGGATGTATAGGCGTAGATGCTCAAGCCCAGTACCGCTCCGCATGAGAGGGCGATCTTGCGATCGGCGCCGCATTCCACGCGATCGAGCAGAAGAGCGAATACGCCGAGGAAGACCGGAGCGGCGATGGCGCGCAGTCCGTTCACGGCATAGTGGAAGAGCCAGATCGAAGAAGCCCCGGCCAGAACGGGAACCCAGGCCGGCACGGTATCGGTCACGCGCTCGACCAGTTTCCACACCAGCCAAATGCAGGCCAGCGCAAAGATCCAACTCACCAATTGAATAGACAGGATCTCTGGCCCGAATAACTGGATCATGCCGCCTACCAGGTACAGATAGAGAGTTTCGGTCGAGAAGCCCACCGCGAAGGTCATGACTTCGAAGTGATGGCCGCGTACGAGGTAGATCCCGCGCAGAGCTTCCTCGGCGACGTCGTTATTGAGGCCCGGAGGCACCCGGCCGTGGGCATGAAGCAGTAACGCGGCATACGCCGCGAAGATCGCGATGACCGTGACCCGAGCGTTCCTGCCTGAGGTATTGCGGGGCGGGCTGGCGAGGGCGCGCTCAAGCCTCTTGGGTCGATTTTGGCGCATGAACCGGAATTCCCAATTTGGACTCGCGGGTCCTGTTCAGTATATACCGCGCCGGCTGTTTACCGGCGCAACTGGCGGGTTGCCAACCCGCTAGATGGGTTGGCAACCCGCCGCAGGTTTCCAACCTGTCCCACGAACCCAGTTCACGCCGCGTTTCCCCCAAAAGGTCAAGCACTCAGGGATGAGCGTGTTTGCAGAAAAGCGCCGGCCCAGTGGGCGGGCGTTGTAGGGGATGCGCGGGGTCCATCCGGTTCGCAACTCCGGCTCAGAAACCGGGTTTACAGCATATTAAGATTAAGTGGTTACTCGTGCGCCCTGATCGGTCCTTTTCCAGGTTTCTTCGGGTGCTGCCGCTGTGTCTGACGGCCGCCGCTCTGCATGCGCAGCAGGTACTGGTCACGCTGAGCACCACGGCCAACACTCTTCAGGGCAATCAGACGGCAACTCTCACCGCCCTGGTGACTGGCGCCGCCAATACGGCCGTGACCTGGAGCTTCAGCCCCAACGTGGGAACTCTCGGCCCCGCCAGCGGTCCGGGGACAAGCGGCCTGTCCTCCAATACCTATAAGGCGCCACCGCTCATTTCCAGCCGTCAGACCATCACCATCACGGCCACCAGCGTGGCCGACAGCTCGCAAGCCGCCTCGGTGCAGATTCAGCTTCAACCGGTCGCGGTCACGGTCCTGGTCAACCCATCGAGCGTCACCCTGAATGGCGGACAGACGCAGCAGTTTTCGGCGACCGTGACGGGGATCAGCGTCACCGGCGTGACGTGGAGCATCAGCCCGCAGGTGGGCACAATCGATCCCAACAGCGGCCTCTATGCCGCGCCCGCCGCCATCACCACCAGCCAGAAGGTCACCGTCACCGCCACCAGTGTTTTCGATCCCACTGTCACCGGGACTGCCAGCATCACGCTTCAAGCGCCCGCGGCGGTCACCGTCAGTATTTCCCCGACTTCGGTTTCTCTGACCGACGGCGAGATGCAACTGTTCATCGCGACCGTGACAAACAGCACCAACACCGCGGTGACCTGGTCCATCAGCCCGCAACTGGGGACCATCAATAGCGCCGGTTTCTACACGGCTCCGGCGCCGGTCAACGCATCTGCGAACGTCACGGTTACGGCCACGAGCGTGGCCGACGCCACCAAGTCGGCCACCGCCAGCATCGCGCTCAGTCACCTGATCGGCGCGGGCGATGGCGCGCCCAGTTCGCTGCTCCAACAACAGTTTGTCAACGCGTTCTATCGGGGCGGGTTCCGCAGCATGGTTTCACTGCCGCCGCTGGGAGCGGTGAAGGCGTTGGGAACCACCGGCTATGTGCAGGAGTTTGCCGCTGCAAACGGCACATCCGGCGGGAAACTCGCGCTGGCCACGGTGAGTTCCACGGTGGCGGCCCTGAGCGCTACCGACGTCAGCACGGTGGTTCAACTCTGGGCGGGCGTGTATGCCTACTACACCTCGGTCGGTGTGACCACGGCCGGGTATCCTTTGATGGACACGCAAACGTGCCCGTATTTCGACACCGTCAACACTTGCACGTATGATTCCTTCGACAAGGGCTACGCGCTCTTTGTCTATGCGGCTCCCCTGCCGGCCGGGCAGAACTTCACCGTCTCGGGGGGCTACTACACGGAGTGGGCGGGTCTCGGCGGCGCCGCCGGGGGGCCGGGACGTCCGGTGACCGCGCCAACCGCTATTACGGCGTCGACCGGCACCACCGCCACCGTGCAGACGTACGCCAACGGGGCGATCTACACCATCACGTCGGGGGCGAACAAGAACAAGGTTTTCGGCGTCGAGGAGCCGATCTACGATTTGTACCTTGCCCAGGGAGGGGCGGGCGGATTCCTGGGTCTGCCCACGTCCGAGGTGCTGCTGGTCGCCGCCACCGGGGCCCAGCGGCAAACGTTTGAAGGCGGCGCTCTGGAATACGTGCCGGGCAGCCCTCCCGTCGTGCGGGAACCGGTGGTGTCGGTGACATTGGCGGGCGCGCCCATGGGCCAGACCGTTACCCTCAACCTGGGCGATACCTTGACGCTGACGGCGACGCCGCTCGATCCGTCCAGCACTCCACTGACCGACCGGGTGGTCACCTGGAGCACCACCAATAGCCGCGTGATTGCCGTTCAGGCGACTGGCTCGACTGGCGCGACGGCCGTGCTCACCGCCGCGGGCGCCGGGACGGCCAGCGTGGTGGCATCCAGCGAAGGAGTGAAAAGCCCCACCCTCAACCTGATGGTAACCATGACCTGCTGCCTGGTGGGCGATGGCGCCCCAGCGGCCGTTCAACAAGCGTTCCAGGCCGCGCTCGCGCGCAATCAGATATCGGTCGAAATACCGGTGGCGGGCCCCGCCGTTCGAGCCGGCAGCGGTTACGTGCAGATGGTGCAATCGAGCGGCGCGAATGCCGCCGTGTACATGATCGCCGAAGCGGACCAGACGGGCGCCGCGTACGTCGTGGGCGGCGCCGTGCTCACCCGGTACCAGGGCTTGGGTGGTCCGGCCGGCGCCCTGGGGTATCCCACCAGCGACCAGTCCGCCGGGGGCACCCAGCAGTTTCAAAACAGCGCCGCCCTGGCGGGCAATCCAGTGCGCCTGGTGAGCGGAATCATTCTTTCGAAATGGGCGCTGCTGAAATACGAGACCGGCGCCGCGGGCGCTCCGCTGGCCGAAGCCTCCACCTTCTCGACTTTCGACGCCAACTCGGGCGCGACGCAAAGCTTCGCCAACGGCGTCATCTATGGGGCGACGGCCGGACCTCGGGCGGGGCAGGCGTATTTCGTGAGCGGCCTGATTCTCGCCCGTTACAACGCCATTGGCGGGGCCGCGGGCAGCTTTGGCATGCCGGTGAGCGACGAAATCGTCACCGGGAGCTTGCACCAGCAGAACTTCGAGGGCGGCAACATCACTTACTTGGCCGGCGACGCCGCCGCGGTCGAGCATCCGTCGCCCAAGGCCCCTCCGGGAGTGGTGATTACGCCCGCCTCGATTGCGGCGGGCGGCCGCGCGCACCTGGCCATCGTCGGGTTCCCCAACAACAGCACGATCCGCGTGTCGGTTTCGGGACAGCCCGACTTTCTGGTGACCACGGCGAATGGCGCCTACAGTTGGGACATGTTTATTCCGCTGTCGTCGAAGAGCGGGACGGTCACCGTCCACGCGGCGGACACCGGGGGAACCTCGACGGCCAGCGGCGCCCTCGCCATCAAAGGCTTTGATCTTACGAATAACCGGATCTCCATTGCCAAGGTACAGGGCGACAACCAGACGGGCTCGCCGGGGGTGTCGCTGCCGCTGCCGTTGAGAATCGCGTTGCTGGATTCGTCCGGCACGCCGGTGGTGGGCGCGCCCGTGGTATTCCAGGCGTCGCCGGGAGCGCAGCTTTCCCTCGCCGCCGCCTCCACCGACAGTTCCGGGCAGGCGGAAACATTCGTGCGCTTGCCGGCTTCCCTGGGCGTGACTCTGGTGACCGCCAACGCGCCCTCGATCGCGCAGAATCCCGTGACGTTTGGCGCGCTGTCGGCGGCATCGACTTTGGCGGGCTTCCCGCAACTGCAGGCAGCCGGAAGCACGCCGCTCGGCAATGGAACCGCCACCATCGGGCAGAAAGGCGCGCTGCTGACGGCGGTGGCGTCGATTCTGCGGTATCGCCAGAACCGCGGCGATCTGCCGTCGCCCAACGGCATGGCCGATCCGGGCGCCCTGAACCAATTCTTGCAGGCGTACTGCCTGGCGAATTCGGCGGGCAACCAGCTCTGCGACGGCTTCCTTTCGAATCCCGCTTCCGGCGAGCAGATCGTGAATCTCTGGCGCGCGGCGGAATTCACCGGCGGCGTGGATGTCAGGGCGCAGAATCCGGCTCTCGCCACCATCGCCGACCTGGTGGCGCAAGGCGAGCCGCTGCTGCTGTCGCTGGGACTTTCTCTGAACGGCACGCTGGCCGGCGGCCACTTCGTGGTGGCCATCGGAATAGCGGCGGACGGGTCCATTGTCATTCAGGACCCCAGCCCTCTATTCGCGCGCACCAATCTGAACGATTACCTCAACGGCTTTACGGTTGGCGCGGGAACATGGACAGCCGGCTTGCGGGGCGTGGTGCGGTTCGCTCTGAGCAGTCCCAGCGGCACCCGGTTCATGGTGGGGGCGCTCTCACAACCAGCCAGCCTGATGCAGAGTTTCGCGCTCGCAGTGAATTCCGCGGCGGGCTCGTGCGGGTTGCCGCTCGATCTGCTGGACGCGGTCGACTCCTCGGGGAACCCGCCGGCCGCGGGCGCCCCGATTTCGCGCATCGACGTGTGCGACGGCAGCCAGTCGGCCTACCAGATCGCCGTGGGCGCCGCTCAGCCGTACCGCGCCTTCGTGACGGACCTGGCCTCGGGTGGTTCGTCGGTGGATATTTCCGGGGCCGCGGTGGCGACCTACAAGGCCACGCGGCCGTTGCTGGCCCTGGCGGTGGGGCCGCAGGATGTGAGCTTCACTGCCGGCGCAGTGGTCAATGCCGCTACCTTTACCAGCGGCATCGCGCCGGGCGGCATCATGGCGATCTTCGGCGCGGGCCTCTCCGCGCCGGGCAGCGCCGCCACGGTCGATATGGATGGCGCGGTTGCCACCGTGATGTGGGCTTCTGCTTTCCAGATCAACGCCCAGGTTCCGCCGGGCATCGCGCCCGGAGTCCACACCTTGCGCGTGCGTTCCGTCTATGGGGTCGCGCAGCAATCCGTGAACGTATCCGCCGTCGCACCCGCGATTTTCATGATTGCCAATTCCGGGATGGGCGCGGTGTTGAACCAGGATTTCAGCGTGAATGGACCCGCTAATCCGCTGCCCCGCGGGCAGGTGCTGCTGGTGTACGCCACCGGTCTGGGAGCGGTGGCCAAGCAGGGACAACTTTCGGTCACCGCCGCTCCGGTCACCGCGGTGGTCAACGGCCAGGAGTTGCCGGTGCAGTTCGCCGGGCTGGCCCCGGGCTATGTCGGTTTATATCAGGTGAATGTGCCGATTCCGGCCGCCACCCCCCCCGGACTAGGTGTTTCCCTTACCCTCAAAGAGGGGGGGCAATTCAGCAATACCGTGGCCATCGCGCTCCAATGAAGAAAAAATGGGACCATTCGGTGCGAAACTCTTGACGCGGGGGTGTCCGGCATGGTTTAATCGTGCCAGCTTGATCAGCAAAGGACTTAAGGTGGTCGGCACCCCGTTTCGCATGGAAGAGAAGGAATTTCTCTTGACATCGGGCGGGCAATCGGGTATGAATGGGTTTACCGCGTCTGGTTTTGGTGTGCAATCTTGCGTTCGTGTCCGGTGAGCACAGCAGATAAGACAGGAAAGAGCATGTGCCCCGGGTTAGACTTCAGTAAGGCTCGGCGGCCGGCTTGACGGCCGCTGGAAAATTGGCTCTCCGCCCGACACGGAGAAGTTCCCTAGGTTGACTGAACGGTTTGAGGCTTAACATTGAGGCTCAGGTTGGAAGAGAACTTCGACCGATTCAAATTCGCAATTCACAAGGAGAAGGAAATGAATTTTCGCAGATGGATTACTGCGCTGGCTGTGCTGGCCCTGTTCGCGGGGTTGGCCAACGCGCAGATAGCCAGCAGCACTGCGGGCACAGGCCCGTTTCAGTGTACTGCTAGCGTGGCTGTCCCTCCAGTCTTACGTGCTGAAGGCTTGACGGAGCTGGCGGGCGACATCGTGCTGACCTGCACGGGTGGTCCCACTCCCGTTGTTGGTGCGACGATTTTGACAGCCAACTTTACCGTCAGTTTCGGCACCAACGTGACGAGCCGGCTGTTGAATTACAACACTTCAACTAGCGCCAGCCCCGTGACGAGTCCCTTAACTTCGGAAGCATTGCTGCTGATCGATGAGCCGGGTTCCGGTCTCGCGATCGGTCCCACCGGTTTCACTGGCTCGACGACTATTGGACCAGGCGCCCCCCAGACCCTTTGCATGTCCGGTGGGCAACCCGCCTCGTATATGGGCGCGGGCGCTGGCGGTTGCGTTCAGTATGTTGCGCAGGTCGCCGGCGACTATGTGATGTCCAGTTCGGCTGGCGGCGCCTACAGCGCCCCCGCCAACGTGTACGCGGGCGTCGTCAATTCCAACCAGGTCACGTTCTTCGGCATTCCGATTCTGCCGCCGACGAGCACTGGCGTGTCGCGCGTATACCGCATGACCAACATTCGCATCAATGCTAATGCATTGGGCGCCAGCGGGTTCACTGGCACATTCCAGGTGCAGGCGTCGATTTCCATCAGCGGCAACACCTCGGTGCCGATCTATACTCCGGTCCAGACCGCCGGCTTCGTGCAGACCGGTCTCACCACCGCTCTCAAGAGCACTAGCGTCGGCGGCTTTAGTGTGCCGTCCCTCAACCAGTGCACCACCACGGGGAGCGCCACGACCCCAAGTGGCGTTGGCATCTTGCAGTACACCGAGAACTTCGGTACCGCGTTTAAGACACGTGTAGCTCCGCTCAGCTCCGCCGCTGGAGCTGGACAGGCGGCGAATTTGACGGGCCAGAACATACCGGGGGCAATCTACAACTCGGAATCTGGTTTGATATTCCCGACGCTCGCTGGAGTTGGCACCACTTTCAATGCCGTGGCGGGCTTGGCGGATTACGGCACCCGTTTGAAGGCCGTATTTAACAACGTTCCGACCGGTGTCCGCATCTTTGTGTCCACCACGAACGTCACCAACATATCCAGCACCACGGTACCCTCGCTGCTCAATCCGCCGCCTGGCAACTCGACAACCTCGTTTGCCCAGTTGGTAGTCAGCGAAATGGCTCCCGAGGGCTCCTTTGTGCCGCCCTCTGGTTTCCTGTATGCCTCGGGTAGTGTGACGCCACTCAACGGCTTTGCCGAAGTCTCGATAGTGAATGGGAGCGGCACGGCGGTTTGGGAAGTCATCAACACCAACCCGGCACTTAACGAGAACTTTAACTTTGGCGTGTGGACCACGTACACCGGCAGCGCCGCCACCAACTCTCCGCCTATAGGGACGGCAACTGTGAATATGAGCTACGCTCCGGTTCCAGATGCCACGTCATTCACCGCGGCCGCCGGCGCCGCAGCCTCAAGCACCTTGACGCTGCCACGGTTTGCGGATACGTCCGTCGCGGCCAACCTCCTTACCATTGTCCAGTGCACGACGAATCTGTTGTTCCCGTTCATAACCAACATGGCTGGATTTGACACCGGCATTGCGATTATGAATACGTCGACAGATCCGTGGGGCACCAAACCGCAAGCGGGCACCTGCGCGTTGAACTGGTACGGGCAGCCCGTGACGGCGCAGTATGTGACCGGGGTCATTCCCTCTGGAATGAATACCGCTCCGGCCACGTACGCCTTCCTGGCCAGCAACATTGCTCCGAACTTCCAGGGCTACATGATTGCGGTCTGCAACTTCCAGATGGCTCACGGTTATGCGTTTATCACCAAACTCGGTGCGACCGACATTGCCCATGGGTATCTGGCGCTGGTCCTCAACAACGGAACGAGCACTCGTCCGAGCAGCACTGTCGTCCCCAGCACCAGCATCGAAGCGCTGGAGAACTAACGTTTAGCTTGATGTTTGCGAGAGGGGAGCATCCGCTCCCCTCTTTTTTTTGGCCGCGCCACGCTCGCGCAGGGCCGCGAGAGGTGGTACACTAAGACTCTCACCGCGTCCATCCCAATCCAGCCGTGTTCATGCATCGAACGAGGAGGTAATCTTGAGCAGATTTAGAGTCATGGTTTTGGCGGCGGTGCTCGCCGGGCTTTTCTGTGCCCATACGGCGTCCGCGCAGAACATTACGATCGTGTCCGGAAACGGACAATTGATCTGCCAGACGTGCTTTGGCTACGCGTCCATGTGGGTTCAGGTCACCGATTCCAATGGTGTTCCGCTACCCAACGTGACGGTGAACTGGGCCATCACTGCAGGCGGCTCCAACGCCGTGCTTCTTTCAGGGGCTACCACCACAACCGCATCCGATGGGACAACATCCAATGTCTACGCCTACTTCGGTTACGGTTACCTGCTGTCAGGCCCGTATATCCAGTCTATCGTGAATGCCAGCACCACCAATGCGGCTGTAACGTTCAGTCTTTCCCAGGTACTGTACGACCTCGCTAATCCGCAGTTTCAGGCTGTGGGTGTCTATCCGCCGTTGGGAAGCCTCCTCCAGAATCTGCTGGCCGGGCAGTTCCTGGCAGGGCAGGCGGGAACTACGGGCAGCACGCCGATCCAGGTTTTAGTCATGACCTCTGGAGGCCGCGGTGTTCCCAACGTCAGCGTTCAACTGGGGAACTACCAGGACCCGTCTTTGGGGCCGGTGGTGAACTGCGCGGGCGCCGCCGGTGGAGAGGCGAATACCGTGTTGACGGACCAAAACGGGCTGGCCACGTGCTATCCGGTTTTCGGTGGTGTCCCTGGGACGGGCCAGTTTTATGTTTTGGCGGGCGCGGGAGGCGTGCCGCTCCCATTGGACCCGACCACGCTTTCGTTCGGTAGTGGTAATTTTGCCAAGGGCCCGTTGCATCTGACCGTTACACCCGCGCAACCCGGATTGATCAAAGTCACGCAGGGCAACGGCCAGTCCGCCGCCCCTGGCCAAGTCCTGCCATACGCGCTCCAGGTGGAAGTGGATACCGCGTCGGGAACTCCGGTAGCAACCCAGCAGGTTAACTGGACCGTGACTCCCGCCGGCGCCGCCAATCTTTCGAGCAGCACCACGTCGACGAACGTGAGCGGCCAGACATCGGTCACCGCGGCATTCTCGAATAACGCTTTGGGCGCCGTCCAAATCACAGCGACGTGCCCCGCCTGCCCGGCGACGGCCCGGTCCGTGACTTTCAGCGTCACGGCGGTTCCGATTGTGACCCTTACTGGCCTGCAGATCGTCTCCGGCAATTACCAGACCGCTCTGGTGAACGCAACCTTCGGTCTGCCCCTGGTGGTGCAGGTGAACGCCAGCAATGGGCAGCCGGCCGCCAACGTCGGCGTGCAGTTCTCGGTGACCGGCCCGGCTTCGCTCTCCTGGAGCACCGTGAATACCGATTCCAACGGGCGCGCGCAAGTCTCGGTTCAGGCGGGCGCCACGGCGGGCTCGGTAACGGTCACAGCCACCGCGGGCAGTTTCACCCAGACCTTCAGTCTGACGGTGATGCCGCCGGGGCCCACTCTCACGGCCAGCAGCTTCTATAATGGCGCCGATTTCCGGGCCGGCTCCATTTCGCCGTGCAGCATCGCCACCATCATTGCTCCGGGATTGGCGCCGGGTATTCAGGGCGTCGTGACTCCGGGCAGCTTGTTTGGTCCTCTGCCGTACCTGTTAGCGTCCGATGCGGTATCGTTCAACGGCATTGGGGCGCCCATCTTTAACGTCGCCAGCGTCAGTGGCCAGCAGCAGATCACAGTCCAGGTTCCGTGCGAAGTGGCTCCGGCCAGCTCCGTCCCCGTGATGGTGACGGTAAACGGCGCATCCGCCACGGTGAATGTTCCGGTGTTGGTGGCCAGCCCCGGCATCTTCCAGACAACCATGTCCGATGGCGTGTCTCGCGCGGTGATCGTCCGGCCGGATGGATCGTTTGTGAGCCTGGCAAACCCGGCTCGCCGCGGTGAAATCGTCCGGGCGTATGCCACCGGTCTGGGGGTGACCTCGCCATCCGTGGGCACGAATGCGATCGCCATCCCCGGCTCCGATGCCATGGTGCAAGGCATCGTCATCGTGGGCATTACCAACACTGCCGGCCAAGGCGAAGGCGTTCGCGTGACCGGCGCGCGGGTTGCGCCAGACTTGATCGGCGTGTTCGAGGTTCCGTTCCAGATGCCCTTCGATGCGGTCACCGGGAACAACGTCTCCTTTTCAATAGGAGTGTATCCGGTCGGTGGCAGCGCACCGATTTACAGCGTCACCGCCAAGATACCCATCCAGTAGGTTCCTACTTCGGGGCCGGGGAAACTCGGCCCCATCCTTCTTCGCTTCCTCTTCGCCCCAAAGACTACATGTTGTGTGTTGCGCCATCAGTGTAGATCTGCTTGTATTGCGGTAACTCCCAACCTGTCAGTAAGTTCCTGTAAAAACCTCTTGCTAAGGCTGAATTACTGTGGCACCATTAGTTGTGGCCAGAAATGGCCCAAGTGGGATAAAAAATGGGAGACACCGTCCAGCAGCCACCAAAGATCGAGCCACCGCTGGGAATGTACCCTGGCCGGCTGGACGACCGCGGCCGCGTCAAATTGCCGGCGAACTTCCAGCAGTATTTTGGCGCCTTGGGGGAAAAGCGGTTTTTCGTAACCAGCCTGGACCGGCGCATAGCTCAAATCTACACCATTCCGGCCTGGAGGGAAAACGAGAGATTTCTCGCCCACTACCGCGAGGATCCGAAAGTGGCGCGGAACGTAGCCTTCAATGCGGCCGACCTGGGCGCGGAGGCCGACATAGACAGCCAGGGCCGCATCCTGTTCTCCACCGAACTGCGCCGCGAACTCGGAATTGAGAACCAGCCGGTGCGGCTGTACGCCTATCGCAGCCGGATCGAAGTCTTAAGCGAGAAGATCTACCAGGAACGCAAGAGCGAGGCTTCCACCAGCCCGGTGGACGACGTAGCCAAGCTGGAGGCGGCGGGGCTGAACTGATGGCGTATGCACTTTTCCGTCATGGCCGAGGAATCGCTCTCGCTGCTGGCGGTTCGTCCGGACGGAGTTTATCTCGATGCCACAGCCGGGCTGGGGGGGCATGCGGGCCTCATCGCGCAACGGCTGACCACCGGACTGGTGATTGCCAACGACCGCGACGCGCAGTCGCTGGAATTGGCGCGGCGCAACACCGCGGAGTGGGCCGGGCGCATTCGTTTTCATGGGGGTCCCTTCGGCGAGCTGGCCGAAGCAGTGGCGGAAGCGGGATTCGAGAAGGTGGATGGACTGTTGGCGGATCTGGGTGTGAGCCGCTATCAGCTCACGGCGCCGGAGAGAGGATTTTCGTTCATGGCGGATGGACCGCTGGACATGCGCATGGATCAGTCCACGGGCATGACGGCGGCCGATCTCGTCAATCACACCGCCGAAAAGGCGCTCGCCGACTTGATCTTTCAGTTGGGCGAAGAAAGGAGGGCGCGGAAGGTAGCCAGAGCAATCGTCCGGGCACGGCCCATACGGAGCACACTGCACCTGGCCGGTGTAGTGGAGCGGGCCGTGCCCCGGACGGGCCGTTTGCACCCGGCCACCAGAACTTTCATGGCCTTGCGAATGGCGGTCAACGACGAGCCGGGCGAATTGGACCGGCTGCTCGAGATTGGTCCCGAGCTGTTGAACAGCGGTGGGCGGATGGTGGTCATCAGCTTCATGTCCATCGACGACCGGAAGGTGAAACAAAAGTTCAGAGCGCTGGCGCGGGAAGGGCGTGCGGCCATTCTCACGAAACACCCGCTCCAGCCAAGCGAGGAAGAGACATCGCAGAACCCGGCTTCGCGCAGCGCCAAGCTGCGCGCGCTGGAAAGCCCTTAGCAGGGCGGCCAAATTCGGTGAGAGACACCAGCGTCCACGCGGCGCACGGCCCCCAAGGGGGGAACCCCGGCGCCTGGGCATGCCTGTGTCAGTCACCTAGTTACTAGAAAGGGAACGAAAGACCATGGCGACGCTGCCAGCATTCTTCCGAAAAACCAGTGAGACCGGTCTCCCGGCCTTGTCCCCCATCAAGCCGGAGCGGGACCCGTTCCAACTGCGCGCGCTCCCACAGGAAGACGTGTTTCTTCATTGCAAGAAAATCGACAACTCGCGTTTGGTGCGCGAGCCCGATCCGCAAGCGCGCGGCGCGTGCTGGTCGGCCATCGGAGCGGCCTGCTTTCTGCTGGCTGTGCTGACGAGCGTGCTGGTTCCCAGCGTCGCCAGCACGCTCGCCGGCTACAGACTGCAGGCCCTTCGCGTCGAGGAGCGGCAGTTGCTGGATGAGAAGCGCACGCTGGAGCTCGACGAAGCGCAGCTTCTCAGTCCCCAGCGGCTGGAGAAGCTCGCCCAAGGGCAGAACCTGGTGGCGCCATTTCCTGGGCAGGTCGTGCGTCTGAACGCCAAAGGCGACAGCGCGGTGGCGATGGTGAAGTAACGAAGTCGGAGGCGTGACCTGGTCACGGAGCGCGGCATGGTGGATCGTCGTCTGGCATGGCTCGCCGGGATTGTCCTCATCTGGGGCGCGGCCATCTTCTTGAACATCATCTCGCTGCAGATCGTTCATCACCAGGAGTATGCAAAGCTGGCGACGGCGCGCCAGGTGGTCGCGGTGGAGATCCCCGCGCCTCGGGGCACGATCTTCGACCGCACCGGCCAGCCGTTGGCCATGAGCGTGCCAACGGAGTCCGTCTCCATCGACCCGCTGCGCGCGCCGGACCTGGGAGTCGCTTCCGAACTGCTGGCGCTGGTGCTGCACATGGACCGTACGGCTCTCTACGGCAAGATGAAGTGGGCGCACGACAACCACCACGGGTTTCTCTGGGTCAAGCGCAAGATCGGCTACGAGGAAGCGCAGAATCTGCGCAATCTGCGCCTGGAATGGATTCACATTCAAGACGAGAGCCAGCGCCACTACCCGAAGGGGACGCTGGCGGCCCATGTTCTGGGGTCGGTGGATTTCGAGGAAAAAGGCAACGCGGGAATCGAGCAGGTCCTGGATGCGGAACTACGCGGCCAGCCGGGGCAGGCGCGGATGCTGACGGACGTAAAGCGCCGCGGCATCGATTCCCAGTCCGCTTCGGACATGAAACCGGGCACGCCGATTACTCTCACCATCGACGAGCGGCTGCAATTCGTGGCGGAGCGCGAGATTGCGGCGGCCGTGGCAGCCCACCAGGCCCAAAGCGGCAGTGTGGTGGTGATGAACCCGTACAACGGAGAAGTTCTCGCTCTCGCGAGCTATCCCACGTACGATCCGAATCTGCCTCCGCAACCTGGGGAGGACAAAGCCAGCCGGCAGAACCACGCCATTTCGGTGCCCTTTGAACCCGGTTCGGTGTTCAAGGTGATCACGCTCTCGGCGGCTCTCGAGACCACCGACCTGCGGCCGGCCAGCATGATCAACTGCGGGCGGGGAGCGATCACGCTCTTCGGGCGCACCATCCACGAAGCCCACCACGGATACGGAACCATTCCCATGGCGATGGTGCTGGCCAAGTCCAGCAACATCGGCGCCATCCAGATCGGCATGCGCGTGGGCCAGGCCAACATGCACCAGTATGTGCGGAAGTTCGGATTTGGACAGAAGAGCGGCATCCCGCTGCCGGGGGAATCCGCCGGAAAAGTGAGAAAGCCGGCACTCTGGAGCAAGGCTTCCCTTCCTTCCATGTCGATGGGGCAGGAAATCAGTGTCACCACGCTGCAATTAGCGCAGGCGGCGGCGGTGATTGCCAACGGCGGCTTGCTGGTGAAGCCGCGGCTGGTCTTGAAGAAGGGAAACCAGACCGTGCCGATGGAGCAGCCCGTGCGCGTGCTCAAGCCCGAGACGGCCATCACCATGCGGCAGATGATGGAAGGCGTCGTGCTGCCGGGCGGCACCGGGACGAGGGCCAGGCTCGAAGGCTATACCAGCGGCGGGAAGACCGGATCGGCGCAGATCTACGACCCGGTGGCCAGACACTACACGCATGCGTACAACGGTTCGTTCATGGGCTTCGCGCCCCTTACCAATCCGGCCATGGTGGCGGTGGTGACGCTGAATGGGACGCACGGCACGGCGGGTTTCGGCGGGCTGGCAGCGGCGCCGGTGTTTCACGCGGTGCTCACGGAAGCGCTCCGCGTGCTGGATGTCCCCAAGGACTTGCCGGACCAGACGCCCGCCAGGACGCTGGTAGCGTCGGACGAGGAATCGAGCGACCTGGCGATTGCGGACATCGGGTCCGGCCAGCCCAACATTCTGGAAGATGCCGAGGAGGATGAAGAGCAGCCCGGCCAACCCGCCGGCCCCACAGTCCCGAATTTCCGCGGCATGACCATGCGCGCCGTCCTGGCGGAAGCGTCGGCGCAAGGTTTGACGGTGCTGCCGGATGGGAGCGGCGTTGCTCGAGTTCAGTATCCGCCGCCGGGTTCGACTCTGCGCCAGGGAGAGCGCGTTCGCGTCCAGTTTGCAAGATTAGTTTTCGGAAACCGCAAATCCGACGAAACTTGTGGGGCAGGCTTTTCAGCCTGCGGACCCGCTTTCCAGCGGGTCCAGCCGGCCGGAAGGCCGGCTTGCGGGCAGGATTGCCCGCCCCATAATCCATGCAGAATATCGATTTCACGAAAACTAAGCGGCATTGGGCAAGAGTGCCTGCGCCACGGTGGATTTGTAAGATGACTCTTGGCGAGATATTCTCGGGCGTTCGGGTGAGGCAGCCAATCCCGCCGGAGCTTGCCCGCGCCGACATCAGCGGACTGGATTACGATTCGAGACGCGTGGAACAGGGCTTCCTGTTTTTTGCTTTTCCGGGCAGCCGCGCCGACGGGCGCCAATTCGCCGCGGACGCACTGGCGCGCGGCGCCGTAGCGGTGGCCAGCGAATCGGGGTGCCCTTCGGGCCCGCCGGGGTGCCCTCCGGGCCCGCCGGGGTGCCCTCTGGGCCCCGCGCGCTGGATTCAGGTGGAGCACGGCCGGCAAGCGCTGGCATTGGCGGCGCGCAACTACTACGGCAAGCCGGACGAGCGCCTCGGGCTGACGGGCATTACGGGGACGAATGGCAAGACCACCACCGCTTACCTGATCGATTCGGTGTTGCGGGCGTCGGGCCACGCCACGGCGCTCGTCGGCACCATTGAGTACCATCTGGCGGGGCGCGTGCTGCCGGCCCTGAACACCACCCCGGAATCGCTGGACCTGGTGCGGCTGTTCTGGGAGCTCGAGCGCGCCGGCGGCACCCACGCCACCTTGGAAGTTTCGTCCCATGCGCTGGCGCTGGGCCGGGTTTACGGGTTTCAATTCCACACCGCTGTTTTCACGAATCTGACGCGCGATCACCTGGATTTCCACGGCTCCATGGAGACCTACTTCGCGGCCAAGCAGACGCTGTTCGAGGGGGCCGGGGGACCTCCGCCCCGATTCGCCGTCCTGAACCGCGATGACGAATACGCGCGCAAGCTGAAGGTGGATGCGAAGACGGAAGTCCTCTGGTATGGGCTGGGCCACGAGAGCGATCTGCACGCGCTGCATATCTCATCGGGGTTCCACGGGCTGCGGTTCGATGTCCAGTACGGCAAGCTGCGCTTCGCCGTCGAGTCGCCGCTCATCGGCAGGATCAACGTGTATAACGTTCTGGCGGCGTGCGGCGCGGGCCTCTCCTACGGCATCGCGCCGGAGAGAATCACGCAAGGGATTGCCGGGCTCCGTGCCGTGCCGGGGCGATTCGAGCGAGTCGACCAAGGCCAGCCGTTCGTGGTGGTGGTGGACTACGCGCATACCGATGACGCGCTGCGCAACGTGATTGCGGTGGCGCGGGGGCTGAATCCCAAGCGAGTGATTACGCTCTTCGGTTGCGGCGGGGATCGCGACCGCGCCAAGCGCCCGCTGATGGGCCAGGCGGCCGCGGAAGCCAGCGACTTCGTCGTGCTGACCAGCGACAACCCGCGGTCCGAAGATCCGCTGGCGATCATGAATGACGCGCTGGTGGGAATCCGGCGCCTGGATGTGCCGCACGTGGTGGAGCCGGACCGCGCCGCCGCCATTGCCCGGGCGCTGAAGGAGGCGCGCGAGGGCGACCTCGTCATCCTGGCCGGCAAGGGCCACGAGACCTACCAGGTTCTGAAGGACAAGACCATTCCGTTCGACGACCGGGTGGTGGCGAGAGAAGTGCTTAGGGGTTATGGGTATCGCCAGACCGAGTGAACCATGACCCTGGATTCACAAGAAGTTGCGCGCGCCATGCGGGCGGCGGGGAACCCTCCGCCGCTCAAGGTGACGGGCTGGAGCGTGGATACGCGGACACAGAATCCAGGCGATCTCTATTTCGCCCTGCGCGGTCCCCACCACGACGGCCACGATTTTGTGGGCGCTGCGATCGCTCGAGGCGCCGCCGGTGTGGTGGTGGAGCGGAGCACCGGCGCGCCCCATGAATTGGTGGTGAGCGATACGCTCGAAGCTCTGCAAGAGCTGGCGGCGTGGGCGCGCGCGCAATGGGGCGGAACCGTGATCGGAGTGACCGGCAGTGCGGGGAAGACCACCACCAAGGACGCCATCGCGCATCTGCTCGCAGCGGAGTTGTCCGTGGGGAAGACGGCCGGGAATTTCAACAACCACGTGGGGGTGCCGCTTTCCATCCTGTCGCTCGCCGGCGGCTGCCGCGCCGCCGTTCTGGAAATCGGAATGAATCACCCGGGCGAAATCCGCCGGCTGGCCGCCATCGCCAAGCCGGACGTGGGGGTGGTGACCAACGTGGGCTACGCGCACGCCGAGTATTTCGATTCCATCGAGGGTGTAGCGGCGGCCAAGCGCGAGTTGATCGAGGCGTTGCCGCGCGGCGGCGTGGCGGTGCTGAATGCCGATGACCCGCGCGTGCTGGCGTTCCGGGACGCGCACCCCGGCCGCTCGGTCACGTTCGGCTTGTCGGAAGGCGCGGACGTGCGGGGGGAGGCGGCGCACTACAGCGCCGATGGCGCCCGCTTTCGAGCCGTGGGAGTGGATTTCGAGATGGGCCTGGCGGGCCGCCACGCGGTCATGAACCTGCTGGCGGCCATTGCGGTGGCGCGCGTGTTCGGCGTCGCGCCGGAGCGTCTGCGGGAGCCGGTTCGAACCTTCGCCGCCGGCCAGATGCGCGGCCAACGCAGCCAGCACAACGGCGTCGTGGTCTGGAACGACTGTTACAACTCCAACCCCGAGGCGGCGCAGTCGATGATCGACGTATTGCGCGAGACCCCCGCCGCCAGGCGCATGGCCGTTTTGGGAGAGATGCTGGAATTGGGGCGCGCCGCCGAGGAGTTGCATCGGCAGGTGGGGCGGTATGCGGCGGAACATGGGGTCGATTGGCTGATCGGCATTCGCGGGCATGCCCGCTCGATGGTGGAAGCGGCAGTCGCCGCCGGGCTTCCACGCGGCCGGGCGCACTTCTTCGAGGACCCCGCCGAGGCGGGGGAGTTCGCGCGGCTGACGGCGCGGCCGGGCGATGCGGTGCTCTTCAAGGGTTCCCGCGGCGTGTCGGTGGAGCGGGCGATGGAGAGGTTCTTGGCTTAACTCCGATGCTTTACTATCTACTCTACGAACGGCTCCAACCCTACATCAGCCCGCTCCGCGTCTTCCGCTACACCACCTTCCGGACGGCGTTTGCCAGCCTCACGGCGTTGTTTCTGTGTATTGCGCTGGGGCCTTGGCTCATCGAGAAACTGCGGCAATTCCAGATCGGGCAGTACATTCGCGAGGAAGGCCCGAGATCCCACCAGAAGAAGGCCGGCACACCCACCATGGGCGGCGTTCTCATCATCATCTCCATCGTGATTCCAACGCTGTTGTGGGCGGACCTTCGATATCCGTACGTGTGGATCGCCATCGCCGCGCTCCTCGGGTACGGCTGGATCGGGTTCCTGGACGACTACGCCAAAGTGACCCACCAGCGCAACCTGGGGCTGACGGCGCGGCGCAAGCTGGCGTACCAGTTCGCCATGGGGTTCGCATTCGCCGCGAGCCTCCTGGTGATGCGCCTGCACAACGATTATTCCACCGCCATGAACGTCCCGTTCTTCAAACAGTTCCAACCTTCGCTGCTGATCGAGTCGCTCATGAGGAATCCGTGGACGTATGCGCTCGGCGTGGCGCCATTCTGCATTTTCGTCGCGCTGGTGGTGGTCTTCGCGTCCAATGCGGTGAACCTGACGGACGGGCTGGATGGCCTCGCCATTGGCCTGATGGTGATTGCCGCGGGCGCGCTCACCGCACTGACGTACGCCGGCGGACACGCGCAACTGGCCGAATACCTGCAACTGGCGCGCAATCCGCACACCTCGGAGCTGACCATCTTCTGCGGATCGATGACCGGCGCCAGCGTGGGCTTCCTTTGGTACAACGCGCATCCGGCGGAGATCTTCATGGGCGACGTGGGAGCGCTGGGGCTGGGCGCCGCCATGGCGGTGGTCGCGGTGCTCATCAAGCAGGAAGTGCTGCTGGTGTTCATCGGCGGCGTTTTCGTGGTGGAGGCGCTTTCCGTCATCCTCCAGGTGGGCAGCTTCAAGCTGCGCGGCAAACGGATCTTCAAGATGGCCCCGCTGCACCATCATTTCGAGGCGCTGGGGTGGGCGGAATCGAAGATCATCGCGCGCTTCTGGATCGCCGGGCTGGTGATGGCGCTGTTCGCGCTGACGACT
>JBEKSR010000066.1:0-26627 GCA_049516835.1 Bryobacteraceae bacterium | reverse complement strand
GAGATCGGGTCACGGGGCCTCACAGGTGTGCGGGGAGCAGCAAAGAAAGATAAGGGGCTACACCCTTATCCTTTGGAGCGGTTTTGCGCCAATCATCCGCGATAAGAACCGTGTGCGCTAATAAGCGCCCGCACGGGTCCGTGCGGGGGGTGCCGGGCAACCGGCATCCCTACCGCGACCCCGTGCTCTCACTTGGTACGCTGGAGGTCTGTGTGGTGACCGGGTTATGAAACTTCGCGAAATTGCCGATCGGCTGGGGTGCCGCCTGGAAGGCGACGGGGAACTGGAAATCGCCGGCGTGGCCGGAATCGAGAACGCCGGACCCGGGCACCTCACGTTTCTGGCCAACCCCAAGTACGCGCCCAAGGTGAAGCGCACCAAGGCGGGCGCCATCCTGGTTTCGGAGGCGCTCGAGGGCGTTCCCATCGCCTGTCTGATCTCCGCGAACCCGTACCTCGATTTTGCGCGCGCCCTGGCGTTCTTCTATCAGCCGCCGCGGCCCGCGCCGGGAATCCATCCCCTGGCTTCGGTGGCCGCCAGCGCGGTGGTGGGCGAGAACTGCTCGATTGGCCCGTTCGCGGTGGTGGGGGAGCGCGTGCGGATTGGCCGCAATGCGGTGCTCCATCCCCACGTGGCGATCTACGAAGGCGCTGAAATCGGCGACGATTTCCTGGCGCATTCCCACGCCACGGTCCGGGAATTCTGCCGCATCGGCCATCGCGTGATTTTGCAGAACGGCGTGGTGGTGGGCGGAGACGGCTTCGGTTTCGCCAAGCGCGCCGACGGCACGCACTCCAAGATCGTGCAGTCCGGCCGCACGGTGATCGAGGACGACGTCGAGATCCAAAGCCTCACCTCGGTGGACCGCGCCACGGTGGGAGAAACCCGCGTGAAACGCGGCGCCAAGATCGACAGCCTGGTGCAAGTGGGGCACGCCTGCACGGTGGGCGAAGACAACATCGTCTGCGCGCAGACCGGCCTGGCGGGGAGCACGGTGCTGGAGCGCAACGTGCTCCTGGCGGGACAGGTGGGATCTTCCGGTCACCTGACGGTGCACGAGGGAGCCATCGTCTACGCGCAAAGCGGGATTGGCGGCGACGTGGCGCCGGGCGCGCGCATTTCGGGATCGCCGGCCTTTGCCGCCAACCAGTGGCTGCGCGCGGCGACCGCCTACCAAAAGCTGCCGGAAATACTGAAGACCCTGCGGGAATTGAAGAAGAAAGTCGATGCATTAGAGAAGCATGCCAAATCAGACGCCAAACCATAGCGACCGGCGCCCGGTCGCGTACATGAATGAGAAGTTCCTGAACAGCCCCGATGCGCGGGCGTTGCGCATCCTGTCCGAGTTTCTGGAGCCTCTGGCCCACTTCCGCCGGGAGAAAGTGCGGGACACCGTGGTGTTCTTCGGCTCGGCGCGGCTGCGGGAGGAAGGCCCGCTGTCGGAGTATTACCAGGATGCCCGCACGCTGGCCAGACTGCTGACGGAATGGGCGGCCCAGTTCGCCAACAATTCCTACCGCTTCGTGGTCTGTTCCGGCGGAGGGCCGGGGATCATGGAAGCCGCCAACCGCGGGGCTTACGAGGCCAACGGGAAGACCGTGGGGCTGAACATCGGCCTGCCGTTCGAGCAATTCCCCAACCCGTATATCACGCCCGAGCTGAGCTTCGAGTTCCACTACTTTTTCATGCGGAAATTCTGGTTCGCCTACCTGGCCAAAGCGCTGGTGGTGTTTCCGGGCGGCTTCGGCACCATGGACGAGATGATGGAGCTGTTGACGCTGACGCAGACCCAGAAGCTGGCGAAGAAAATCACCATCGTGGTTTACGGGTCGAAGTACTGGAAGGAGATTATCAACTTCGACGCGCTGGTGCGCTACGGCACGATCTCGCGCGAGGACCTGAACCTGTTCCAATATGCGGACGACCCGCAGACGGCCTTCGAACTGCTCAAAGCCGGCCTGACGACTTACGCCATCGAGGCCGGGACGCCCGAAACGCCCGCGATTTCGAAATCCAGGAACCCGCTGAAACCGGGCGGCACGGAGTGATGGAGAGCCGCGTGACTCGGATGTTCCGTCGCACGGTGGCGCCCGGGATCGAGATGCGTCAGTTCGAGCCGCGCGACGCGGAAACCGTGTTCGCCGTGGTGGAGCGTAACCGGGAGCATCTGCGGCAGTGGCTGCCGTGGGTGGACGGCACGCACTCGCCCGAGGATATCCGGCAGTTCATTCTGCGTGTGCAGGCGCAATTCGAGGCCGATCAAGGGCCCAACGCGGGAGTCTGGGTGGACGGCGTTTTCGCCGGCAATGTAGGGTGCCACCCGATTGATCGGGCGAACCGGAGCAGTAGCCTGGGCTACTGGATCGACGCCGCACAGCAAGGCAAGGGCGTGATCACGCGTTGCTGCGCCGCGATGCTGGATTACCTCTTCGACGAGTTGCGGCTGCACCGCGTGGAGATCCGCTGCGCGACCGGCAACACGCGAAGCTGCGCGATTCCCGAGCGCCTGGGCTTCACGCGGGAGGGTTCGCTCCGCGAGGGCGAGTGGGTCAACGACCGGTGGGTGGACCTGGTGGTGTGGGGGATGCTGGAGGAACAATGGCGGGCCGCGGCCCCTTCACATCCTATTTACTCAGCACCATGATGAAGCCGTCGCTCAAGCCTCCGCCGAAGCCCTGGAGCGCATTGGCGGTACTCGGCAGGCCGACGGTACCCCGGCCAACCACATAGATGGTTCCATCTCGTCCCAGCACGAGGCCACTGGGTGAATAAACGCCCCTCTGGCCGATGTAAGTCGAGGATTGCAGGCCGCCCGGCCCCGGAATGCCGGGCTTCAGTTTGGTGAGGAACAAGTCGATGCCGTTACCCCATTGCGGCTCGAACCCGTCGGCGGTGGTCGGAAAGTCCGGCGAAAGAGTGTAGCCGGTGACGTAGATGTTGCCCGCGCTATCGCCCGCGATGCCATATGCCACCTCTCCTTGCGAACCGCCAAGATAGGTCGAGTACATCAGAAAATGCGACCAATCCAAGGGATTGACCACTGACACAAACGCGTCGCCATTGCCGCCCGGTTTGGGCTGGAAGGCATCGGGCGTGACCGGAAAGTCCTTGGCGAGGGTATAGCCCGTCACCAGCAGGTTGCCGGCGGAGTCGAAGGCAATCCCGCGCACTTCTTGTAGGTCCGAACCACCGAAGTAGGTGGCGTACACCAGCGAATTCGCTCCCACTTGGGTCATGTCCATAACGCCAATGACTATGCCGAAGGGCGAGGTCAGGTTGTAGTTGTAGGCATAGCCCGCCATCGGGAACTCGGTGGATTCCGTGGCAACCGCAAAGTAGACCAGGCCGTTCGGGGCGACCGCGATGGCGCGGCCTTGATCGGCAAGTTCGCCGCCGAGGTACGTGGAATAGTCCAATGTGCCGGCGTTTGGATCGATCTGGCACAGGAAAGCGTCCTGCAGTCCCCAGGTCACGCTTTGGTAGGCGCTATCGGTGAGCGGGAAGTCCGTGGCCTTGGTGCTGCCGATGACATAAATCAATCCATTCCGATCCACGGCAATGCCGTTGCCGGAACTGTCTCCGGTGGTGCCGCCCAGAAAAGTGGAATAGACCAGGGAAACGCCGCCGGACAAGCCAAACGGATTCAGCTCCAACACGAAGGCGGCTACCACGCCGCCGGCCCCCGTGGTTTGCACGGCATTGACGGTCATGGGGAAACTGGTGGAGGTGGTCGTGCCGGTTAGATAGACGTTTTCCTCCGCGTCCACAGCCATCGACAGCGGAATGTCCGAGCCCCCTCCACCGATATAAGTGAAATAGAGGATGGGGTAACCGCTGCCTGGAACGATGTCGATGATCGCCACAAAAATGCTGGTCGCACTGCTAAAGGTGGTCGAATATGCGCCATTGGTGGCCAGCAGGTCTCCGGTAGTAGTGGAGCCGGCTACATAGAGATGGCCCTGCGAATCCACCGCCACGGCGTTGATCTGGTCGCTACCGGAGCCGCCCAGGTAACTGCAATACACCAGGGTCGGATCGATCACCAGCGGCCGCTTGCGATCGTAGCCATCCACGCGAAGCCCGAGGGCGTTCCGCGCCACGAGCACGTAGCCGCCTCGAATTTCGCGGCGGGTCGAAGTCGCCGGGTCTTCCTGGTAAATCAGCGGCTTCTTTTGAAGCATGCGCCCGTTACCGAGTTCGAACGCCAGATCGCCCTCGGATGTGATGCTGAGGTGCTTGGCCCCCCGGAATCGCAGGCGAATCGCGCGCGGATCGGCGCCCGGCTGAAGCACGAAGTCGAACTCCAACTGGTTCTGCCGTCCGTAGTAGACCACATCCACCCCAGGGTAGACCGCGCCATAACGGATCCGCGAGTAGTTGGCGATGTTGGTGTGCCAGTGTTCCCGGGCCCCTACGAAATAGTCGGTGCGCGTGGGAAGCTTGCCGATGGCTTCGATGGTGGGCGCGGGATTGGAATTCGGCAGCGAGATATCGACCCGGTGGGAGCCTGCGAGCGTCAGGGCGGGCCCATGCGCGGTCAACATCAGATCGAAGCCGCCCGACCGCGCGGCGTAAAGCACTGCCGGATCCCACTGGCCCTGGTTCGCCTCGAAACGCAGCGGCGTCTGGGCCAGGGTGGCCTTGGCCTGCGTCATGGCCGCTTCGCGCGGCGCCGCGGCCAGGGTCACAGCGGCCGAGAGAGATAGGGCCAAGCGAAGATACCCAAGCATCGGTGAAGTGGACCTCGAGAAACGGTGAATTTCCATTAGAACACGCCTAGGGCTGCGACATGACCAGGATGAAACCATCGCTATAACCGCCGTCGAACGCGCCCTGGGTCGCGCCCGAGCTCGCCGGAAACTGGCTTCCCGCATAACCGGCCACGTAAACGGTTCCGTCCGGCCCCACCACCAGAGCCAAACCCGAGTTGGCGACACCGCTGCTAAAATAGGTCGACCATTGCAGGCCGGCAAGTCCCGCCACGCCCCGCTGCAGCTTGGTAACAAAGATGTCGATGCTGGGCCCCCATACCGGTTGGGGCGCGTTCACCGTGGTCGGAAAATTCGGCGATATGGTGTAGCCGGTGACGTACAGGAAGCCGGCGCTATCCGCCGCGATATCGGAACCCACCTCGGCATCGGCTCCGCCCAGATAGCTGGAGTACAGCAGGAAGGCCGGGTTGGCGGGGTTGACCACCAGGACGAAGGCATCGCTGTTCCCGCCGTAGGCCGGCTGGATGGCATCCCGCGTAACCGGGAAATCGGACGAGAGGGTATACCCCGTCAACAGCAGGTTGCCGTTGGCGTCGAGCGCCAGCTTGCGCACTTCGTCGTTGTCCGAACCGCCGAAGTAGGTGGCGTACACCAGCGACCCGCTTCCCGACTGAGTCAGGTCCATGGCGCCGATTACGATGTCATAGTTGCCGATCAGGCTGCTCCGGTAGGAAGCGCCGGCGAGTGGAAACTGCGTGGAGCTGGTATTGGCCGCGAAGTACACCAGGCCGTTCGGCGCTATGACAATGCCCCGGCCATCGTCTTCGAGCTCGCCACCCAAATACGTGGAATAGGCTAGCGTGCTGGAGGCCGGATTGATCTCGCACACAAAGGCGTCCTGCAGTCCGTTCAGTGCCGACTGATAGGCGCTCGACGTCACCGGAAAGTCGGTGGATTTGGTGGTGCCGACGACGTAGATGTTCCCGCCCGGATCTAGGGCGATGCCATTGGCACTTTGATTTCCGGTGGTGCCGCCCAGGTAGGTGGAGTACACCAGACTGCTGGTGCCGGAGGAAAGCCCGGGATTCAGCTCAAACACGAAGCCCGAGACGATATTGGATCCCGCCCCGGCCGTTTGCACGGCGCTGCCGGCGGTCGGGAAATCAGTCGAATTGGTGGTTCCGGTAAGGTAAATGTTCTGTGACGAGTCGAGAACCATCGCCAGCGGAATGTCTGTGCCCGACCCGCCGGCATAGCTGAAATAGAGGATCGGGAAACCATTGCCTGGGGTGGTGTCGATGATGGCGATGAAGATATCGGTCAGGCCGGCGTTGGCGCTCTGGTAGGTATTGGTGGTGGCCACGAGGTCGCTGGTGCCGGTGGAACCCGCCACGTACAGATGACCGAGGGAATCCAACTGCGCCGCCGTGATCTGGTCGCTCCGCGAGCCTCCCATGTAAGTGGAATAGACCAATGTGGGATCGATCACCAGCGGCTGGGCGCGGTCATAGTGCTCGAGGCGGATCCCCACCAGGTTCCGCGCCAGCAGCACGTAGCGCCCCTGGACCTCGCGGCGCGTCGCGGCCGGCCCGTCCTCCTGGTAGATCACCGGTTTCTCTTGCACCATGCGGGTACCGGCCGATTCGAACGCCAAGTCGCCTTCCGGCGTGATTCTGAGATGGCCGGCGCCGTGAAACTTCAAGCGGATGGCGCGAGGGTCTGCGCCGGGCTGGAGCACGAAGTCATATTCCAGGCGGCTGGGGTTCCCGTAGTAGACCACGTCAATGCCCGGATAGACCGCGCGATAGCGCACGCGCGAGTAGTTGGGGATGGCCGTGTGCCAGTGTTCCCGGCTGCCCACGAAATAGTCCGTGTGCGCGGGAAGCTGGTCGAGCGCTTCGATGGGGGCCGCCCGGTTGGAATCGAGCAGGTTGATCGCCACGCGCCCGGAACCGGGAAAGGCGACGACCGGACCGCCCGCCGTCAGCAGCACGGCATGACCATTGGCGCGCGCGGCGTAGCGCACAGCGGGGTCCCATTGGCCGCGGTTGGCTTCGAAGCGCAGCGGCAGCCCCGCCAGCGCCGCCTTGGCCAGCGAGAGCGCGGCGTCGGGGCGGGAAGCCCCACCCGTGGCGGCCAGCACCGAAGCGGCGCACACGGATAACCCCAAGCGAGACAGACGAAGCATATGGATAGCGAGCATGGAAGAGCGTTAAGCTCTATTAAAACATGAACCGCCAGCCCATAGTAGTGGGCGCTTTCTTCACAGGAGTGATGGCGCATCACCAACGTTAGCGGGCCGCCCGCTTGCCCCTTCGCCACGGTCCGGCCATCGCGTCGTTCGCGCCCCGAGCGCCGGAAACGAGGATCGCGCGATTTGATCTCAACGGGAACCTGCCAATGTCAACGCCGCTCGAAGCGCCCCATGTACTCCGCTTCGGCCAGCACGTGCCCTTTGAGCGCACGATCCAGGCGGGCGCGCCTCACGCCCGCCGGCAGTCCCAGCGTGGCCACATCGAGCGCGTACAGCCTGAAGAAATAACGGTGCGGCCCATGGCCCTTGGGCGGGCACGGGCCGCCATATCCCGACTTTCCGAAATCGTTCTCGCCGCTCATGGCGGGGGATCCGGGCCGGTATCCCTGCGGCAGGTTGTGCATGTTGGCCGGGATGTCGTAGAGCAGCCAATGATTCCAGGTGCCCCCCGGGGCATCCGGATCTTCTACGATCAGCGCAAAGCTGCGCGCATCCGGCGGCGCTGCGCTCCATTCGAGCGCCGGGGAGATATCCGCTCCCTGGCAGGAGTGCAGGCTGGGTATCCACCCGCCATTCGCAAATGCGTTGGTGAACAATTGCAATGCCATAACAGTTCGATCGTAGCGCGGGACGGGCGCCACTGTCCCGAAACCTCCGCGAGCCAAGCAGCAGTCCAGCAGCACGGCTCGGGGTAGAATAGAAGCGCATATCCAAAATATGAAGACCCTTGCTGTGATTCTCATGCCAATGCTGTGCGCGGCGGCGGACGCGCCGGCGGGGATCGATGCGCTGCTGGATGCGGCGCGCGCGGCGCCGGCGGAGTTCGCCGCCGATGCCATGATCCGGATCGCCGCTCTAGACCAACTGGAAAAGGCTCGCAGAATCGAGCTGCTCGAGCAGGCGTTCCGGAGGGCCTCCGGCGCCCAGCAGCCCTACAAACGCCACGCCACCTTCTTGCGGCCGGGCAGCCCATCCGGTTTGTTGAACCGCGCCTACGGGCAGGACCTGGATGCCATGTCGCTTCGCTTGCGGGCCATCGAGGCGCTGCTTCCACTGAATGGCCAAAAGGCCAGGGAACTGTTGCTCGAGACGCCGCCTCCCAAGACTCCGCGGCTGAAGTGCGAAGACTTTCTGATGTACGACGTGGGGAGGTTCTACGACACGCTCGAAAGCATCGCGCGCCAGTCGTTCACGGCCCAGGAGATTCAGGCAGGCGGCCCATTCCGGTGGCTCGAACGATTCACCGGCGCCATCACGTCCCCGGTGCAGGTGGCGCCGGTGGCGCGGATGCTGGCGGCGGCCAGCGTGAAGGACGCCGATTTCCGGACGCTGGTGAACTCGTTCGCGGAGGCGCTGGGCAAGGTTTCGGGCGATGACCGCTCGTTTGCCTATTCGATACCGGCGGGCAAGCAGATCCTGGCGCTGGTCGAAGAGTTGAAGCGCCGGCAATCGTCGCCACTGCCGCTGCTGGAGGCCTACCGCCTGTACCTGGTAAACAACCTCTCCGCGGCGCGGTGCGCCGACGACGATGCCATGCTGGGCAACCCGGGATCTTTCGGCTTGGTCACCGGGCAGGCCATCGATCAGGAGGCCCAGGACGCCGTTGCGTTCTTCAATCAAAGCCTCCGCATGGCGCCGCTACAACCGATTCAAGAGCAGGAATCGACGCCTTCCCGGTTGGAAGGGGTGGCCACCGGCCTGCGCACGTGCGAGGACGCGGAATGCCGCGCCATCGCGGAACAGTACCGGGGGCTGGTCTTCGGTGAAAACGGCTCCGCCTACAGGCCCGACCAGATATACACGCCGGCATGGCGCGGGAAGGTTCGGGACTTTCTCGCGGCCTTGTCCAAGTGGCAGGAGAGCGCCCCCGGAGCGCAGCCCGCCGCCGAGCACTTCCGCATGAAATCCGCGGCTTATAGCGACCTGTTGAACCTGGTCTTCAATGGCCCGGATCGCGAACTGGTCCTGCGCGCCACGCTCGACTACCTGAAGCGGAACCGGTTTCAACAGGAGAACCGCATGGAGTGGTTTCTGCCGGTGAACGCGCTCATCGGCCGAGTGGCCATGGACCCGGTGGCGATGGGACGCCTGGCGGACGAACTGGGCAAGGTGGATGACCCGACCATAGCGCTCTACGTGAAGCTGGAGATCGTGGCGCCGCGCACACCCGACCGCATCCTGCCGCTGCTATAGAACGTCGGCGAAGCCGCGCTTCATGTGCCGAAAGAAGAGTCCTCCGGCGACGAACATGGCGACGCCGTACGCCGTGGCGATGGCGAGATCTTCCAGGTCGGGCATGCCGGAGCCGAGCAGAATGCTCCGGTACCCGCGAACCACGTAGTACAACGGGTTGCCCACCAGCAGAAAGCGCGCCCATGGCGGAAACTGCTTCTCGGTAATAAAAATGGGCGTCAGCCAAAACCAGAATATCAGCACCACGCTCACCACTTGCGCGGTATCCCGCAGAAATACGTGAAGACTGGCGACAATCCATCCCCAGCCCACCGCGAGCAGTCCCAGCACCACGAAATAGAGCGGCAGCAGGATTAGAAAGACGCTGATCTGGTTGATCCAAACCATGGTAACGGCGATCATCAGCAGCAGCGCCAGCAAGTGACTCACCAGGGTGGAAAGAAAAACGGAGACGGGAATCATCTCGGAGGGAAAGACGGTTTTGGTGATGAGGTTGGCGGAATCGAGCAGGCTCGAGGCGGAGCGCTGCACGGTCTCGCTGAACAGCAGCCAGGGAAGCATGCCCGCGAATATATACAGCGGGTAGTTTCTGACGCCCGGAGGCGGCGGCACTCGCATGCAGATCTGGAACACGAACATCCAACTGATGAGCAGCGCCAGCGGATGGATGAGCCCCCAGATCCACCCGATGGCCGAACCGACGAAGCGCTGCTCGAAATCGCGGCGCACCAGTTGGAAGAGCAGGCTGCGCCGCTCCACCAGATTGCGCACAAAAAACGCTCCGGGAATTCGCCTGGGCACAGTAAAACTGAACAATACCAATTTTTTCAATAACTTGCAACGGAAAATCAGGGGTTGACATCCGCATGTCCGAATTGGTACAGTTTGAGATTCGCCAATTCGGTAGTTCAAATAGCCCCACCGGGTCTCGGAAGCGGAAGTTCGTTCCGAATCTCAACTGATCCGGCCGGAGAAGACTATGAAGCAGGAATATTTTGTTGTGGTGCTGGCGCACTCGCTGCGCGGCAGGCTCCGGCGCGTCCACATCCCGCAGCAGGCGGTATACGCCATTCTGGCTTTGGCCCTCCTGGGATGTTTCTCCGTGTTCGGTTTCGTCGCCAGTTATGCCCGCATGGCGTGGAAAGTGGCCAACTACAATGCGCTGAAGCGAGAGGCGGATGGCCTTCGCGTGCGTTACCAGAGTTTGCAGAAGGTGGTCAGCCAGACCAACGAGCAACTCGCCAGCCTGCAGCTTTACGCCAAAGAAGTTTCCGTGGCTTACGGCATCAAGCAGAAGCTGGAAGGGCCGGCGGATATATCGGCCGAAGGCAAGCTGGTGCCGACGTTCGCCGAGAGCGTGCAGGATTACGACTTTCTGCGCACCACCAACCTGCTGGCGCTGCCCTCGCGCAATTCCGGCCGGCTCCGGCCGCCGGGCGCACAGCCCAGCATGTGGCCGGTGCAGGGCCTCATTACGGGACCGTACGGCAAGCGCTCCGACCCGTTCTCGGATGAAGGAGCGTTCCACAAGGGAGTGGACATCAGCGTGCCCAGCGGCACGGCGGTGCACGTCACCGCGGACGGCATGGTCATTCAGGCCGAGATGGTGACCGGCGGTTACGGCCGGCTGGTGGTAGTGGACCACGGCGGCGGCATCCAGACCTACTACGCGCACCTCTCCCGCATTTACGTGCATGCCGGGCAGGAAGTGCGGCGGGGCGACCTGGTGGGCGCCGCGGGCACCACGGGGCGCGTCACCGCGCCGCATCTGCACTACGAAGTCCGCGTCGGCGGCACTCCGATGAATCCGCGCCGGTATCTATCGACCGCCGCGATATACCAGCAGACTTCCCGGAAGGACTTTCCGTTCTAAGCGGGCCCGTCGGCCATGTGGCGCAGGCACTCGTGTGGGGCAGGCTTTTTAGCCTGCGGACCCGCTTTCCAGCGGGTCCAGCCGGCCGGAAGGCCGGCTTGCGGGCAGGATTGCCCGCCCCACAATCCATGCAGAATGTCGATTTCACAAAAACTAAGTGGCATTGGGCACTCGTGCCTGCCGCGTCCCGACTCATCGGGACGCCTGCCCTGCCCCCGCCGTTTGCGGTACCCTGTACCTAGTCATGCGAATTCTGATTGCGGCGGTGCTGTTCGCGGGCTGCGCCTGCGGCCCGGCTTCGCAGGCCGGAGGGATTCCCGAATATGGCTATGAAGTGGTGCACACGTATCCTCACGATCCGGGGGCCTTCACGCAGGGCCTGTTCTACCTCAACGGGTTTCTGTACGAGGGCACCGGGCTACCCGGCGAGTCGTCCATTCGCAAGGTGCGGCTGGAAACCGGGGAGGTGCTCCAGAAGCGCGACGTACCCGACCCGTATTTCGGCGAAGGCATCATTGCCTGGAAAGACCGGCTGCTGGAGCTGACCTGGCAAGCGCAGGCTGGCTTCATCTACGACCTTGGCAGTTTCGCGCCGCGGGGTGAATTCAAGTATCCCGGCCAGGGGTGGGGGCTGACCCAGGACGGCAAGCGGATCATCATGAGCGATGGCACGCCGGAGCTGCGGTTCTGGGACCCGGAGACGCTGAAGGAACTCGGCCGCATTACGGTGACCGACGAAGGGCGTCCCGTGAAAGACTTGAACGAACTGGAGTGGGTGAAGGGCGAGGTTTACGCCAACATCTGGTGCCAGGACCGGATCGCGCGCATCGACCCCGCCACCGGCAAAGTGACCGGGTGGATCAGCCTGGCGGGATTGGCTACTCCCGACGGACGCTTCGTGGAAGGCCAGGGCGACGTGCTCAACGGAATCGCCTACGATGCCAAGGGCGACCGGCTGTTCGTCACCGGAAAGAAGTGGCCCAAGCTATTTGAGATCAAGCTAGTGAAGAAGACGGGTGTGCAGTAGCGGGACAACCGTAGAATTCCCTTGACCAAAGCCTACCCAGTGGTGTAGAATTCAACAAATGTTGTATACCGGGGTCCCGTGGTGTCTATTGTCGTCGTGCACCACGTTCAACAGACGTGCAGTGCCGACTGCATTCGGTCCCCCCTTGGTTTCCGCGCGCTGAAGGTGTGCGGTGATTGCTGAGTCATTAGAAGAGGAGAGAATCTCGATGTCGATTCGAAAGTTCTTTGTTTTTGTCGTAGCGGTTTTTGCGCTGGCCGCTATGGCGCTCGCGCAAACCCAGACTTGCCGTTTGGATGGGACGGTCCAGGACGCGACGGGCGCGGTGGTGCCCGGCGCCTCTGTGCATGCCGTCAACGTCAAGACGCAACTAAGCGTGCAGACCGCTTCCAACGCGGAAGGCATTTTCGTTCTGGCCGCGCTGCAGCCCGGCGTCTACAACCTCACGGTGGAGACCGCCGGTTTCCGCAAATTCGACCTCAACGATATCCAACTGGACGCCGGCGCCACGGTTTCCGAGATTGTCAAACTCGAGGTGGGCCCGGCCACGGAAGCCATTTCGGTGGAAGCCAAGACCGTGGTGATACAGACCGGCGAATCGCAGGTCTCCCGCGCGGTGACGCTGCGCGATATCGACACGCTGCCGGCTTTGGGCCGCACGGCCCTTTTGCTTGCGCCGTATACGGCGCCGGGCACCGCGGTCTACGCCAGTGACGCCAGTTACTCGCGAATCAACGGCGCGCGCCAGGGCAGCAACAACACCACCCTGGACGGAATCGACGCCAACGATGCGGTGGCCCCGCGTTTTGGCCTTTCCATGACCGCCACCAACACCGACTCCCTGGGCGAGGTGCGCATCACAACGTCGGGCGGCAAAGCCGAATACGGACGCAATGCCGGCGGCCAGGTGGAGATGATCACGCGCACGGGCACCAATTTATTTCACGGCAACGGGTTCGACTACATGCGGAACCGGGACTTCAACGCCAACGATTTTTTCAGCAACCTGGCAAACGTGGCGCGGCCGGAGTTTACGCAGAACATTTTCGGGGGCTCCTTCGGCGGGCCGATCAAGCACGACAAGCTGTTCATTTTCGGCAACTACCAGGGCCGGCGCACGTATCAACAGGTTCTCCGGACTCGCACCGTGCCGACCGCTAATGCCAAGGCGGGTCTTTTCACATGGCTGCAGGCCGGGACCACCACCCCTCAGACTTACAGCATCGTTGCCAATGACCCGTTGCACCTGGGAATCGACCCGGCCATAGCGAAGCTGCTGGCGATTTTCCCCGCGCCCAACACCACCAGCGTGGGAGACGGATACAACTCCTCGGGGTACAGCTTCAACCAGCCGAACAACAGCTATGAAGACCAGTTCACCATCCGGGGCGACTACAACCTGAACTCCAATAACCACATCTTCTACCGGCATAGCTGGCAGCGGAACTACGCCATCGACTCGCTGAATTCCGCCGACGCGCCGTTCCCGGGCGGAGCGCAGGGCGCGCAGGGCGGCCACCGCTGGGGCGTAGCCGGAGGATGGGATTGGACCATCAACGCCTCGCTGATTAATGAATTCCGCTATGGCCACCAGAGCGCCACGGCCGACTTCTGGCGTCCCGAGCGCCTGCCCGGCATCATGTACAGCTTCTACAGCTTCACCAACCCCATCCTGACGGCCTTGGCGCAAGGCCGCAATTCGCCGATCAACGAATACACCGACAACCTGACGTGGATCCACGGCAGGCACACGGCGAAGGCGGGGATCACCGCTCGCTACACGCTGCAATACGGCTACAACTACGCGGGCGTCTACCCGACCGCTACGCTGGCGACCACCTATGCCCCGGTTCCGACCACGGTTGGCCCGAGCGGCCTCTCTTCGGCGAACCTGCAAATCTTCCAGGGTCTCTATAACGACCTGCTGGGCCGCATCAGCTCGGTGGCGCAGACATTCTACACGGACCTCTCCAGTTTCCAGGCGGCCGGTACACCGTCGGTGAGGAACTATAACTTCCACGACTACGGCAGTTTCATCCAGGACGACTGGAAGCTGCTGCCCAACCTGACCTTGAATATCGGTCTGCGGTGGGAGATTTTCGGCACGCCGACCGAGGAGAACGGCCTGCAGGGGACCGTCTCCAGCATCAAGACTCTGGCCGCCACCAATCCCCAGAACAATCTGAGCGTGGCGAAGATGGCGACCTGGTATAACACCGACAAGCACGACTTCGCCCCGCGATTCGGGCTTTCCTGGGATCCCTCCCACGAGGGGAAGATGGCGATCCGCGCCAACTACGGTATTTTCTACGACCGCATCGTCGGCGCCACCACGTCCCTGGTGGACAGCAACAGTCCGGGCTTCGCGGATGGCGAGACGTCCTTCCCGAATCAAGTAGTTCCGGACGTGCGCGCCAGCCAGAACCCGGCCATGCCGACGCACGCCGCCGCTCCGCTCATCACGCCGCTGGACAACCGCAATACCAGCATTGTGGTGTTCAATCCCAACCTGCGCTCCGGCTACGTGCACCAGTATAGTCTCACGTTGCAGCGGGAGCTTCTGCGCGGCACCATCCTGGAAGCCGGCTTCGTCGGGAACCACAGCGTCAAACTGTTCACCGACCGCGACATCAACCAGCCCATGGTCTATCAGAACTTCCTGGGCTCGGTGCAGCAACTCCAGACCTACATCGCCAACGGCACGGCTCCGCCGGCCACCAACACGTTGGTGAAGATCTTCGGCACGCCGGCAGCCGCCGTCAGCGGGCTGGGCAGCACGGCCATCAGCCAGGGCCAGTTGGGCACCCTCGCCAACACTCTGGACCGCACCAACTACACCAAGTACGCCGCGGCAGGCGTCTCGGACTACTATCTGCGTCCCTTCCCACAGTTCAACCAGTTGATCTACGGGAGCAACGACGGCAAGTCGTTCTACGACTCGCTTCAAGTGAGCCTGCGGCGCAACCTCGGCGCTCTGAAGTACACATTCAACTTCACCTGGAGCAAATCGCTGGACAACGGATCGGTGGATGGCAACGGGTTCACCGTCCCGCTGGACAACAACAACCTCAACCTCAACTATGGCCGCAGCGATTATGAGCGTCCGAAGGTGCTCACCTACCAGATCATGTACACCCTTCCCATAGGTAACGGAAAGGCGCTGGGGGGCAGTATGCCGCACTGGGCCGATTCCATTCTGGGCGGATGGGACCTGGGCGCCATGGGCGTGTGGGAGAGCGGCCCTCCGATGACCATCTCCTCCGGTCGAGCCACGGGGCCGGGGACCGCAACCGCCACGGCGGACTACAACGGCGACCGCAACATCGGGAGCATCTCGCGGCAAGGCAGCGGGGTGTTCTTCCTGGATTCCACGCTGGCGACCACCACCATGACGTTCCCACTCGCGGGTGGAGTTGGCACGTCGGGCCGCAACGCGTTCCGCGGGCCGCGCTTCTTCGACACGGACGTCTCGCTGGTGAAGCGGTTCAAGATCACCGAGCGCAAATCAGTGACGTACCGGGCCGAAGCCTACAACCTGTGGAACAACGTGAACTTCAGCACCCCGGCGGTGAGCATCGCCACGCCGACCACGTTCGGTAAGATCTCCAGTTCGGTGAACGGCGCGCGCGTCATGCAGATGGCGCTGCGCTTCGATTTCTAAGGCCGCCCGGCCGGCAGACGGAAGCGTCTGTCCCACATTGGCCCGCCAGGGCTTACGTGTTTGTGGGGCAGGCGCTTTCGCCTGCCAACCCGTCTTCCGCCCCCTGCCCTGTCATTTCGGGGTGGCCAGTTACCAACCCCGAATCCCCCGAATTCCGATTCGCCCACCGCGCCAGGCAGGGGCCAAGACCACCCCAAAAAAATAATTCGCCTCCCTGTCATAAACGAAGGCGGTTGGATGTATACTGTACACTACCCGGGAGTGCAAAACGGAAACTCCGGTCAAACAGTAAGGGAGGTTCACATGAAGACGCTCTCCGTGGCACTAATGCTTTGCCTTTGTGCCACCCTCGCTTTCTCACAAGGCAGCAGTACGGCGTCCCTGAATGGGACCGTCACCGACCCCAGCGGCGCCTCCGTGCCTGGGGCCGACGTCCAACTGATCGACACGGCCACCAACGCGGTGCTCAAAACCAGCACCAATGAAAAGGGCGAATTCACCTTTTCAGGGGTTCCCGGCGGAATATACCGGGTGCATGTCGCCAAAGCGGGGTTCAGTGCCACCACCGTCGAGGACATTCGCATGGAAGCGGGTGTGCCGGCGACCGTGCCCGTGAAGCTGGAAATTGGGCAGGCCACCGAAACCGTCGTGGTTACCGCCGGTGCGGAAGTGGTGCAGGAGACGACCGCCGAAGTGAGCACTACGCTCACGGACAGGCAACTCAGGGATCTCCCCTTTCACACCCGCAACGCGGTCGAACTGCTGGTGGATGTGCCCGGCACGTCCACGCCGACCACGCCCCGCAGTTCCACCATCAACGGGCTTCCCAAGGGCGCGCTCAACGTCACCATCGACGGCATGAACACGCAGGACAACATGTTGAAGTCGAGTGACGGATACTTCAGCTACATCATGCCTTCGGTGGATGCTTTGGAAGAAGTCACGCTCAGCACTTCCGCGGCGGGCGTGGACAGCACGGGCCAAGGTGGCGCACAGATCAAGTTTGTGACCAGATCGGGCACCAACAGCTTTCATGGCGGCGCATTCTACCAGGTGCGAAACACCGCGCTGGATGCCAACTACTTTTTTAATAACCAGGTGGGTCTGCCGCGCGATATCGTACACTTGCGCCAGTACGGCGGCCACGTCGGCGGGCCGATTAAGAAGAACAAACTGTTCTTCTTCGCCAACCTGGAACTGTACCGGTACCCGGGCACCAACAGTTACTCCCGCAGCGTCTTCACGCCCGGGGCGGAGAACGGCGTTTACACCTACCAGGACGCTTCCGGCGCCATGCACAACATCAACCTGCTGGCGCTGGCAGCCGCCGCCAATCCCTCTCTGCCGGCGGGAACGCGGGCATACCCCACCACGCTGGACCCGATTCTGGCCAAGACTTTCGCGCAACAGACCTCGCTGGCCTCGGGCGGGGTCATCAAGCCCAACACCAGCAATGGCGACTACAACACCGAGCAGGTCAGCTATTCGACCGCCGGCGTGGATTCGCGCGACTTCTTTACCACCCGGCTGGACTACAACCTCAACTCCAATAACCAGATCTCGTTGGTCTACAACTACGACAAGTATTCGTCGATCCCCGATTTTCTGAACAACATCGTCCCCGTGCTGCCGGGCGCGGGTACCGTGCTCTTCACCAACCTCAACACCGGCCAGCGCAGCAACCGTTTTGACGGCACCATCTCGCTCCGATCAGCCATCACACCGCGCATGACCAACGAGCTGCGCGCTGGTCTGAACGGCGGAACGGTTCTGTTCTTCGACGCGGTCAACCCGGGAGATTTTAATACCTGGCGCGGCTACGGCCCCTTGTTCGCGGCCCCAGGACCGAATGCCCTGGCGGCCGTCAGCACCACATTCGCACCGCAGCGCCGCAACGCTCCGGTCAAGAACTTCGGCGATACCGTGTCCCTGGTCCGGGGTTCGCACCAGATCACTTTCGGAGGCACCTTCGATCAGATCAACGTGTTTCAGCAGATCTTCAACAGCGGCGAGATTCCGCGCATCAGCTTTGGTGTCGCCGCCAACGACCCGATCTTCACGGGATCCACGTCCATCTTCACCGCCGGCAACCTCCCCGGCGCCAGCAGCACGCAGTTGAGCTATGCGGCGGCGATGTATGCGGACCTGGTGGGCCGCGTCTCCTCCACCACGGTGACCCAGGCGCTGAGCGAGAGCTCGCACCAGTACCAGAACGACACTGCCAACATCGACCGCGACCGGGTTCGCGAGCTCGGTTTCTTCTTGCAGGATCAGTGGAAAGTCTCGTCGAAACTGACGGTGACGGCGGGGCTGCGGCTGGAAAAGGAGTTTTCCTTTGCCAACCTCGACGGCCTGTATTCCAACGTGACCTATCAGTCCCTGTGGGGCATCTCCGGCGTGGGCAATATGTACAAGCCAGGGACTACCACGGGCATCGTGCCAACCTATTCGCAACTCACCGGAGCCAACACCTACTCGATGCCGCCGGTATGGGCTCCTTCGGCCGGCTTGGCTTACCAGTTGCCCGCGCACGACGGGCTGCTGGGAGTGTTCACGGGGCATCACGTGGGTGCGGCTGTTCTGCGGGCCGGCTATAGCATTGCCAGCATCCGTGAAGGGATGAACGTCTACACCGGCATTTATGGGGCAAACCAGGGGGTCACGCAGGATGCCTCGGTGTCGCCTTCGACGTATCCCCAGTATTTCGGCGCCCCGGGCAGCGTGGAATTCAGCGACGCGATCATTCCCACCCGTCCCGTGGCAAACTCCCCGACATACCCGCTGGCGGCCTGCTTCACCTGCAGCCTGAACGGGTTCGACCCCAATCTCAAGCTGGGGTACGTGCAGAGCTGGAACGTAGGATACCAACGGGAACTTGACCGGAACACCGTGATGGAGATCCGCTACAACGGCAACCACGGTTTGAAGGAATGGCGCCAAGTTGCGCTCAATGAGGTGAATATTGTTGAGAACGGCTTCCTCAACGAGTTCAATATCGCAGCCAATAACCTGCGGATCTTCCGGGGCGGCAATATCTACAACAGCGCCGCCGGCAACAACTTCGGCAATACCGGTCTCCCAGGGCAGCAGAATGTTCCCATCCTCTCCACTGCCATCGGCACCACCAACGACTCCACCTCCGCTACTTACCTGATGATGGGGCAGGCTGGAACATTGGCCGGCTCGATCTCCACCAACGCCTCCCGCATGACGAACCTGACCAACGCCGGCTACCCCGCGAATTTCTTTGTGGTAAACCCCACGGTAGGCAGCGGCAACTCGTATTTGTTGAACAACATGGGGTCCTCCTACTACGATGCCGGCACGGTGGAATTCCGGCGCCGCATGGCTGCCGGTCTGCAGTTGATGGGCAGTTATACTTGGGCCAAACAGTTGTCGGACGGAGCCGTGAACAGTGGGGTTGTCTACAGCAATCCCACGACCTTCCGGAATACAAAACTCGACAAGGTGCCGAACCTTTTCGACATCCGGAACGCCATCAAGCTCAACTGGATTTACACCCTGCCCTTCGGTGGCGGCCAAAAACTCGACCTGCATAATCGGGTGGTCAACAAGGTCCTGGAGGGTTGGGACCTGGCGGGTGTGGTTCGGCTTCAGTCCGGCACTCCGCTGTTCCTGAACGGTTTGGCGACCTTCAGCTATGCCAGTGCCAGTCCGAACGGCGTGGTTCTGCACAACATCACGTCGCAGCAACTCCAATCGATGGTGGGCATCTACAAGACCGGGTACGCGGGGCCCAGTGGCGGCATCGTCTACTATCTGCCGCCGCCTTCAAGCACTTCCGTTGCCGGCTTGAACAGTACCAACAATACGAACCTTATCTTCAACACCATGGCCGCCTATAACGTGGGTGGCCTGACTCCGGCGCAAATCGACCCCAATGCGCCCTATATCAGTCCGGCAGCACCCGGCCAACTCGGATGGGAAGGCTATATCTACCTCCCCTGGCAGCGCCATTTCGACCTGAGCCTGACCAAACGGATCCAGATTCGGGAGAAGGTGGAGATGGTGATCAGCGCCCGCGCGCTGGACGTCCTGAACATAACGAACTTCCTGCCAGGCGCCAATACAAACAGCGCGACTTTCGGCCAGGTCACGTCAGCTTACCGGGACATTTCGGGCACCATCGATCCTGGATCGCGCATCCTGGAGTTCCAGGCGCGTATCAACTTCTAGGCGCATCCGGCAGCAGAAAGCGGGCGGGAACGCCCGCTTTCTGCGCCACCGCTTCGGCGGCTAGGTAACCGCTGCGGACCGCGCCCTCCATGGTGGCGGGCCAGCCGGTGCGGGTCCAATCGCCGGCCAGAAAGACGTTGGGAGGGCCGGATTGAGCGGTCGGCCGAAGCGATTCGGTTCCCGGGGCCGCGGAGAACGTGGCGTGCTGCTCCTTCACCACGTGGGCCTTCACCAGGTTGGCCTCCTGGACGCGTGGAAAGTACAGGCGCAGGTCGCCGATGGCGATATCGACAATCTCGTTGCGTGGAACGTTGGTCAGGTCGCGCGAGGCGCTGACCACCAGTTGCAAGTAACGGCCGCGGTCCTTATTGAACATCCACTGCATGGTGCGGCCCAGCAGAGTGGCATGCGGCAGCGTGGTGACCTCGCGGTCGAACCACAGGTGCACGCCGGTGATGGGCGAGTGGCCGAGGGCGGGGGCCGGCAGCCCGACGGATTCCAGACGCTCGAAAGGCAGGGCGCAGATGTAGTGATCGGCGGCACGGCGCTCGCCGGCTACCATGAATCCGGAGCCATCGATGCGCTCCACGGGGGAGCGCAGGTGTAGGCGCACGCTGGCCAGGCGCTGCCAGGCCCCGGCGGAATAGAGTTGGGCCAGGGGAACGCTGGGAATTCCCAACTCGTAGGAATCGGCGCGCGCCAGAAAGCCCAGCCAGAAGACCTGGAACCCGTGCACGGCAGCCATGCGGTCCAGATCCTCATTGACCGCGCCGACCAGGACCTGGCGCCAAAAGCGGTCGATGGCGCGCGGCGTCTGGCGTTTCTGGAGGAGCCAGTCGAGCATGCTGATGCGGTCGAGATCCTTGCGGCGGGCATGTTCACGGCGGATGGCGAAGAGAGCGCGCGCGATGGCGAACTTGTCGGCCCGGTTGAGGCAGCGCATCCGCAGAAACGAGCCGGTGAAGTGAAAGGGCGCGGGCAGCCGGCCACGGCGCAGGACGGAGAGGCGGCCTCCAGGTTCGAGGAAGTAGACCTCGCGATAGAAGCGGATGCGGTCGCGAACGCCCAGGCGCTCATAGAAATCCAGGAGGTTGACGCAGCAACGCAGCAGGAGGTGCTGGCAGTTATCGATGGTCTCCGCGGAATCTTCCTCCGAACCGGGAATAGGGTACGACGTGGCGCGTCCGCCCAGGAAGGGGCGCGCCTCGAAAAGGTCCACGTCGAAACCAGCGCCGCCCAAAGCGGCCGCCGCCGAGAGGCCGGCCAAGCCGCCACCGGCTATGAGAACCGAGGGCATCAGGAGTCAGTATGGCACGTGGGACAGACGATCGGTTTTTGTCGTCTGTCAAGCGCCCTGCTTTGGCGAGGCCTGACAGACCACGAAAGGCGATCGTCTGTCCCACCCGGAGTTCGTGATAGAATTCAAGAGTCCCCTCCCAGTCATTCTCAGAGACACACTTCTATGCAGCAGCAGGAACCTAAGAGAGTCCTAGCAGTAGTCAGCGATCTGTTCTTCTCGGTCAAGCTGGCCGATGCGGCCAAGCGCGCGGGGCTGGCGCTGGAATTCGTCAAAGAGTCCAAAGAAGTCCTGGCCAAGGCGAAACAGCGGCCGTCACTCATCATTTTCGATCTGAACTTCGAGGCGGCACAGCCGCTGAAGGTGATTGCGAAGCTGAAGGGAGATTCGGAAACCAAGGGGATCAGCTTGCTCGGGTACCTGTCCCACGCGCAGGGTGAACTCAAGCAGCAGGCCCATGAGGCCGGATGCAACATGGTGCTGGCGCGGTCGCAGTTCTCGCAGAGCATTCCCCAGATTTTCAGGCGCCACTCGGGGTGAAGCGGGCCAGGGCTTCGACCTTGCCGCGGGCCGCGCCGGCGTCGATGGAAACGGCGGCCACGGCGACCCCTTCCAGGAACGTGGACACGCGTCCGGCGGCCACCACGGCGGCAGCGGCGTTGGCCAGGACGATGTCGCGGTGAGGGCCGCGCTGGCCGGATAGAACGGCATTGGCGATGGCCGCGTTGCGCGCAGGGTCGCCGCCCTTCAGGTCCTCGGGGACGGAGGTGGGGACCGCGAAATCCGCCGGCTCGAGCGTGCTGCGCTCCACTTTGCCGTCGCGGATCTCAAACACCAGCGTGGGGCCGGTAGTGGTAATTTCATCCAGACCGTCCGAGCCGTGAACCACGAAACCGCGCCGCAGTCCCAAAGCGGCCAAGGCGCCGGCGATCAGCTCGGCGGCCCGGGGCGAGGCCGCGCCGGCCAACTGGGCGGTGGCCCCGGCGGGATTGGTGAGCGGCCCGAGCAGGTTGAAAATGGTGCGCATCTTGAGCTCGACGCGCACGGGCTGGGCGTGCTTCATGGCGGTGTGGACGGCTGGGGCGAACAGAAAACCGATGCCGATCTCGCGGATGGCGCGAGCCGCCTCGCGGGGCGAAAAGGCGATGCCGATGCCCAAAGATTCCAGCAGATCGGCGCTGCCGCACTCGCTCGTTATGGAGCGGTTGCCGTGTTTCGCCACGCGGACGCCCGCGCCGGCCACGACAAACGCGGCGATGGTCGAGATGTTGAATGTGCCGGCACAGTCGCCGCCGGTGCCGCAGGTATCGAGCAGGGGCACGTCGCCGAGCTGGTGATCGATGGGCTCGGCCATCTGGCGCATGGCGCGCGCGAAACCGACCAGCTCGTCCACGGTCTCGCCCTTCATCCGCAAGGCCATCAGGAAAGCCGCGATCTGGGCATGGGTGGCCTGGCCGGTGAGGATGGTTTGCATGGCCGCCAGCGCATCCGCCGGCGACAGGTTCTCCCGCTCGGCGACGCGCTCGAGGTACGGCAGAAGGGACATGATAATATGTTGAATGGTTTGGCTTTCTCGCCATACTAACACAAGCGGACTTCCATGAAAATTCATGAGTATCAGGCCAAGGCCATCCTCGCCCAGTACCACGTACCCGTGCCGCGCGGCGAGGTGGCGTACACGGCCGACGAGGCGGAAGCGGCGGCCAAGCACATCGGCGGCAGCGTGGTGGTGAAGGCCCAGATCCACGCCGGCGGACGGGGCAAGGGCGGCGGGGTCAAAGTGGCCAAGAACTCCACCGAGGCCGCCGAATTCGCGCGCCAACTGATCGGCATGCGGCTGATCACGCGCCAGACGGGGCCGGAAGGGCGCATCGTGCATCGGCTGCTGGTGGAAGAGACGCTGCCCATCGAGCGCGAGTTGTATCTGGGGATCGTGCTCGACCGCGTGCAGGGCAAGCCGGTGTTCATGGCTTCGGCGGCCGGCGGCATGGAGATCGAAGAGGTGGCCGCCAGGACGCCGGAGCTGATTCTGAAGGAGACCTTGCAGCCGGGCCTGGGCCTGGCGCCCTACCAGGCGCGCAAGCTGGCGTTCGGAATCGGGATTCCCGCGGCCAGCGCGAACGGCGCCGCGGCGGCCATGGTGGCGCTCGCCAAGGCGTACCTGGCGATGGATGCGTCGCTGACCGAAATCAATCCGTTCATCCTCACCAAGGACGGCAAAGTCTACGCGCTCGACGCCAAGATCACCTTCGACGACAACGCGCTCTACCGGCACAAGGAGCTGTTCGACCTGCGCGACCTGAATGAGGAAGACCCGCTGGAAGTGGAGGCCTCGCGGTTCGGGCTGAACTACATCAAGCTCGAGGGCACGGTGGGCTGCATGGTGAACGGCGCCGGCCTGGCCATGTCCACCATGGACATCATCAAGCACGCCGGCGGAGAGCCGGCGAACTTTCTCGACGTGGGCGGCGGCGCCAGCGCCGAGCAGGTCAAAAACGCCTTCCGCATCCTGCTCACGGACAAGAACGTGAAGGCCGTGCTGATCAATATTTTCGGCGGCATCCTGCGCTGCGACACGCTGGCCACGGGGGTGGTGGCGGCGGCCCGCGATCTCCACATCGAGGTGCCCATCGTGGTGCGCATGGAAGGCACCAACGTCGAGATGGGCCGGCAGATCCTGATGGAATCGGGGCTGAACTTTACGGTGGGGCTGGATATGCGCGACGCGGCGCAAAAAGTGGTCAAGCTGGCGGCGTAAAATGAGCGTACTCGTAGACCGGAATACTCGACTGATCGTGCAAGGATTCACGGGCAAGGAAGGCACCTTCCACACCCAGCAAGCCATGGCTTATGGCACGAAGGTGGTGGGCGGCGTAGTGCCCGGCAAAGGCGGCACGAAGCACCTGGATCTGCCGGTTTTCGACACGGTGGAGCAGGCGGTCAAAGACACCGGTGCCAACGCATCGGTGATTTTTGTGCCGCCGCCCTTCGCCGCGGATGCCATCATGGAAGCGGCCGACGCGGGGCTGCCGCTGGTGGTATGCATCACGGAAGGGATTCCCACGCTGGACATGGTGAAGGTGTGGCAGTTCCTGCAGGGCCGGCGGACGCGCCTGATCGGGCCCAACTGCCCGGGCATCATTTCGCCCGGCAAGTGCAAGATCGGGATCATGCCGGGGCACATCCACAAAGAGGGAAGCGTCGGCGTGGTATCGCGCTCGGGCACCTTGACCTACGAGGCGGTGGGCCAGTTGACCAGGCTGGGGATCGGGCAATCGACGTGCATCGGGATCGGCGGCGATCCCATCATCGGGACGAATTTCGTGGACGCGTTGAAGCTGTTCAACGAGGACCCGGAGACCGGGGCAATCGTCATGATCGGCGAGATCGGCGGTAACGCCGAGGAGACCGCCGCGGCTTACGTCAAGGCCAATGTGCGCAAGCCTGTGATCGGCTTCGTGGCGGGCCAGACGGCGCCGCCGGGACGCCGCATGGGCCACGCCGGCGCCATCATCGCGGGCGGCTCGGGCAAGGCGTCCGATAAGATCGAGGCCATGCGGGAGGCGGGCATTACGGTCTGCTCCACGCCGGCCGAAATAGGAGAGAAAGTTCAGAGCCGTTTATGAGTTTGGAACGCACGTTGGCCGTCATCAAGCCCGACGCGCTGGCCGCGCGGCAGGCGGGCGAGATTCTCGCCATCGTCGAAAAAGCCGGCTTCCGGATTCTCTCGCTGCGCATGGCGCGTCTCACCGAACCGCAGGCCAAGGGATTCTACGAGGTGCATCGCGAGAAGCCGTTTTTCGCGGGGCTGGTGAAGTTCATGACCGAAGGCCCCATCATCGTGATGGCGCTCGAGCGGGAGGACGCCGTCCGCAAGTGGCGCCAAGTGATGGGCGCCACCAACCCCGCCAACGCGGCCGAGGGTACCATCCGCCAGCGGTTCGCGACGAGTATCGAGCGCAACTCGGTGCATGGCTCGGACGCGCCGGAAACCGCGGAGACCGAACTGCGGTTCTTCTTCAGCACGGCGGAATTGTTGTAGCCGGCTCAGCGGATTCCGCGGCGCATCTATGGTTCTGGAACTGTGAGCGCCGGAACGCCACGCGAACCCCGCAACCTGCAGGAGGGGTTTCTTGCACTGCTATGGTTGCATAGCACGCTGAAAATGAGTTCAGCTCGGCCTCCGAACGTCTCCGCAGCTTCACCCCGCCAACCTGGAAGATTCTGGCATGTGAAAGCCCCGCATCGCCGCCGCGGAATTTCAGGGAGTCGCGCCACCCTCGGGGAATTAACCCGAACAGTATCAGGGCCAGCCCTAATAATGTTAACGTCTCCAATCGCGTCTCGACCTGGTACGGAGATCCTATCTGTGCCGGCCTCGGCCAGTAGTTTTGAATAGCCCCTCCGCCCAGCACACCCCGCGCCTCGGATGAGTCATCGTAATCGTCTGTAAGTTGTAACCAGGCTTCGATCGTGAATGGGGCGTTCAATTTCGGAACTCTCAATGTCGAGATCTCTTCATATACCGGATCACGCGCATTTGTCGATGAATCGATCGCCATGGGGGAGTCAGGCGCTTCGCCAAGCAGGTAGTACGCCATCGGAGGATCAGCCAGAACCGTTGATCGATAAACGGTACCGGCAGAGAGTTCGGCAACTGCGAAGCCAGCCGTGACTGTGAACAAGACAGGGATCGAGTTCTTCATTTTCTCTTGAAGCCCAGTTTGATTAAGAGCCGATCGGCTCTCTTAATCTGGATAGTGGGCCGCCAGTGTTCTATTTCTCATCGGAAAACGTCGAAACTGCGGGGATCGGCCAGACCCCAGTGGGGTGACCCACTACGAAACGAGCTCTCCAATTTCCGGTGCTCCGCGCGCGATAATGCGGATCTATGGTTCTGGAACTGGCGGGCGCGGCGGCGCTGGCTATCTGGATTTACCTGCTGCTCGGGCGCGGCGGATTCTGGCGCATGCGCGACGCTCCGCCGGAAGGCGCGCTGCCTGCCGTGGCGCCCGCGGCTGTGGCGGTGATTCCAGCGCGCAACGAGGCGCTGGTGGTGGCGCGCGCGATTGGCTCGCTTGCCCGGCAGCGGTATCCGGGTGAGTTCCACATGGTGCTGGTGGACGACGCCAGCGCCGATGGCACGGCCGATGCCGCGCGCGGCGCGGCTCCGGCCGGGCTTCTCGAGGTGGTCCGGGCTGGCCGCGTGCCCGCAGGCTGGACCGGCAAACTGTGGGCTGCCGCGGAAGGCATTCGCGCCGCCCAGCCTTTCCAGGCCGAGTACCTGCTCTTCACCGACGCCGATATCGTGCATCCGCCGGAGAACCTGTCGGCGCTGGCGGCGCGCGCCGGGTCTTGCGGTTACGACCTGGTCTCTTTGATGGCGACGCTGGAATGCCGGACATTGGCCGAG
>JBEKSR010000065.1:0-26949 GCA_049516835.1 Bryobacteraceae bacterium | reverse complement strand
TTTTCAGCCTGCGGACCCGCTTTCCAGCGGGTCCAGCCGGCCGGAAGGCCGGCTTGCGGGCAGGATTGCCCGCCCCACAATCCATGCAGAATATCGATTTCACGAAAACTAAGTGGCATTGAGCACTCGTGCCTGCGCCACTATGCCACCGAATCCGCCGGGAAATCTTGCAGGGTGGCCAGCGATGCCCGCAGGGCTTCCAGGCTGTGGCCGATTTCGGCGGCGTGGCAGGTGTGCTGCGAGAGGACGTGTGTGTGCAGCCGCAAGAAGAGCTTCACCATCTGGGGATCGCGCCAGCCGCGGCCGGTCTCTTTCTGAATCGTCTCCAGCGCTTCGGCCGGAGAGTAAGCCCGCTTGTAGCTCCGAGGGCTGGTGAGCGCATCGTAGATGTCGGCAATCTGCATCACGCGCGCCAGCAACGGAATCTGCTCGCCCCGCAGGCCGTCGGGATACCCGGAGCCGTCGAAGCGCTCATGGTGATGCCGGATGATGGGCAGCACCGGGCGGAGCGAGTTCAGGTGGCGGCAGATCTCTTCGCCCCGCGCCGGGTGGGTGCGCATAATCGCCCATTCCTGCGCGGTCAGCGCGCCGGGATTGAACAGAATCGAATCCGGAATCCCCAGCTTGCCAACGTCGTGCAGATAACCGCCGCGGTAAAGCGCCAGCAGGTTGGTGCGTTCCAGCCGCATGACCACTCCCATGGCCACGCCCATAAAGGCCAGCCGCTCGCAATGCCCGATCATAAAGCGGTCGCGCTGCTCGACCGCCTGTGCCAGCGCGAACAGCAGCCCTTCGGTCTCGTCAATCCAAAGCCCGCCGTCGTGCGCCGCCTGGAGCTCGGCCTGGCGTTCCCGCTCCGGTCTCAGCAGGTCCAGCCAGGATTCCTCGGTGCAGACCGCCACGGGCTTGCCCAGGGTCCGCATTCCCGGGTTGGAAACCTGCCGGCGGGTGCTTCGGGCATCCATGGTGTTATTGCCTCTATCGGCGCAACTATGGAAACCAGTAGGGTACTAAGCCAAGAATCAGCCTTCCTTAGCGCCGAACCACCGTGATCGCGCGCCATGAGGAATTGCCGGCGGCGTCAAAGGCGCGGATGGTGACTACATTGTTGCCCACCAGGAGCGGCACACTGGCGGACCACTTGCTAGTGCCGGCAGCGGTGCCCGAGTATCCGGTCGAGGTGGTCCATTTCACCGCCGCGACACCAACGTTGTCGCTGGCGGTGCCGCTGAACGCGATGGAAGCGGAGGATGTGGCCACCATCGTCAACCCCGGCGAGACAATACTCAGCGATGGCGGGGTGGTATCCGCGCTGGTTGGCGGCTGCACCGGCGGCTGCACCACCGGCGGTTGCACGGGTGGCACCACCACCGGCGGTTGCACCGGAGGCTTCGCCGGCGGCGCGCTGATGGCGCCGTATAGCGCTTGAATGCCCGCGATGTCGTCGCTGGTCAGCCCGGTTTGCATCCGGTAATACGGATACATCACCGCTCCCGGGTTGCTCGAGTGTCCCAGCCCCAGCGCATGCCCGGTTTCATGCAAAGCCACCGAGAACAGATCCACGATGGTTCCCGCGTGCCAGTTCTCGTCGGCATCGAAGTGCATGTCTCCGGCGATGGGCTCGCCGTTGATCGGCGCCGGATAAAAGGTGTGGGCCAGAACTCCGCCCGGCCCGTCGAACGGATAGGCATCCCCGTGCGCGCCGCTGGCGAACAGGATGTCGATGGAGCGCACCGCCCCCTGCACCTGGCCCGCCGAGAAACCGACGTTGGCATAGCTCGCCCATACCTGAAACGCCCGCTCCACTTCACCCCGCACCGTGTTCTGATCCATTTTGTTGGTGAGGGTCTCAAAAAAGTACTTCAGCGCGACGCTCCCGTTGGGGTCTTTGGACCAGCCGGTCCCCACTTCCACGTAATCTCCGATGGGTCCGGCTTCGGTGAGGGGTCCCGGGCACGCCATCACCGGGTTCCCCGCCAACAGGTCCGTGGATGCCGGCATAATATAGGACACTTCGTCCCACGCGGCCAGCCCCCAAATGGCGTTGTACGCTCCGATCACCAGCAGTTGCGCGGGCAGGAGGTCGGGGTTCTCCAGGATCTCGAAACCTTCCAAGCGCGCCACGGCGCGCGCCTTTTCCATGTCCACATCGGGGTAGAAGATCACCAGGAAGGCATTGGATGCATGGGTCGCCAGCAGCGGACTGATCTTGTCCTCAGCCTCCAGCTCGCCGGCCCAAATCACCCCCAGGCCTTCCAGGTTCAACCCTGGGCCGGCCAGGGCCATCAGGGTGTTGTCCGGGACGTATTGCAGCACGCGAATGCGGCGCCGCGCCAGTTCTTGCCGAAGCTCCGGCCCGGGATAGGACGGGAATTGCAAAAGATAGTGTCGTCCACCGGGCAGAGGGCGTCCCGCCGGCCGTCCCTGGCCCGCCGCCAGCGCGGTATCGATAGTCCTTGTTTTCAATCGGATGGCACCTTGCGCCCACGTGAGATCCCCCAGCAGGAGGCACGCCATGAGGGCCGCGCGGATCATCCGTCTACGGCAGCGCGTATAAAACGCATCTCAAGCTCCTTTATTTCGATTTGGCCTTCGCCTTGGAGTTCCTTCATTACACTCTGGTCTACAACCTACTTTTCGGCACAAGTTGAGAATTCTTGAACCCCGCCGCCACCAACTTCATGAATCCCGCGATGAAACGTCATTTGTGCCTGCTGCTGGCGCTGGCGTGGACCCCAGCCGCTCGGGGCGCCGCCGCGCCGCGCGTGACCTATCGCATCGAAACCGTGGCCGGAAGCGCCAACATGGGCGATGGCGGCGCGGCCACGGCCGCTCAGATCTCCACCATCCAGGGCATTGCCGTGGACCGGTGGGGCAATCTCTACCTCTCCGACACCGCCAACCACCGCGTGCGTAAGATCTCGACCAGCGGCGTCATCACCACCCTGGCGGGAACCGGCGTGGCGGGCTTCAGCGGCGATGGCGGCCCGGCCACCGCCGCCCAGCTCAACCTCCCCTACGGGCTGGCCGCGGACTTGGCGGGTAATCTCTACGTGGCCGATTACGGCAACGGCCGCATGCGGCGTATCGGCTCCGACGGCGTCATCGGCACGGTGGCCGGCGGCGGCGCCGGCGATACCGGGGCAGCCACCGGCGCCCAATTGGTCACGCCCCGCAATGTGGTGGTGGACGCCGCCGGCAACCTCTATTTCTCGGAATTCGAGCGCCACCGCGTGCGCAAAGTGACCCCCGCCGGCATAATTTCCACCGTCGCGGGGACCGGCCTGGCCGGGTACAACGGCGACGGCTTCCCGGCCGTCAACGCGCAGCTCAACTTTCCCGCGGGCCTCGCCCTGGACCGCTTCGGCGCCCTGTACATCGCCGATTCGCATAACAACCGGGTGCGTAAAATCCTCGCCGGCGGCGTCATCTCCACCGTGGTGGGCGGTTCTTCCAGCACCCCGGCGCCTACTCCGGTGGGCGTTGCCGTGGATGTCGCCGGCACGCTCTACGTCGCCTGCGAGGACCTCGTTTATTCCTACACGGCGGCCGGAGCGTGGACCAACCCCGCGGCACAGACCAACCCCCGCGACGTGGCGGTGGACCTGAACGGGGTGCTCTACATCGCCGCCGGCGTGCGCATCCTCAAGGTGGCCAACGGCCAAATCCAGACCGTGGCGGGCGACAGTTACCTGCATGCCATCGGCGATGGCGGCCTGGCCACGAACGCCCTGCTGTTGCGGCCTTCCGCCATCGCTCTGGATAGCGCCGGCAGTCTCTATATTGCCGACACCGGCACCCAGCGCGTGCGCCAGGTGCTTCCCACCGGCGTGATTCGGACGCTGGCGGGGACAGGCGTGGCCGGCCCCGCCGCCGACAAAGTCGCGGCCTCCGCCGCCACGCTCAATGGACCCTCGGGGGTCGCGGTGGACGCCGCCGGCGATATTGTCATCGCGGACGAATGGAACCAGCGCGTCCGGCAGGTGACCGCCGATGGCCTCATACATAACCTGGCGGGCACCGGGAAGGCAGGCCCCCCGGTGGAAGGCACGCCGCCCGCGCAGACCCTGCTGAGCGAACCCTATGGCGTCTGCACCGGCCGCGGGGGCAAGCTGTTCGTGGTGGATTGGGGAAGCGACGCCGTGCTCCAAGCCGCGCCGCAAGCCCTGGTTATAAATGCCGCGGGCAACGGCACCCCAGGCAATACCGGCGATGGCGGACCGGCGCGCTTGGCGCAGCTCAATGGGCCCAGCGCCTGCGCCCTCGATTCCGCCGGCGACCTCTTCATCGCCGACACCTGGAACCACAGCATCCGCAAAGTGGACCCTTCCGGCACCATTTCCACGGTGGCGGGCACGGGCGCGCTCGGTTTCTCCGGAGACGAAGGCCCCGCCACCGCCGCCAGCATCAACGCTCCGCTCGGCGTGGTGGTGGACGATAACGGCGACATCTTCATTGCCGACACCGGCAACAACCGCATTCGCCAGGTGACGCCCGACGGCGTGATCCACACCATCGCCGGCCAGAATGCCGCCGCCTTCGGCGGAGACGGAGGGCCGGCGGCAGCCGCCCAGATCACCGCGCCCGGCGGCCTGGTTCTGGATGGCGCGGGCGACCTCTACTTTGCCGACACCGGCAACAACCGTGTCCGCCGCCTGGTTCCCGAGGCCGCGCCGCCGCCGCCCGCGCCGGTGGCGATGCCGCCTCTTTCGGCGGTCAGCGCCGCCAGCCTTCTGCCCGGCCCCATCGCTCCCGGAGAACTGATCGTCATTTTCGGCGCGGGCCTGGGCCCCGAGTCGGGGGTGGCCGGCGCGTTGGATTCGAGCGGCGTGCTCGCCAACCTGCTGAGCGGCGCCGAAGTCCGGTTCGACGGCGTGCCCGCGCCGATGTTCTACACGCAGTTCGGCCAGCTTAACGTGCAGGCGCCCTACACCGTAGCGGGCAATGCCGTCACCCATGTGCAGACGCTCTACCAGGGCAGCCCGACCGGCTCGCTGGATCTGGCGGTGGTGGACGCGGCCCCCGCCCTGTTCCCGGTGGTGGTGAACCCGGACGGCTCTCCCAATTCCGCAATCGCCCCCACGGCGCTGGGATCGATTCTGACTTTCTATGCGACCGGTGAAGGGCTTACCAACGGCCCCAACGTATCGGGCCAGGCCGCGGCGGCCCCCTACCCGAGCCCCAGGCTGCCGGTGACCCTGACGGTGGCCGGCTTCCCCGCCCAAATCCTGTATGCCGGCAGCGCCCCCGGCGCCGTCGGATTGCTGCAAGTGAACGCGCGCGTGCCGGCGGCCTTCATCCCCACGGGCCCGGTGGTGGCGGAGCTGGCCGTGGGCAGCGCCGTGGCGCCGGACCTTACCATCTGGCTCAAGTAAGCCCGGCTCGGCTCAGGCCCTCGGGGCGGGCGACCGCTTGAGAAAGCTCCCGGTCTTTCTGCGCGTGGCCGGCCTCGAGTGGTCCAGCGGACACAGACGTCCGGATCGGGCGGTGTCCGCGGGCGAAAAGGCGGGGACAGACGGCTCTGTCCGCGCGGCGCAAGAAAGCGCGCCTGGGGACAGAGTCGTCAGTCCCCGGTTTTCGCAGCTTACGGCGTCACGTAGATTCCGACCGTGCTCGAGGATAGACCGTCGGCGATCACCTCGAACCCATAGGAGCCTGCCGTGCTGACGGACGCCGCGGGTATCTGGAAATTGATCTGAACCACCCCCGCTACCATGCCGGGTGCGGCTCCGGCGTAAACGACCGGTCCGAGTGTTATCTGGCAGCAATCATAATCCTGAGCGGTGGTGGAGATCTGGCCGTCGAGCGGCCCGGGGTAGATCGCGCCCGTCCCGGTGGCCCAGATGGAGACGATGGAACCGGCCCTGGCGGGGTTCGCAGCCGAGTTCACAGTGCCATCCTGGTTGACGGCGGCGGCGGTGCCGACGGGGTTTTGGAAGACTTGCGGATCGGCGGCCACCACGGTTGCTGGAAAAATGGGGCTGGTGAAGCTGCTTGAGACGATCTGGACGGTCACCGAACTGTTGGGCGACGCGGCCTGCGGGGCGACCGCGTTAATCTGCGAATCGGAGACGTAGAGCAGCGGGACGGCTACGCCGTTGACGAGCACTTGCACGCCCGCGAGCGAGGTTGGCAGGAAGCCCGAGGAGGCGACAGCAGTAACAGGCTTGGCGGGGCCGATGTGCGGGCCGTAGATGGAGATCAATTCGCCGGGCACGATGCGGCCCAGCAGCGGGCCATACGCGGCGTTGGCGATGCCGAAGATGCGCATCAGGGGTGTGCCACTGGGCGCCACCGTCCCGACAATGCCGGTGGGCCCGGCGACGTGCAAGAGTCCCGTGGAATCGGCGGCCACGGATTGCGAGACGGCATCGCTGGGGTAACGGGCGGAGTAGACCAGGGCTGAGCCGGAGGGGTTGATCCCGGTCAGGAAATCGCCGCTGTTCGACCATCCTTGCGCGTTGGGGAATTGCGTTGAAGCCGTGGTGCCGGTGAGCCAGACATTGCCGGAGGCGTCGAGGGCCACGGATTTGGCAGCATCCGCGCCGGTGCCGCCGATGTAAGTGGCCCAGACCAAAGCTGAGCCGGAGGGGTTGAGCTTGAGGGCGAAAACATCGGTGGGTGGGAGCGGGTAGTTGACCCCAGGCTGATAGGGTCCGGCGAAAGTGGTCTGGTACGCGCCGGGGGTGGCCGGGAAACTGGGGTCGAAAGTGGCGCCGGTGAGGTACGCGTTGCCGGCGGCGTCCACCGCGACGGTGGCCGCGATGTTGGCTGGATTGGCAATGGGGGCATAGATGAAGTTGGTGGCGCTGATGTAGGTGAGGTATGCCAGAGCCGATCCGGCGGCGTTCACCTTGGCCACGAAAGCGCCGGTGCCATTGGTCAGAAAAGCGCCGGCCGTGGTGGGCAGGTCGGTGGTGTTGGTGTTCCCGGTCATGTAGGCTTCGCCGGCCGCGTCCACGGCCACGGAGACGCCCGTGGTGTAGCGGCCGCCGGTGAAGCAACTGCTGCCGCCGCCGCAATTCACCGTGTAGCCGGCCAAGAGCGCCGAATAGACAATGTGCGAGCCGTCGGCGGAGATCTTGGTGAGGAACCCGCCGCTGGTCATCGCAACCGGGCTGAACCAGACCGATCCGGCGGGCAGGCCAGGGGTGACGGGGAAGCTGGTCAAGTAGGTCGAGCCAGTCACGTAGACGCTGCCGGCGGCGTCCACGGCCAGCGCGGTAATGGCGGCCGGGAAGTAGGTGGAGTAGAGCAACTGGCTGCCATCGGCGCTGAGTTTGACCAGAAAGCCGGGGCCGGGCGTGGATTGAAATGCGTTGTGCAGGGGGAAATCCGGGGAGGATGTCGAGCCGGCTATATAGATGTTGCCGGCGGCATCCAGGGCGAGGCCGTTGGCTGCGTCACTGCCCTTGCCGCTGAGAATGGTGAACAGGACGATCTTGCCCGTGGGGTCCAGCTTCATGACGACGGCTTCGGACAAGGCGCCGACAATGCGGCTTCCGGCGAGGTAGGTGTTCCCGGCGGAATCGGCGGCGACGCGCGCGACGTGGTAATCGTTGACATCTCCGATGTAGGTGGTGAATTCAGCGGCCGGCAGCGCAGCCAGAAAGCACAACGCCGCGCCGAGGTGGCGGCATGTGGCAAGGCCCATGATTCGAGCTTAGCGCGGGGGTGCGGGAGCGGGCTCTTCGAGCAGGTGCGATACCTCACGGTAGAGGCGCAGGGTGAGCTCCGTATGGCCGGAGAGCTTGAGGCCCGCGGTGGGGATGGGGTCGCCGGCGCGCAACACGACGTTTCCGCGGCGGATGTGAATCGAGCCCATGGGGAGCAGCCGGCGCATTCCCACGATGGCGATGGGCACCACCGGCACGCCGGCTTTGATGGCGATGTAGGCCGCGCCATCCCTGAATTCGCGGAGACCGTGGGGCGAGCGGCCGCCTTCGGGGAAAAGCAGCACGGAGATGCCGCGCTCGGCGATCAAGCGGGCGCCCGCGCTCATGTTCTTGAGCGAAGCGCGGGCGCTGGAGCGATCGACCGTCAGGTGGCCCGCGCGGCGCAGGTGCGTGCCCAGGAAGGGGATCTGGAAGAGCTCCGTTTTGGCGAAGAACCGGAACTGGTACGGAAGGCGCGAGAGGATGGCGGGGACATCCATGTAGCTGGCGTGGTTGGCGACGAAGACGTAGCTGCCGCGGGGGTCGAGTTTGTCGAGGCCCTCGGCGCGGACGTGGATGAAGCTGACGGCCAGCAGCATTTTTCCCCAGACGCGGGCGATGCGATGCTGCGAGTTGCCGGTGGGGTCGAAGAAGGAAGCGACGAGCGACACAGCGCCCATGACGATGGTGGAGAGATAGATCAGGGGGATGGAGAAGAGCAGGGAACGGAGGTAGCTCATCGCTTGAGGCAATGATAGCAGGGGGGCGGGGGCAGGGGGCGGACCCGCGGAGCTACAGATTCTCCGGGCGCAAGCCCGTGCGCTTGGCGATTTCAGCCAGAATGACCGGCCCCAATTCCTCTTTGTCGTGGTAGGCGAAACGGTACTGGGGCCACCCGTCACGTCGTAATGTCCGATGGGAGCCGGAGGTGCGGACGATACGCCAACCGATCCGCTGCAACGCGGCAAGCACGCGCCGAGCCTTGGTCGCGGGCCATTCGCTCATGCGGCTATGGAAAATCGCAACGTATCGGCTTCGGGCGGCAATTCCCCGTGCTCGATTTCTTCGGCGATTACGCGGAGCGCAAGGGCCTTAGCCCTTAGGGTGGCGTCTTCAGGGGTCACGCCGTATACGGTCACGCCGGGCAGTTCGGGGATATCGGCAATCCAGCGGCCGTCTGTTTCGCGCAGCAACCGGATCGTGAGTTGCATATGCCTCATCCTACCATTTGCGGCGCGGGATCACCGAAGGGTTCCTGGCCAGCGAACCGGGAGGGAGGTGCAACGCAAGCAACCGACACGCGTCACGCCGCCTCCTCTACGCTCACCACCAAGCTCTTTCCAAACACCTCCAGTGCTTCCTTGATCCGCGGCAGTTTGGTGGGGTGTCTGGGATCCAGCATCCGCCGCACCTCCTTCTCGTCGCAACCGAGCTTTCGCGCCAACTGCACATTGGTCATTCCGGCCTCTCCCATCGCTAGATACAGGGCCGCCTTCGCGGCCATCGGTGCCGGGACGGGAATCGGCCGTTCGCCCCGCGCCGCCCTCGACGCCTTGGGGATCGCCCGCCCGTCGGCAATTCTTCCGGCGATCGCCTCCTCCAGACAATCCGCCGCCTGCCAAAGCGCGTCCTTCTCTCCTTTTCCCTGCGTGATCGCCTCCGAGAAATCCCGGAACGTAATCATCAGGACTCCCGGCTTGTCCCCATGCTCAAACCTGGCTGGATACACGAACGTACGCATAGTCCCTCCTTCACTCGCAGCGATGAGCGGTCCACTGGACTTCGACACCGCGCTCCCTGCCCAGGGCCTGAATGCGCCGCACAAATTCGCTACCTCTCACACTCCAAGTGTCGGACAAAAATGTCCCGAGGGCAATCGAAAACGAGGCCAGATCGAAGACGCCGAACAGGCCGTGGCCCGCCGGGGGTGTGAACTCCGTAGGCACGATGCCGGACGGCAGACCTCTGAAGACTTATAATGGGGATCGATTCCCGTATGCGCCACCAGTTTTCGTAGAGGAACAGGCACCGGGAGTCCATGCGCTCGTGTCCAGGGACGGTCGCTGATCGTCAACATGCAGCCTAAAGCAAATCCGGTGGTATTCACGCCCGGAAATGAGCCATACCTCGGGCGAGAACTCCTCTTTCACTTTGATCAGCTTATTAGCTCGGCGATGGAGCAGAACGCCAGTACGGCGCCGAGGTCCCACGGTCGTGTCCTATCGGACCATCAGAATATGGCCTGCCAAGTGATCGCCCAGGCGCTCAGTATCGCTCTGTCGATCCGCGAACTGATCAGGCAAGGCTATCTTTTCGGAGCGCACGTTCTCCTTCGCGCTCTGGTGGAGCGTGCTGCCATCCTGCTGTACCTACACCTCTATCCGAACGACATAGAACGGTGGAAGCGAGGGTGGCAGCAGGGTGATGCCCCTGGGCTTGCGAAGATGTTCGATGCGATTCAGGCGAAGTGGCAGCACAGCCCCGTGGTTGCCGGCCGGGATTTAACGGCAACCATGAATAGCCTGCTGCACGCCAAGCCCGACTCCGCTCCCTGGAATATGGTTCCGCTGGGTGAGGGGGGTTTCGGTCACGCAGTGTCGAAGATCTTGAACCGCCCCGACCTCTGTGACGATCTGTGTGCGAACGCGATTCCGTGGCTCGTGGTGGTCCAGGGAATGATGAGGGCTTACTTCCCTAGCGAACCGGTCTTGAATTCGGGCCAGATTCACTGAACTCCGGTTCGTTATGATTGCCGCCCGGAATTGTCGCACAATAGAGACATGGTCACCCTGGACACGTTGCGGGCGGAACGGCGGGAGGAAATCCTGCGGCTCGCCGAACGGCGCGGCGCTCACGGCCTGCGCGTGTTCGGCTCCGTGGCCCGCGGTGATGCCAATGAGGAGAGCGACCTCGATCTTCTGGTGGCGTGGGAGCCGGGCAGGAGTCTGCTGGACCACGCCGGGCTGGTTCAGGATCTTCAGGAGTTGCTCGGGATGAAGGTCCACGTCGGCACCGAGCGATCGCTCCACTGGTACGTGCGCGACAGAATCCTTCGAGAGGCGACGCCGCTGTGAAAGACGATCGGCTGTACCTGCACCACATGCTGGAGCGCTGCCACCGCATAACGCGCTTCACCGGGCCCGGCAGAGCGGCGTTCATGGCGTCGGAGGAATTACAGGACGCAGTCATCCGGAACGTCGAGGTGATCGGCGAGGCGGCCAAGCGGGTTTCGGCTGAGGCGCGAGGCCGCCTGGCATCGCTCGACTGGAAGAGCATCTGCGGCATGCGCGACGTGCTGATTCACGATTACATCGGGGTGGACCTGGAGGAAGTTTGGAACGTCGCGTCCGCACGGATACCGGAACTCCAGGCGGTGTTGGAGCAGTTCCTGGCTAAAAGGGCAAGCTAAAGCATGCCCCACCAAGATGTCGCGCATCCTCCGGCGTGACGCGGCCCATCTTCACTTTCGGTTATTATGGCCCCATGTTGAAACTTATGGTGTTGTGCCTGAGCGCGGTGTTAGTGGCGTCGGCGGCGGAGCTGCCTTCGCGGAAGTATCTGAACCTGGCGGCCATCAAGACCATGGTGGCGGCGGCGGAAAGCGAGGCGCAGAAGCGCAATGTGCAGGTGACTATCTGCATCATGGATGAAAGCGGGAACCTGCTGTTTCTGCAAAAGGCCGATGGCGCCACGCTGAACACGATCCAATTTGCGCAGAAGAAGGCTAGATATGCGGCCATCTACGGGCGGCCGTCGGCGGCGGCCGAAGATTCGTTGAAGGGCGGTAACCTCGGAGTGCTGGTGTATCCCGACGGGTTTCCCAACCGCGGCGGGCTGCCGATCAAGGTCGACGACAAGATTATCGGCGCGGTGGCGTGCAGCGGGGCGGCCAGCGAGGTGGATGAAGCCATCTCGCAGGTGGCGATCAATGCGCTTCTGAAGTGAGGATAGCGCGGGCCTCGGCTACCAGGAATAGAGATCCGGTTATGAAGATGACGTCTTCGGGTGAGGCGTCTTCGACTAGCGCCAGGGCGTCGCGGAGGGTGGGCGCGGTGCGCAGGCCGGGGTGGGCGCCGATATCGCGGAGAGCCTCGGGCGCCAGGGCGCGTGCCTGTTGCGGGGCGGTGACGATCACCTGTTGCGCGCGCGGGAAGAGGATGCCGCTGATTTCGTCGATGGCTTTGTCGCGCATGGCGCCGTAGATCAGACGCACCGGGCGGTGGGAGTAGAAGCGATCGATGTAAGCCGCCAGCGCGCGGGCGCCGGCGGGGTTGTGGGCGCCGTCGAGGATGATCTCGGGGCGCTCGGAAACGCGCTCGAGACGGCCGGGCCAGCGGGTGCGCGCGATGCCGGTCTCAATGGCGGAATCCGCAATACCGAGGCGCGCCAGGGCTACGGCGGCGGTGACGGCGTTCTCCACTTGATGCTCGCCGGCCAGCGGGCAGGCCAGGTGAAGATGGCGCTCGCCCGTGAGCCGGAAGCGGCTGCCGCGGGCGTCTACGTCGAGATCGCGAACCGACCAATCGGTGGTGCGGAATACCGGGATGGAAAGCTCGGCGGCGCGCTGATCCAGCACCCGCGCGGCTTCGGGACGCTGGCGCGCGAACACGGCGGGCACGCCGGGCTTCAGGATTCCGGCCTTTTCCCCGGCGATGGATTCCAGGCTCTTTCCCAGGAAAGCTTCGTGGTCGAAATCCACCGGCGTGATGACGCAGAGATCCGGCGAGACCACGTTGGTGGCGTCCAGGCGTCCGCCGAGGCCCACTTCCAGCACTACCATGTCCGCGCGTTCTTCGGCGAAAACCAGCAATGCCATGGCGGTGACAGTTTCGAAATAGGTGGTGTGATCCTCAAGGGCGTTGACGGCGTGGACCCGGTCGAAAGCTTCGGCGAAGCGTTCGGCGGCGACGGGGCGGCCGCCGATGCGGATGCGCTCGGTGGGTTCGGCCAGGTGCGGGGAGGTGAACAAGCCGGTACGGGGCCCATAGGGCGCCCCGGCGGCTCTCAGCGCCGATTCGATCATGGCGCACGTCGAGCCTTTGCCGTTGGTGCCGGCGACATGAAGGAAACGGAGCCGGTCTTGCGGGCGGCCGAGGGCTTCGAGCACGGCGCGGATGCGCTCGAGGCCGAGCTTCGCGGTCTTGATTTCGTTGCCGAGCGAATAGAGGAATCGAACGGAATCGGGGTAGTTCACGCCACCAAAAATTTCAGCGCCTTGGAGATGTACGATTTCAGCTCCAGGCGCGGGACCACGGCATCCAACATGCCGTGCTTCAAGAGAAATTCGGCGCGCTGAAAACCTTCGGGCAGCTTCTGGCGGATGGTCTGCTCGATGACGCGCGGGCCGGCAAAGCCGATCAGGGCGCCGGGTTCGGCGATGTTCAGATCGCCGAGCATGGCGTAACTGGCGGTGACGCCGCCGGTGGTGGGGTCGGTGAGCACGCTGATAAACGGCAGGCGGGCCTCGTCCAGGCGCATCAGGGCGGATGAGATCTTGGCCATCTGCATGAGGCTGATGGCGCCTTCCTGCATGCGGGCGCCGCCGGAAGCGGAAACGATCACCAACGGCTGGCGGAGCTCGATGGCGCGTTCAATCGCCCGGGCGATTTTTTCGCCCACCACGGCCCCCATGCTGCCGCCGATGAAGCGCGGCTCCATGGCGCAGATCTGGATGGGGCGGCCGTCCAGAGTTCCGCTGGCGGCGATCAGCGCGTCGGAGAGTTTGGTGGCTAGCTGATTGGCATCGAGGCGCTGGCTGTAAGGCTTGCTGTCGACGAAACCGAGCGGATCGGAGGAGCGCAGGCGGGCGTCGAACTGGTGGAACTGGCCGCCATCCAGGAGCATCTTGAGACGGGAGACGGCGTCCATGCGGGAGTGGGCTCCGCACTTGGGGCAGACGTTCCAGTTGGCCTCGAGCTCTTTTTTCCAGATAATCTGGCGGCAGGCTTCACATTTTTGCCAGAGACCCTCGGTGCGCACACGGCGCTCCCCATTCTCCACCATGGGGAGTTTTTCGTCGGGCGGCTTGTCTCGCCGAAACCAAGACATGCAGGCACTACCTTAGCGCGGGTAGGGATGGCCCCGCAAGGTTGCCAGGGCGCGATAGATCTGCTCGGCCAGCAAAACGCGGGCGAGTTCATGCGGAAAAGTCATGGGAGAGAGCGAAATCAGCAGGTCGGCGCGGGCGGCCCAGCCGGCGGGCAACCCGTCGTGGCCGCCCACCAGGAAGACCAAATCGCGACCCTCCATTTGGGCTTGCGAGATCAAAGCGGTGAAGGCGGCGGAATCCAGGGGCTTGCCGGCGGGGTCGAGAAAAATCTTGCGCGCGGCGGCATGCCTGGCCCAGAGATCGAAGCGATCCGGCCGGATTTCCCGCATTTGGGCGGTGGAGTAACGGGCGGCGCGGCCCAGAAAATCTTCGGCCAGGGCATTGGCGTGAGGGTCTCTGGGCTTGCCGATGAAATAGAGTTGGATCTTCACTCGGCGGGGATCTCGACGGTCTTGGCGCTGCGCCAGAGACGCTCCAGGCTGTAATACTCGCGGGCTTTGGGCGAGAAGATGTGGACCAGCAGGTCGCCGTAATCGGCCAGCACCCACTCCGCCTGGTTGTAACCCTCGATGCTGAAGGGCAGTTCGCCGGCCTGCTGCTTCAACTGGAGGCCGACTTCGTCGCTGATGGCCTGAATCTGCCGCGGGTTGGCGCCGGTAGCGATCACGAAGAAATCGGTAAACGAAGTGATGCCTCTGAGGTCCAGGACCTGGGTGTCGGCGGCTTTCTTGGATGCGGCGGCGCGGACGGCAACGAGCCAGGTGGGGGCGGCGGCTTGGATGTCTTTGGCTCCTGTGAGTATCGTACTACAATGAGGTATCATGCGTTGGTGTTTCGGCCTGGTGTTATTGGTGTGCGCGGGCGCGGTTGGCGCGCAAACCGACGATGCGCCGGAAGTGGCGCGCGCCCAGGCCGAAGTCCGGAACCTGCGGGCCCTGGTGGAGGCCGGGGCGGCGCCGCGGGCCCAATTGCAGAAAGCCGAAGAGGCCATGGCCGATGCCCAGGACGCGGCCATTCTGCGGCGAACCTTGTACGGCCAGGATTTGACCGCGGAGCAGACCGACGAGATGATGACCGCTGCCAGCCGCCGCTTCGACCGCCGCAGGAAAGCGCTCGACGAAGCGAAACGGCTGGTGGAGGCGGGCGCGGCGTCGCAGCTCTCGTTGGGCGGGTTCCTGGAGGAGATGGACCGGGCGCGCAAGGAGGCGGACCTGGCGGAATCGCGCGCCAGCCTGGTGCGCGAACTGACCGAGATGGCCCAGGCGGAAGAAGCGCTGGCCAACAAGCTGGCCGAGGAGCCGGCCGAGGCGCCCCAGATTGCCGATCGTTACGATGGCGATGGCATCTTCACGGCGGGAACGCTGGCGCGGGTGGAGATGGCGTTCGCCAGACAGTTCGGCAAGCCGCTGCCGGTGAGCGCCAACGGCGAAACGGCCGTGCATCGCGCGCTAGGCTTCGACCACCGCGGGCGCGTCGACGTGGCGGTCCATCCCGACCTGCCGGAGGGCGTCTGGCTGCGCGAGTTTCTCACTGAAAATCGCATTCCCTACTTCGCGTTTCGCCAGGCCGTGCCCGGCAAGGCCACTGGCGCGCACATTCACATCGGGCCCATGAGCACACGGCTCGTGCCTGGCGGATAATAGAAACTCCATGACTAATCCCACGCTGCGGGTGTTAATCCCCTCCGAGAAGATCCAGGTGCGGATCAAGGAACTCGGCGAACAGATTTCCCGCGATTATCCCGAGGGGCGCCTGCACATGATCGCCATTCTGAAAGGCGCCGCCTTCTTTCTGGCGGACCTGACGCGGGCCATGAAGCGCGACGTGTATATCGACTTCATGGGCATTTCCAGTTACGGAAAAGGGAAGACCACCTCGGGTGAAGTGAAGGTCACCAAGGACCTGGACATTTCGCTCGAAGGGGCGGAGGTGCTGATCGTCGAAGACATTGTCGATAGCGGCATCACCCTCAACTACCTCATGCACGTGCTGGACCAGCGGAAGCCGCATTCCATCCGCATCGCGGCGCTGCTGGACAAGCCCGAGCGCCGGCTGCGGCCGGTGCACGTGAGCTACGTGGGATTCCAGATTCCGGACCAGTTCGTGGTGGGATACGGCCTGGATTTCGACGAGAAGTACCGCAACCTGGACGATATCTGCGTGCTGGAAGAAGCGGCGACGGCGGCGGGGTAGAGCTGATAAACTTGAAGTATGTCGCCGCTGCTGGAAAAGGCGCTGGAAAAGGCCGGCGTTCTGCCCCAGGCGGAGCAGGATGCGATCGCCTCCCAGATTCTCGCTTCCCTCGCCGACGAGGAGGCGTGGAGGAGGCGGTTCGCCGAGAAGCGCGATATCATTCGCCGTCTGGCTCGGGAAGCCCTCGAAGAGGACGCGAGGGGGGAAACGCTTCCCTTGGACGATCTGCTTGGCAGATAGTTGCGGATGTTCGCAGGGATGAGAATCCAATCGCGGACGACCCGGCGGTTCTGGCGGCTGTTCTCCGGCCTGCCCCCCGAAATACAGCAGGAGGCCAAGCGCGCGGGGTGCTTGGCGACCCCCCTCAGGTTTCGAAACTCGCCCCGAACAAACCTCTCCATACCCACCCTATCCAAGCTTGCTGAGCACGTGGTGTACGACTGCGCGGACGACCTCGGCGCCCGCCGAGACCGCGAGGCGCCCCAAGCAGGCGTACAACCGCTCCCGAAACGGGGTCCGACGTCTAAAGCCGTGCGAACTCAGCCATGGCAGGACATCGTTGGGCTTGTAGCGAACCGCCGCGCCGATCTTGACGTACTTCGGCCCCTGACGAAGAAGCCGCCACCGCCGGACGGACGCGACGGACAAGCCCGTGATGCGCGCCACGTCGAATTCATTGAGAAGGCTTTGCAGCCGTTCCTTTGCTACGCTTTCGCGTTCGCAGGTTCGTGAAGTATTCATATCCACCCAACAGGGCGAAAATTCGGCGGGCAAGGACAGTTTTCGGCGAAAACTCCCCTAAGACATTGAAAGGCGGGCAAAAACAAATCCGAAGTTTTTTGTTTGGTTCTGGCGAAAATTCGGTAGTGGGCCGGTTTGAAAGGGAAACGCCTTGACAGCACCGAAATTTCCGCCTCGACCAAATCTGCGCCCGCGGCCCTTCCTGCTAAGCAAAAAAAAGGTCGGTTATACTAGGGCAATGACGATTTGCATTGCGGCGGCTTGCCGGGAGGAAGACGAATCGCGCATTGTCATTTGTATGGATTCGCGCCTCGATGACGTCTATACGTCGAGCGATAAAGCTGTGAAGCTTGATACCTTGGGGCACAACTGGTTCACGCTGATCTCAGGGGATTGGATACCTGCAACCGAGCTTTCTAAGTTTCTCTCTGTGCGGGTGCATCATGCACCATGCCCGGCCTTCCGGGAAGATATCTTCAATCTCGTCAAGCAGTCCACAGGCGACTTCCAATCCTCTCCGTTTTGTGAGGCAAACTGTCGCATTGAGCTAATCGTTGGTGGATTCGTCTTCGGCGAACCGATGCTAATGTATACCGGATATGAAGGGGGCACTCCGTATACGCGGCTCGCCAGTGAAGTGGCTGTAATTGGATCAGGATTGTCAATTGCCATGCCGATTCTGAGGATCAGAAAATATAGTGCTTCCATTTCCGTGCGCAGGGCTATCTATCTCGTTTATGAGGCCAAAAGATATAGTGAGAACGCTCCAAGCGTGGGCCCTAAGACAGCAATCGCCATCCTTTACCCCAATGGCAACGCCAGGTCCTTGGGACGCCCTTACTATCGCAAGTTGGAAGATAGTAGACAGCGATTCGGGCTTCAACCTATCAACTTAGAAGCCCTACCAGATCCCCAATTTCCCATAGATGGTCTGTCACTCCAGTAGCAATCGCCGGAGTCACCCGCAGGCTCTGATGAATCCTGGCGAAGTTGTAGTACGTATAAACAATTGCTGGGGCGGCTGCATGGTTCTCAACCTTCTTTGAAAACGCATTTGTCAGCCGGGTGTGGGCACATCATGGTAGACTGTGGGAATGCAACTCTCTGATTTTGTGGGCCAGCCCATCTCTATGCTCATTCCATTCATCCACCAGACAGCGCTCCAGAAGGTCAATCTTCTGGGCGTGGAGGCTGGCGGTGTATGGATTGAGAGCCAGACCTTTACGAATGCCGTGCTGCAAAAACTAGGCGTCCCAACTTCGCCAAAGACATCCGTGCTTTTCGTCCCATACCATGGAATCGGTTTAGGGCTTTTCTCCATCGACCAGCCGGCGCTTGATGAAAAAGCATTCGGTGTATAGTCTATGGGTTTTCGGGGTCGCCGAGTAACTGCGAAACGGAGGGACTCTCCATGGCACAATTCTCCACTATACTGGAATTGCGCCAGTGGCTAGGATGGCGGGATTTCCTTTGGGAGGCTGAGCGCTCCAGTCTTGGCGGCCCGGTAGCGTTCCAGTTTCCCGACGTTAATAGTGTATCATGACCGCACTAATGCGAAAGGCCATTCGTGAATCCGTCGCCCAAAGCTTCGCTGGATGAACTACTCCAGGAAATCAAGGGACTCCGTAGCGATATTCAGGAGCTACCCGAACGAATTGCAACCAGACTCGGCAGAACGATCAACCGTGAACTCAGTATATTCTTCGGGTCCCGCGTTGTTGGTGCCTTCATCTTTAACTGGCTTTATACGCACTTCTTGAAGTAGGCGCGGCTCCGGGCACCCCCGCAAAAACTGCGGCTTATTTCCTCTTGCCCCAACGCGCCTTAGCGCCTTTGGCTGCGATCTGTGCCCGTTTCCCAGGAGGAAGGGCGGTAGCCCGCGCCATGCCTCCCTTTTGCCCCAACGCGACAGCAGCCGGGTCTTTCGGCTTCGGTTGCTCAGTTTTGGCCACCTCCCAATTGATTCGAGGAAAACTTGGTGGGCAAGTTGAATCGGATCACGTGGGCATTTGATTGCCATGCTTCCAGTATTGCAACCCCAGCCCCAAGGTCAAGAGAACCGAATTTCAAACTGACCCACTACCGAAAATTCGCCTACGTGCGAAATGAAGGACTACAGCCGATCTTGAAACGCGCCTGGTATCCGGTTCCTTCAACGAACGGGATGGGATCGGCGGTAATGCTGAAGTGCTTCCGGAGCACCTTCCGTATCTCCTGTATCCGCTTCTCCACCTTCGGCCAAGTCGCGCCCGTTTTTGCGCCGTCCCGGATGATGCCGTCCTGTTCGGCCATCGCGCGCAAGGTAACCCACGCTTAGTTAGGCTTGGGTTTGCCCCGCTTCGCTCTGCGATCAGCGAACTCTAGCTCGCCGTAGTTGCGGGTTTCGGTACTCTTACGACTTCGGATCTGAACCCGCTCGTCGCTCAGGAAAGAGATTTCAATGTCTTGCCAACTCGCCCCGCCACGATCCGCGCCGTTCGCCACCCCGGACGGCTTTCCCTGTGCGGGTGTTGGTTCGGTCGAACCCGGTTTCGTTCCGCCGACAAGAGCATCCCTCGGCAGTTTGCCAGTGATGGACGCCGCGCTTTCCGGTTTCCTCCCGGCCACCGATGAAAGCTTCGGTGGTTTGGTGCCGCTTTGCAGACCCGACGCCGGAAGGTCCCCTAGCCAACGCCCGGCCTGGATTCTCTGCGTTTTCAGCCTGAGCTTTCCTTCGCGTAACGCTGATCTCATGGCGCCTTCTATCGCCCGGTTGCCAGCCCCGGTCTCGTTCTGCGGATTCCGGGTTTTCTTCGCAATGCGGTCAAGCTCGCCACGAAGGGCGCTAACGGTCCCTGCGGCCATTAGGACGGCCGCCTTTTCGAGAGCCTCTTCCGCCCACACTTGAAGGGGTACCGCGTAGATCGTGCCCGCCTCCACCCATGCATCGGCCAAAGCAAGTATCTCCGCCCGCAACTTCTCCTGTTTGCACTGGATTAACGCGGGCAGGAAGCCACCACTGTTTCCCCTAGACCTTACTTGTGCAAGCGCCTGAGCCTGCTTCAGTGCATACTCGTTGATTCGGCGCTCAAGGTCTGCTTGAAATCTCTCGTTAGCGAATTTCTCGATTTCGATGCGGGACGGCGGGTTCATCTGAATCGCTCCCTTTGCGATTCCCTGAATGGAGTAACCGCCCCTGGGTAGGGTGCCCAGCCTTCGCCCCGGTTCATGACGCCGAAACTAGGCGGCTATCCCCAAACATATCACGTCCCGACTGTTTGTACCAACGTCTCATCCGGCGCGGTAACGTGTTGATTGCGAGGTACGACCATGCTCAAGAGGTTCACATTAACACTGATGATTGCGGGTGCAATGTCCGCCTTCGTCTCTCCTCAGTTGGCTCACGCTCAAGGTTGCAACCCTGGCCCTGCACAGAAACCGGGCGTCCCCTATTGCTTGTTCCCCACCGATAACATCTACACCTTCCTAAAGCTGGACACGCGAACAGGCCAGGTCTGGCAAGTTCAATGGGGCAAAGGGCCGGAGTACCGTTGGGTACAGCCGATCAACCCGAAGCCGTTGTCAGATGAAAAACAGGTAGGGCGTTTCACCCTGTATCCGACAAAGAACATCTACACGTTCATTCTTATGGACCAAGAAGACGGGCGGCAGTGGCAGATCCAGTGGGGGGACGGTGACTCTCGGCTATTCATACCGCTCTACTGCCCCCCGGAAGCGCGGTGTGTGGTGGAACCCTGACAGATACCTCTACGATACACGTCATCGTCAACGGTGAGCGCGCTTTGCTCGACTGTTATGAGCATCGCAAGGGGTGCACCACAATGGGTCCGGGCAAGTACCATGAGGAGCTGGATGGCGAGTCTATTTGGGTAGACTATCAATTGCCGCTCACCCACAAAACGGTTCGCAACCACTACGTTATAGCGGGGGGTTGGTGAAGCGGCTTCATACTCATGCAGCGTCCCGTTCGGGACCAGGAGGTCGGTGGCTCGAATCCACTCGCCAGGACCAAATTCCCTTCCGACTCGCGCACATCGCCCGGCAGCAGTCTTCCTCCATCGGTGTTGGTCGCATAACGATCCAGCGGGCGGGGCGCTGAAAGCCTAGCGGGCCGAGGCCGTCTCGACGTCTTCGTGCTTCTTCTTGAAATGCCGCTTCACGTCGGGCCAGAATTCCTTGAGCACTTGGGAAAAGGTGTCGGTGGCGCACTGAATGAGCAGCTTCTGCACGTTGTCGGATACCGTGCGGGTGTCGGGATACCAGGCATTGGAAAGAGCCACGGCGGCGGCATTGCCGCCCCACTCCGCGAAGTTGAAAGTGTTCCGTCCCGAATCCGTGCGCGCCACGAAGATGCGGGTCAGGGCGTAGCGGGCGCGCGACCAACCCGAACCCTCGCCCAGGCGGAAGTAGCGCGGGTCTTCGCGCAGCAGCGAGGGCACAATGCCTTCGGTCATCATGTTGCCGATCATCTGGTCGCCGTAGGCGGCGGCAAGCCGCTGGGCGTAACCCGACATGCCCTGGCCGAAGGAGGGGTTCTGGTTTTCGAGCTGGTACAGCGTGGCGAAGGCGGCCGCGGTGGGGTAGACCGGCCAGTCGAAGGAATCCTTGAAGGCGATGGTGAATTTTTGTTTCGCCGAGAGGGGCGCGAAGGGAATGGAGGCCTCGGCGGTGCGGTAATTGGGGAGCACGCCGAAAATGCGCTTGTCCTCCGGTGTGGCGGGAGCTTCCGGGGCGGGGACCACCGTGGCGGGGACCACCGCGGCGGGAGCCGGCGATCCCGGAGAATCGCTCTGAGCCACAGCCATGCCCGTCACAAGGAAATATCCCAGGACCACCAACAGCGCTTGTCGGACACACCCTGCCATGCTCGTAAAGATGCTCGGCAACCCCCTTGAGGTTTCGGAATATTGTCCAGCCCTTTGGGGCTAGTAGACAATCCCTCGCCCGGTTTGGTACACTACTTGCAGTCCCGTTAGAAAAGATCTCAATGGGAGGTTCGTTTGCCTTTTTTGGGAACGGACCGCTGGCACCAATGAGGTAACATGGCACGCAAGTCAGGCAAACATTATCAATCGGCCCGGAAGCAGGTAGAGGCCAAGGAATACCCGCTCGAAGACGCCGTTCCCCTTCTCCAGAAGATCAAGTACGTGAAATTCGACGAGACCGTGGAAATCCACATGCGGCTGGGCGTCGATCCCAAGCACGCGGACCAGATGGTTCGCGGCACGGTGGTGATGCCCAACGGGCTGGGCAAGTCCAAGAAGGTGCTGGTGATCGCGGGCGGCGACAAGCAGAGAGAGGCCTCCGAGGCGGGCGCCGATTTCGTGGGCGGCGACGACATGGTGAACAAGATCCAGACGGAAGGCTGGACCGATTTCGACGCGGTGATCGCCACGCCGGATATGATGCGGTCGGTGGGCAAACTCGGCAAGGTGCTGGGTCCGCGCGGCCTCATGCCCAATCCCAAAACCGGCACCGTCACCATGGACGTGGTCAAGGCGCTCAAGGAAATCAAGGCCGGCAAGGTGGAGTTCCGCGTGGATAAGACCGGCATCATCCATGCCCCCGTCGGCAAGATCAGCTTCGAAGCCGGCAAGCTCATCGAGAACGCCGCCAGCCTGATCTCGGCGGTGATCAAGGCCAAGCCGGCGGTGGCCAAAGGCAAGTACGTGAGGAGCACGACCCTGTGCTCCACCATGAGCCCCGGTGTGGCTATCGACACGACGCCGTTCAGCGTGAAGGCGGCCAGTTAAAGCCCAACAGGTGTTTCCATGAAAAAGAAGGAAGACAAAAGGAAAGAGATCGATGCTTTGCGCCAGGACCTGGCGCGGCTGAAGAACCTGTTTGTCACCGGCTACGAGAAGCTGCGCGTGGAGCAGGATTTCGAGCTGCGCAAGGCGGTGCGCAACGTGGGCGGCACGTACCGCGTGGTGAAAAACAGCTTGGTGGAGAGGGCTTCGGAAGGAACGCCCGCCGAGCAGGTGCTCAAGGGTTTGCGCGGGATGACCTCGGTGGCCTACACCACCAACGATCCGGTGGCGCTGGCCAAGGCGCTCACCACTTACGCCCGCGCCAACCCGACGTTTACCTTCAAGGCGGGGATCGTGGAGGGCCGCGTGATCGACGTCAAGGCGATCCACGACCTGGCCAACATGCCCTCGAAAGAAGCGATCTTTGCCAGGTTGCTGTACCTGATCGACGCCCCGGCCCGGCGGCTGGTGACGGCGCTCAACGCCGTGGGCCGCGACCTGGCGGTGGTGGTGGACCAGGGCGTGAAAGAGAACAAGTTCCAGGCATAACTGGTGATTTTTCGATAGGAGTTTTGAAATGGCGGACATTAACGCAATTGCGGATCAGATTCAAAGTTTGACGCTGCTGGAGGCTTCTCAGCTCGTCAAGCTGCTCGAGGAGAAGTTGGGAGTGTCGGCGGCCGCGGCCGCTCCGGTGATGGCGGCCGGCGGTGGCGGCGGCGCGGCGGCGGCTCCGGCGGCGGAGGAGAAAACCGAGTTCACCGTCGTCCTGACGGCTGTTGGCGCGAACAAGATCAACGTGATCAAGGCGGTTCGCGAGGTGACCAGCCTGGGCTTGAAGGAAGCCAAGGACCTGGTGGACGGCGCCCCCAAGCCGATCAAGGAAGGCGTCAGCAAGGACGAAGCCGAGTCCATCAAGAAGAAGTTCACCGACGCGGGCGCGACTGTCGAAGTGAAGTAGATTCTTGAGAGGCAGGAGTCAGGGGTCAAGGGTCGGGACGAGGTTTCCCCGGCCCCGGCCCGTGGCCCCCGGGTTTTTTTGGGTTTGACGCAGGACGTAAGTCCTGTTAAACTGAATAGTTGGGCCTCCGATTCAGCGGATTCGATCCCAATTGGTGACTGTGCATCCGAAATCCTGGCATTTCAATTGCAGTGCGGGGGAAACTGCAGAGAGGGGATCTCTGCGCATTCGCGTTCCCTCAACTACTCGCCGGGATTTGTGCACCCGCTCTTCCACAGCTTCAGTCTTCATCGCGCGCCTTACTCCGGGGCCTCCGGTTTCCAGATCCGCGCTTTGCGGGTCCGTTCCGGACGCGCCGGAAGTTCGATTCCCGCCCCTGTTCGATCGCTCGGCGCTTCGCAAAGGGGCGCCGTTGGTTTTGTACTGTTGAGCGCTTCATTGCTCAGGTTCTCCGGCCGTCAGGAGTATAAGAATGAATATTCAAGATAACGGCGCCGCCCCCGAACGAGTTGATTTTTCCAAAATCAAGACCTCCATCCCCATCCCGAATCTGATCGAGGTTCAGAAGACGTCTTACGAGCGCTTCCTGCAGATGGACCTTCTTCCCAACGAGCGGGAGGATATCGGCCTGCAGACGGTTTTCAACTCGGTGTTTCCGATCTCGGATTTCCGCGGCGTCAGCGACCTGGAGTTCGTCGACTATTCCATCGGCAACTGGGAATGCAAGTGCGGCAACCTGAAAGGGCTGCACCATCTTCGCTCGACGTGCCGGAACTGCGGCGCCACCATCCGCACCGATCCGTTCCACGCCGGCGACGTGCTGTGCCATCATTGCGGGACCTTCAATAAGAACGTCGTCACCTTCTGCAACAAGTGCGGCGACCCGGTGGGCCTGCAACTCAAGTACGACATGCTGGAGTGCCAGGAACGCGGCATGACGTATGCCGCGCCCCTCAAGGTCACCATCCGGCTGACGGTCTACTCGAAGGACCCGGAGACCCAGAAGAAGAGCGTCCGCGACATCAAAGAGCAGGAAGTGTTTTTCGGTGAAATCCCGTTGATGACGGACAACGGAACGTTCATCATCAACGGCACCGAGCGGGTGATCGTTTCGCAGTTGCACCGCTCGCCGGGGGTCTTCTTCGAGCGGGTTCCGGCGCAGGGATATTTCCTCGGCAAGATCATTCCGTACCGCGGAAGCTGGGTGGAATTCGAGTACGACAACAAGAACATCCTGTACGTGCGCATCGACCGCAAGCGGAAATTCTACGGCTCGGTGTTTCTGCGGGCGCTGGGCTACAAGAGCGACGAGCAGATCCTGCGCGGGTTCTACCGCGCCAGCAAGATCGCCGTCAAAGACCAGAAGCTGTTCTGGAGCGTGGATGAGGGACTGATCGGACTGAAGCTGTCGTACGCCATCGCCGCGCGCGGCGGCGAAACCGTGGTGGCGCAGGGCAGGAAGATCACCAATCCGCTGTTCAAGGAAATCCAAAAGGCCAAGATCCAGCAGGTGGAGGTGGCGTCCAACGACCTGGAAGGCGCCTATGTGGTCGCCGATGTGTTCGATACGGCCACCGGCGAAGTGTACGCCGACGCCAACAGCGAGCTCACCGCCGCGCTGCTGGGCAAGCTGCTGGAAGCCGGCGTCCCCGAATTCGAAGTTTTCTTCCCCGAGCGCGACGAAGTGGGCACGGTGATCTCGGCCACCATCCGGAAGGACCCGGTCAAGACGCAGAACGAGGCGCTGATCGAGATCTACCGCAAGTTGCGGCCCGGCGATCCGCCCACGCTGGACACCGCCACCCAGCTTTTCCAGGGCATGTTCTTCGACCCGCGCAAGTACGATTTCTCGCGCGTGGGCCGCATGAAGTTCAACATCAAGCTACACGAGAACGCCGATTACGCGCCCTCTTCGTGGCTGACCGACCCGGCCAGCAAGGGCAAGAGCCCGATGGACCGGCGCACGCTGGACCAGGACGACTTCCGCGACACCATCAAATACCTGCTGAAGCTGCGCCGGTTCGCCTCCCTGCCGGGGTCGGGTTACGACGTGGACGACATCGATCACCTGGGCAACCGGCGCGTGCGCGCCGTGGGCGAGCTGCTCGAGAACCAGTTCCGCATTGGCCTGGTGCGCATGGAGCGCGCCATCAAAGAGAAGATGTCGGTCTACCAGGAAATGTCGACGGCCATGCCGCACGACCTGGTGAACGCCAAGCCCGTGATGGCGGCCATCCGCGAGTTCTTCGGGTCCAGCCAGCTTTCCCAGTTCATGGACCAAACCAACCCGCTCTCCGAGATCACCCACAAGCGGCGTCTCTCGGCGCTCGGTCCGGGAGGCCTGAGCCGGGAGCGCGCCGGATTTGAAGTGAGGGACGTTCACCCCACGCACTACGGCCGCATCTGCCCCATTGAAACGCCGGAAGGCCCCAACATCGGCCTGATCTCGTCGCTCTCCTGTTTCGCCCGCATCAACGAGTACGGCTTCATCGAGAGTCCCTACCGGAAAGTGATCAAGGGCGTGGTCATCGACGAAGTCAAGATTCTCAATCCCGGCGACGCCGACTACAAGGTGGGGGACATTGTGAGGCGCTCGGAGGCCGAGGAGGTCAACCGGAAGCTCAGCTCCAAGAAACAGCCCGCCGAGTTCGAAGCCCACTGCGAGTACCTTTCGGCGTGGGAGGAGGACAAGTACACCATCGCCCAGGCCAACGTGGGGCTGGACGAGAAGGGCCGCATCGTTCCCGATCTTTCGAACGCGCGCCAGGCGGGCAACTTCGTGCTCAAGCCGCGGGAGGAGATCGAGTACATCGATGTCAGCCCCAAGCAGCTTGTGTCGGTGGCGGCGAGCCTGATTCCGTTCCTGGAAAACGACGACGCCAACCGCGCCCTGATGGGGTCGAACATGCAGCGCCAGGCGGTGCCGCTGCTGCGCGCCGACGCTCCCTACGTGGGGACCGGCATGGAGCAGGTGACGGCCCGGGACTCCGGCGCGGTGGTGCTCTGCAAGCGCCCCGGCACGGTGGATTCGGTGGATTCCGAACGCATCATCGTGCGCGTGGAAGGCGCGGCCCACGAAGGCCAGCTTTCGCGCGAGGTGGGCGCGGACATCTACCAGCTCACCAAGTTCAAGCGCTCCAATCAGAACACCTGCATCAACCAGAAGCCCATCGTGCGGGTGGGCCAGCGCGTCCCCAAGGGCGCGGTGCTGGCCGACGGTCCGTGCACCGATTTGGGCGAGCTGGCGCTGGGGCGCAACGTGCTGGTGGCCTTCATGCCCTGGCGCGGGTACAACTTCGAAGACGCCATCCTGGTGAGCGAAAAGCTGGTCAAGGAAGACTACTACACCTCCATCCACATCGAGGAGTTCGAAATCGAAGCGCGCGACACCAAGCTGGGCCCGGAAGAGATCACGCGGGACATTCCCAACATCGCGGACGCCTTCCTGCGCAACCTGGACGAAAGCGGCATCATCCGCATCGGCGCCACCGTGAAACCGGGCGACATCCTGGTGGGCAAGGTGACGCCCAAGGGCGAAACCCAGCTCACTCCGGAAGAGAAGCTGCTGCGCGCCATCTTCGGCGAAAAGGCCGGCGATGT
>JBEKSR010000064.1:0-27301 GCA_049516835.1 Bryobacteraceae bacterium | reverse complement strand
CTGGATGTGGACGTGGTGCTGGACCTCATGATTCACGACGTGGACATCGTGCTCGCCCTGGCCCGCGCCGAACCGGTCGAGATCCGCGCCGCCGGCATCTCCATCCTTTCGCCCAAGGTGGATATTGCCAATGTGCGGCTGCAGTTCCCCAACGGCTGCGTGGCCAACCTGACCGCCAGCCGCGTTTCCACCGAACGGGTCCGCAAACTGCGCCTGTTTCAGCCGCGCCAGTACCTGTCCCTGGACTACGGGCGGCAGGACCTGGCGATTTTCTCGGTGGGCGAGGACCGCCAAATCGGCTTCGAACAGGCGCACGTAACCAAGGCCGAGCCCCTGAAACTGCAGCTCGAAGCCTTCCTGGACTCCGTGGAAACGCGAAATTCGCCGAAAACTTCCGGCCACGCCGCGCGTCAAAGCTTAGGGGCAGCGCTTGCGATTCTTGATAAAATCGAAGAGCACTCGCAAGTGGTCTCGCAGTCCTTGGTAGCTGGATGGAAACCGTAGTCCAACCTCCGGCTGACGCCGAACTTCACATCCTCACCCAATGGGGCGATGCCGCCGACAGGCCTCGCAAGCGGCGAGCGGCGGTCCTCTCGGTGCTGGTGCACATAGCGGCGGTGGTGACGCTGTTTTCCCTGCCCAAAGGCCTGTTCGAGCCGCCTCCGCGGACGGCGGAGGTTCGGATCACCCCGCTCATCGAACCGCTCACCGAGCTGACGCAGAACGCGCCCACCAAGGGCAAGATCAACAAAGAGTTCGATGCCACCGAGCTGCACCCCCGGCCGCGCATCCAGATGCCCATGGGGCTGCCTTCCGTCACCCTGCCGCAGGCGCCTCGGCCTGCCGAGCCTGCGAAACCGGAGCCGCCCCTGCCCGAGCCGCCCAAGATCGAGACCGCCGTCAAGGAAGTGCCCAAGACGGAGTTGCCGGGCCCAGAGGGCACCCCGCCGCCGCCCCAGATTCAGCCGGCGGAAACCCCCAAGCTGGCGTTCGAAACCCCCAGCCTGCCGCCACCTCCTGTTCCCCCTGGGCAGGGCCGTGTGCCCGTGCCGGACACCTCGGTATCCGGGGCCATTCGCCAGGCCGCTCGTGGTGGATCCGCGGGCGGACTGGTGGTGGGCGACTTTGGCCCTTCGGGCCCCGGCGGCTTTGGATCCGGCATCAACCTTCCGCCGTCACCCGGCTCGCAGGGCAGCAACATGCAACTGCTCACCGACCCGCAAGGCGTGGATTTCCGCCCCTACCTGATGCGCATCCTGGCTTCCGTGAAGCAGCACTGGCTGTCGGTGATGCCGGAAAGCGTCAAGCTCGGGCGCCGGGGCAAGGTGGCTATTCAGTTCTCCATAAGCCGCGACGGCCAGGTTCCCAAGCTGGTGATCGCGGAGTTCTCCGGCGCCGAAGCCCTGGACCGCGCGGCGGTGGCCGGAATCAGCGCCTCGGTTCCGTTCCCCCCGCTCCCCTCCGAGTTCAAAGGCGACCGCATCGTGCTGCAGATGAATTTCGCCTATAATATGCCGCGCCAGTAGGGGAAAGGCCCGCCCGAAGGTGTCCTCGGGGGAGGCGCAAGGCGCCGGGCAACGGTCACGCGAGAACCTCATGTCCGCCCGCCGCCTCGAACGCCGCTCTGGCTTCCGCCTCGCGCCTGAGTATTACCTCCAGGACGTCCTTAAAGTCCGGCAGCCTGGAAAGCGGCCGCAGCCACGGATCGCATCGCAAGGCGGTCGAGCAGAAAAACCCCTCCGTTACAAGCTCGCGCATGGTCCTTAAGGCGTCCGCACGCGCTCCGTCCCGGGCCAATTGCCGCGTCAGGTAGAATGTGATTTCCGGATCCCATGCCGGCCGCGCTGCGAGTGCCTGCCTGACAATCTCAAGGCTCCGGGCACGGTCGCCCTGGAGGAAGAAACGCAGGGACTCGAGCATGGGCGGAAATGGTCCGCCCGGAGAACTGCGCCGGCCCAACAACTCGGCGGCCTCGGCCTCCCGCCCGGATACGGCCAGAACCGCCAGATCCAGATAGAAGAGAGCGCCCGGGGGGTACCACTCCAGGGTGCGCTGATAGTCTCCCAGCAGGAAAAACGTGTGGGCCACACTGGTCACGATCCTCGAATCGAGACGCCGCGCGTGGTGGTGCGCCCGGATCGATTCGTCCAGGAGGCCGCAGTAACGGCAGGCCTGAACCAGGCCCCCGAACAGTTCGGGATCGTGGGGATGTCTCTCCGCTTGCCCCAGGAGCCGCACCATGGCCTCTTGGGCGTGCCCTGAGTCCGCCTCGATCTGGGTATACAGATTGTGGGCGATGGGCAGGTCGGGACTGAGCGCAAATGCGCGGTGAAAGGCCCACTTCGCCGATTCCAGGCTGTCGGGTCCCTCCTGGCCGAACTTCCCCAGGAACCGATAGCACCGTCCCAGACGCGCCCAGGCCGGAGCGTAGTCCGGGTCTTCGTCCAGGCATTCGCGGTACAGGTCCCGCGCCATCGACACGTTCTCAAAGGTTCGTTGGCGCTGCACATGGTTGGCGCGCAAGTAGAATTCGTAGGCTCTCGCGGAAGTTGGCACATTGTGGGCCAAGACCCGCCGCTCGCGCTCGGTCAACCGCAGCATCAGCAATTCCACGATGCCGCGTACCAGGCTGTTCTGAACCTCGATCGCGTTGTCGCGCCTGGTCTGGCAGACATAAGACCCGACCAGCGTGCCGCTCGGCGCGTGTATGAGTTCCGCACTGACTCGCAGCTCGTCGCCGTCGCACAGAATCGTGCCCGCCAGCAGCATGTCTACGTCCGCTTCCTGCGCGATGTGCCTGGGATCCGGCTGGCCCTCCGCCAGGCGCGCTGCCAGCAGGCTGGAACGCACGGTGAGCGAGCGCAGCGACGCCAGTGAAGCTGAGATCGCCTCCGGCAGGCTGTGACCGAGGAAAGCCATCCGCTCGTCGCCATTCACGATCGGAAATGGAAGCGCGATAAACCGGATGACTCGTTCTGCCGGCGCCTCTTCCGCGGCCTGGATGGGAGTTCCCGCCGCTGGGCTGGAAGCCCAGGTCCGGGTCACCGCGGGAAGAAAGCGATACCCCAGTTTCGGAACCGTTTGAATGTAGGGGCCACCAGCCCCGGCCCCCTCCAGAACCTTGCGCAAGAGCGAGATCTTACTGGCCAGGCTGACTTCTTCGACGAAGCTGTCGGGCCACAACGCCGTCATCAGATCTTCCTTCCGCATCAGGTGGCCGGGGTTGCGCACCAGTAGCAGCAATGTCTCGAAGGCTTTGGGTGGAAGGGGCAGAACCTGGTCGCCGCGGCGCAGAATGCGTTCGCCGGGCACGAGCCGGAACGGGCCGAAGGCATAAGCTTGCGGCTCCGCCGCCTCGGCACGCGCTTGGGGGCCTCGAGGGAGAGCGGTTCGACTCGGCAAACTCGGCGACGTCCGTTGAGGTTTCATCAACAAAACATCAAGTTTCCATCAAGACTTACTCGGTCCGCGCCGGTGATACTGTTCCCGTACTGGTCCGGACCGAAAACAGATTTGCGGATCTGGATCCGTACCAATTCTAACGTAAACGCAAAGGAGATACACATGAAATTCGCAACATTCGCACTGCTGGGAATCCTGCTCCTCGGGTCATTCGCCTCGATGACGGCCGCCGAACCCGCGGGCGCTTCCCAAGTGACTATCAGTTTCGCGGGTGGGTCAGTTTGGACCTCAGCTACGACGGGTATCTGCATCTGGTACTTCCCCGTGGTTGCGGATCTTGACCTCACGTCCCTGTTCATGACGGACTCGTCGGGCAACCCGATCGTCGACAGGGCACACTCTTACCTCCTCTGGGTGTCGGACTTCAGCGTTCAGCCGCTGCCCATCACCAGCTATTTCCTGGCGCTGGCGCCCGCCGGACAAGGCACCATCTATTACACCAGCAGGCCGGATCTGCGCAACTTTACCGACCTCACCAAGCGGAGCACCTGGGGGCAACCCGTGGCCACGTTTGTCAGACAGGCATCCATTGTCCGCAGCAGCGATGGCCTGACGACGAACACCTTCATATTCACGGCCGACCTGGCAATCAGCAACACCTTCAGTTTGAATGGGATCTCGTTCGACTTCAGCAGCCTGATCCCCCATGGGATGACGTGCCTCGAGTGGGGGGCGAACGGGAGCGCGTGGGAGGCCGGCAACTGCCTCGCAATCGGCGGCGCAACCGGCGCCGGCGGCAGGCGGTAAGAAAGGCGCAAAGGGGGGCGCAAAGGGGACGGACGCATTTCTCCGGGGTCGCCATCCCGGCCCTTTGCCTCGCGCAGCCGTACTTGACAGCCGCGTAAAAGCCCCCCGTTCGCGCAATCGCGATTCGCCGTCCCTCGACGCCGGTCCACTCCGGACCTATAATATGTAGCAGTGCTACATATAGAAGATCAATCTATTGATCGCGAGTGGAAGAAGGGCAGCGCCGAGCTGCTGATACTCTCGCTGCTCGAGGCCGTGCCCCGCCACGGCTACGAAATCGGCAAGCTGATCGAACAGAGATCGCAAGGCGCGCTCCGTTTTCACGCGGCGTCGCTATACCCGTTGCTGTATCGCCTGGAGAAGCGCGGCTGGATTCAAGGCCGGTGGGTCGAGAAGAGCGGCCAGCGCCGGCGCCGCTATTACCGGCTGACTCCGCAGGGGCGGAAAGTCCTGGCTTCCCAGCGGCAGGGCTGGCAGACGTTCGTCCAGGCCATCAACCGAATCGCCGGAGTCGCAAATGCCTGACTGGAGCGATCGGATTCGCCAGCAACTGGCGGGCTTGAACCTGGCTCCCGCCCGCGAGGCGGAGATTGTCGAGGAATTGGCCCAGCACGCCGAGGATCGTTACCGGGAACTGGTAAGCGGCGGGGCTACGGAGGCGGAAGCCCGCCGCATCGCGCTCGACGAGATGGGCGGCCACGAGCTGCTGGCCGGAGAGTTGCGGGCCGTCGAGCGTGCGGATGCGCCGGAGCCCGTCGTCCTGGGCGCGGGAAGCAAAGCGCGTCTGCTGACCGGCCTCGGGCAGGACCTTCGCTACGGATTCCGGACGTTGCGCAAGAATCCGGGCTTCACGGCCGTCGCGATGCTGGCGCTGGCGCTCGGCATCGGGGCGAACACCGCCATTTTCAGCGTGGTGAACGGCGTGCTACTGCAGCCGCTCGCGTATCCCGACGCTGACCGGCTGCTGATGATCTTCGACAGCCAGTCCTCGGTCGCGTACCCGGATTTCCTCGATTGGCGCCGCGAAAACCGGTTCTTCACCGACATGGGCACCTTCCGCAGCGATGACTTCAACTTCACGGGAGCCGGCCAACCCGAGCAGGTCTCGGGCGAGTACGTTTCGGCGAGCCTTTTCCCGGTCCTCGGCGTTGCGCCATTTCTGGGGCGCAATTTTCTGCCTGAGGAAGACCGCCAGGGCGCTGCCTGCGCGGTGATACTCAGCTACGGCTTCTGGAAAGGGCGGTTCGGAGCCGACCCAAACATCCTCGGCAAGGCGCTGACCCTGAACGCCGCGAGTTGCGCCGTGGTGGGCGTCTTGCCTGCCGATTTTCGCTTCAGCGAGAGGGCGCAGGTCTACGTTCCCATCGAGCAATGGAACTCCGCCGAGCTGCGCACTCGGGAGTCGCACCCGGGACTCCGGGTCATTGGCCGCCTCAAGCGGGGCGCGACCATTGAAGCGGCGCAGGCGGAGCTCGCATCCATCTGCAACGGGCTCGCCCGCATGTACCCGAAGACGAACGCGGGACACGGGGCGAAGGTGGTCCGGATGAAAGACGCCATCGTGGGGTACATCCGCCCCACGCTGCTGCTGCTGGTGGGCGCAGTGGGGTTCGTGCTGATCATCGCCTGCGCCAACGTCGCCAATTTGCTGTTGGCGCGCTCCACGGCTCGCCAGCGTGAGTTCGCCATTCGCGCCGCGCTCGGCGCCGACCGAAAACGCGTCGTGCGCCAGTTGTTGACGGAAAGCGTGCTGCTGTCTCTGGGTGGCGCCATGATCGGCTTGCTGCTGGCCCGTTGGGGGACCAGTCTCGTCCTGGCCGCCGCGCCGGGCAGTCTGCCGCGCTCCGGGGAAATCGGAATCGATCCGTACGTCCTGCTCTTCACGCTTGCGGTTTCCGTCGTCACCGGCGTCCTGTTCGGCCTGGCCCCGGCCTTCCACGGCGCCAATGCGAACCCGCAGGAATTCCTAAAGGAAGGTGCGCACGGCGCCGGAGGCGGACGTCATCGCGTGGAGGGCGTCTTCGTGGCCTTGGAAGTCGGCCTGGCGGTCATCCTGCTCGCGGGCGCGGGGCTCATGATCGAGAGCCTCTGGCGGCTCTGGCAGGTCGACGCCGGGTTCAACACGCGCGATATTCTGACGACGCAGGTCGCGCTGTCGCCCAAAGTGATGGGCAGCCCGCCGGGCATCCGGCTTGCGTACCAGCAATTGCTCGGGCGCGTGGCGGCGATCCCGGGAGTTCAGTCGGCTGCCATCACGTCGGTGGTTCCTCTTAGCGAGAGGAACAGCGAGATTTCCTTCTGGCCGGGCACCGGACCCCAGCCTCCTCAGGACCAGACGAAGTCGGCGATGTTCTATGTCGTCACTCCCGATTACCCCAGCGTGATGCAAATCCCGTTGCGGCGCGGACGGTTTTTTACGGACCGGGACGACCTGGCTTCGCCCCTGGTGGTGGTGATCGATGACGTCCTGGCAAGGCACATGTTTCCAGGTAAGGACCCGGTCGGCCGGCAGATCAGCCTCATGGTGTTCGGCCCGGTCCAGATCGTCGGCGTGGTCGGGCACGTGAAGCATTGGGGGCTGGATTCCGACGATACCGCCAAGATACGAGACCAGATTTACTTCCCATTCATCCAAGTGCCCGACAAGTTCATGTCCGAAGCCGTGGCGGGGCTGACGCTCATGCTACGCACCGGACCCGAGCCCCTGAGCTTGGTCTCCGCCGTGCGGGCACAGGTGGCTGGCCCGACCCAGGATCAGCCCATCTACGCGGTCCGAACCATGGAGCAGATCATTTCGGGATCGCTCGCCGAGCGCCGCTTCACCATGCTGTTGCTCATGATCTTCGCGGCGACAGCCCTGCTGCTGGCTGCGGTCGGAATCTATGGCGTCATGTCTTATGCGGTGACCCGGCGCACCCATGAGCTCGGAATCCGCGCCGCCTTGGGAGCGTCGCGCGGGGAGATCGTCGGGCTGGTCCTGCGCCAAGGAATGAGGCTGGCCGCTGTCGGAATGGCCGGGGGCCTGGTGGCGGCCCTGGCGCTCACGCGATTCCTGGCAGGCTTGCTGTACGGCGTCCACCCGGCCGACCCGGCGACGCTTGCGGCGGTCGCGTTGCTGCTGGGAGGAATTGCGCTGCTGGCGTGTTACATCCCCGCGCGGCGGGCGGCCGCGGTGGATGCGGTCGTGGCGCTGCGGTGCGAGTGAACGGGTCAGAAGATTCCTCCGGGGTCGAGCCGGGCAGCCGCGAAGGCCGAAAACTTAGACTGCCGCGAATAAGCGGAACTCACTTCGTCTCGACTCCGGATGGAGCGCGCGCGTTCGATGAAGGGGTGAAACCAGCGCTGCCGGGCCAGGGTTTCCGGCGTCAGGCTGCTGAACTCGCGGAACTCCGCGATCATGTGCGACTGGTCGGCGTAGCCCAATTCGAGGGCGGCCTGCGCCCAGTCGACCGCCGCGCCGCAGCCCGCGTAAGCCAGCCCGGCCTGGAACCTGGACAGGCGGGCGAATAGCTTCGGCGTGACGCCGACGGCCTCGCGGAACGAGCGGGTCAGGTGCTGGCGGGAGACTCCGGCCGCGTCGGCGAGCCGCTCGATCTTCAGCCGGCCGCCCGCGCGCAGGATGCACTGGGCCAGCCTAGGCACGTTCAGCGTGGTCTCCGCGGCCGGCGCTTGCGCGAGGCGGCGGAGCAGGACGGACTCCAGGCGATCGATGCGGGCCGCTTCGCCGGCGGCGGCGAGTTCGGCGGGCAGGCCGGCCGCCGCGGCCCCCCATAGGTCGTCGAGGGCCACGATACGGTCCGCGAGTTCGGCGGGCGGTGCGCCGATAAGAGCGCAGGCGCGGCCCGCCCGCAGGAAGACACCCACCTCTTCCGGACTCTCGTCGACCGAGGCCGCGATAACGGTGCTCATCGGTCCGATCACTTCTCCATGGGGCGCGGAACGAGCGCGCCGCCAGTGACCGCCGGACGCCCAGGCCTGTTCGAAGATAAACGCCAGGGAGACGTGGCCGTCGGCGAACAAGGGCGCGCCGAACGGATCGCGCTCGCCGAGACGGACCTCGCAGAGCAGGGGCCGGCCGCCGGGCGGGTGCTCCAGCGGCGGGGCAAAGGAGAAGAAGGCGCGGACGTGCTCCCGCAACGCCTCGCAGGGCGCGAATTCCCGATAGTGCACGGCGGCCGGGAACATCGTTTTCCGTTATAGCAGACCCCCGGGTTCCATTTCTTCTATCCCGCTGGCGCCCTGCGGCCTAAGCTGGAGCTGACACTTCATCGCGATTGCGCCGTATCCGTCGTCGGGGTGACGCAGCGCGCAGAGAACGGGGAGGTCCCCGGAAACCGGGGCATGGAGGATAGAATGGACGCAAGAAAAACGACGTCGAACACGCGGAATGCGACGAGAGGGGCAGGACGCCTGAGCCGTCGGGCCATGCTGTGCAGGTTGGGCGCGCTTACCGCGCTCGCCCACGGGCGTCCCGCGTACGCTGGGTCTCAGTCAGCGGGGGCCAGTCGACGCTTTGTGGTGGTCGGGGACACCACAGCGCTTGGAAGGGGTGTGCAGGCGGATCAGTTCGGGGCGCTTGCCCAACAGATCAGCCGCCTGCAACCGCGCTCGGAATTCCTGCTACATCTCGGCGACCACATCTGGGGACTGACCGCGGACGATGCCGACCTGCGCGAGCAATGGCGCGAGTGGTGGGCGGCAGCCGCGCCGCTCGGAGCGCTCCCTATTCACCACCTCACTGGGAACCACACCTGCTACAACGCGGCGAGTCGCCGTATCTTCAGGGAAGCGACGGCCTCGCGTTTGCCCCGTGGCGCCGAGCCCTCCGCGGACGGGCTGCAGTCTGTCTGGCGCGATGGGGATACCGTTCTGATCCTGGCTGACACAACCTACCAGAACTCGGGGCAACACGGCCGCATCGATTGGCGTTGGGTGGAAGATGCCCTGGCACGTCACGCTGACGCGCGCTACAAGTTCGTCGCGGGACACTTCCCGGCCTTCCCAGTGAATGGCTACCAGATGCCTTGCTGGCGTATTCGGGCGGACGACGCCGAGTCGCTTTGGAGGGCGCTCGTCAGGCACCGCGTCGCGGCCTATCTCTGCGCGCACATCATTGCCTTCGACGTGCAGATCCACGAAGGGATCCCGCAGATCTGCTCGGCAGGAGGCGGCTACCCGGTTCTGTATCCTCCGCAAACGGAGTACGTTCACTTCGCGCAGATCGGAATCGGGCCGCAGCAGCTCGAGTGGCAGGCTGTAGACGTGCAGGGTGCGGTTCGGGAACGGGGGCAGTGGCCGTTCGAGTGTCCGCCCGCAACGGCGTGGCTGGCACTGGAAGCGCAGGGCGAGGCACTACCGCAGAAGGACGCCGTGCGCCAGACGGCGGCTGACGGCGTCCTGCTCCTGCGTTTCGAGGGTCGCGGAGTGAGGCGCGCGGATGCCGAGCAGACCCTCCTCACCGGCTGGAACGATTCGGACGCGCCGCCCGCTGTCTGGATCGGCTTCTCAGGCAATCGGCTCGAGGTCCGGATCTCGCCGCGCCGCGGGGATCCGGCGCTGCGTTGGTGTGGGCCGCCGATGCGGGAGGGTGGTCTGGCCCTCGACCTCGCATTACACGCGGCGCTCGGGCCCGGTGGCGTGCTCGTTCGGAGCGCGGAGTCGCAGCCGTGGACCTCTCTCGAATCCGAGTCCGCGTATGGCTTTGGTGGGCTGGTCTGGCCGAACCGCTGGTCAAGCGGGCTGGCTCACACCGGCTACGCGCGTGCCGCGTCACCCGCTATCCTGACTCTGCTCAACTACCATCCAGGGATCGTGGAGCGGGTCGATCCGTTTCTGGGATCGGATCTGCGAGTCCGGGCGCACCTGTTGCCCGTCCCTGCGCGTCATTAGGAGAATCTTGATATGCACACCACACTGCTTGCTCTTTTGTTGTTGCTCCAGGCGGTGCAGGCTCCCGCGCCAGTTCAGAATTCGGGTAAGCGGCGGACTGCCATGGGCGCGCTCCCGTCGGAAACGCCTGCAGAATACTGGGATCGCGCCTACTCGGATCCAAGCCTGGTTTTCAATACCGCGCCCAACGCGTTCCTGACCGAAGTAGTGAAGGGACTGAAGCCGGGCCGCGCGCTGGATATCGGCATGGGGCAGGGCCGCAACTCCGTTTACCTCGCCAAGCTCGGTTGGGACGTCACGGGGTTCGATATCTCCGAACGCGGGATGGAGCTGGCACGGAAATCGGCTGCGGCCGCGGGAGTGATGATCACGACCATCAGGGCTTCCATGGATGATTTCGATTACGGAGTCGGCCGGTGGGACCTGATCGTGGCGACCTACGAGGGAGTGAGCTGGCTGGAAGCGGCGGCCAAGGGCCTGAAGCCGGGTGGCTTCATCGTTGTGGAGGGCTACTCCCGGCATCCCCAAGCGCCTGCCGGCACCGCCTACGGCCCCAACGAGCTGCTGAAGCTGTTCATGGACCAGAACCTCCACGTCGTACGCTACGAAGACGTGGAGGGCGAACCGGATTGGTTGAAGCTGGACCGCGTCGTGCGGATGTTCGCGCGCAAGCCGAGTTAGCGCGCTGGAATCCCCGCAGTGCGGATCAGAGTGAGTCACCGCCGGCATTCGCCGCGCGAAGGGCGCGAATCCTCTCGTTCATCTCCCCCGGAAGGTGTACGATAGGCGGCGTGGGCGTGAAAAACGTCAATCCTCACGAAGAACTCAAGAGGCTCGACGAGCAGATCAAGTCAGCCACCGAGTTTGCCGCCCTGAAGCCGGTCTACTTTCGGCTGAACGAGATCATCCAGGCTTTCCCTGGCGATTTCGACGTACTGTTCACTGGAGACGAGATCAAACTGCGCCTGATAGCGCGTGGCACGCTGCTCAAGCAACAGGAAACCTCCCCGCCTCCCGCCCCTTCTCCGCCTGCGATGCCGGCAGCACAACCGCCCCCGCTGCCAACTTCTATCCTGGACACCGTGGCGCCTGCCCCGGCCGCCCTGCCCGAACCGCCCGTGATGCCTCCGGCGCCGCCGGGCCCAGAGGGCACCCCCGCGCTCAACTGGAACCGCGCGGTGGCGATCGGACCAATAGCCGGTCTGCTGGTTGCCCTGGCACTCATTTTGTTGGTGGTGCATCAAACTCGCGGGCGCCACGCAGGGGCAGTGGAAGTCGACGTTGCGACCACTCCTCCGGGTGCGTCCGTGAGGGTGACTGCGAAACAGTCCGCGGGGGTGCCCCCTGGGCCCGGCGGCAAAGAGACTACCTGCACATCCAACTGCAAGCTGGCGCTGACACCGGGCACCTACCAGGTCTCCTCGTTTCTGGACGGCTTCGAGCCTGCGGCGGGCGCTGTCACCGTGATGGCTCGGCGGCCGGCGGCGGTCAGCCTGACGCTTCAGCCGCAGGCACAATTGGTTCGCCTGCTGACCGATCTGGACAAGGGCAAGGTGGTGGTGGACGGTCGGCCGCCGGTCGATCTGCAAGAAGGTCAGTTGGCGCTCGACAAGGTGGCTCCGGGCACACACACCGTAAAAGTCATCGGGCAGAACGGGGACGCCTCGTTCTCGTTTGAGATCGCGCATGCGCGGCTGCCGGCCGTGGGCGGCCCCGTAAGAGGACGGAACATGATCGCGGTGCTGGTGGCTAGCTTCGGAAAGCAGGCGCGCGTCGTGACTAACGCGGGCCCCTGGAAGCTGGCGGTCAACGGCCAGCCGCAAAGCAATGCCGGTCCGGCCGGGACGGACCTCACGAGTTTTCGGCTGGGTGTGAATGAGATCGTAGTGGGCGAGGGCCGGGACCAGCGCAACATGAGCGAAAGCTTCGGCGCCGCGCCCATGCTGACCGCATTCCTGAAAACGGACGTCAATGCGGGCACGCTGATTGTCTCGACCGGCCAGGACGACGTGCGCGTGTTTCTGAACGACAAGGAGTACCGCCGGCGCACCCAGCGTGGCCAGTTGCGCGTTCAGGCCCTCGGAAAGGTCGCGGTGCGAGTGGCCAAGAGCGGCTTTCAGGAAGATCCCGCGCAAACCGTCGAAGTGAAGAAAGGTACGGAAGTGCGCGTGCAGTTCGACCTGAAACCGCAGCCGCAATTCGGAGCGCTGGAAATCCACGGGGCGATGGCCGGTAGCGAGGTTTTGGTCGATCAGAAAAACGCCGGCACGGTGGGGCCGGACGGATCGTTCGGCCTCAGCGCCATCCAGCCGGGCGACCACACTATCGAGCTGCGGCGCGAAGAGTACCTGCCGAAGCGGCTGCAGCGATCCTTCCATGCGGGCCAGGCTGTAGTGCTGGCGGGCGCGGACGTAGTGTTGGCCGCCGCCAACGGCGCCATCCGGCTCACACGCAACCCTGCATCGGCAACCATCACTTACCGCCGCGGTGACGAAACGGAGTCGCATGAGGCCCGCGGAGACCAGATTGAGTTGCCCCCGGGGAGCTACGCATTTTCGGCGAGCGCGCCGGGATTCGTCGAATCTACAACACGCGTCCAACTGGCCGCCGGTGAAAACCGGGAAGCAGACTTCGCCCTGGCTCGTGAGCGGCCGGCCGCGCCTCCACCCGTAGTGGCAAGCGGAATGGCGGAGTTCGAGGACGCGCAGAGCTGGAAGAAGGACGGCGGCAGTTGGGTCCACAAGGGTGGCGGATTCGTGCCTTATAAGCTGCCGCCCAAGGGCGTCTTCACCTTCACGGTGGAACTGCTCAAAGGCGGCGGCGTATTCCGGGCAGGCCAGGTCCGCTGGTGCCTCCAGTATCTCGACTCCAAGAACTACCTGCTCTACGAGATGGATCGGAAGAATTTCTGGGCCGGGGTGATCAAGAAAGGCGAGCGGCTCGAGCGAGTCAAGGCGCCGCACAATCTCGGAAATCAGAAGGCGTTCACCGTTCAGATCGAGGTGACGCCGGATCGCCTGGTGCAACAGGTGCGGGTGGGCGACAAGTGGAAAGTGCTCGACACTTTTATCGAGCCGGGCCGCGACTTCACCCAGGGCAAGTTCGGATTTCTGATCCAGGGCAACGACGAGATCGCGATTTCCGATTTCAGGTTCCTGCCGAAGTGACAAACACCTGAGGCTGGCCTGCGCTGCGAGTGAACGTGTCAAGCCCGCCCCTGCCCATCCCAGCCGTGGCAGAATTGAAGATTCATGAACACCCGATTCCTGTGGGCCACGGGCACTTACGCCGTCCTGGCCCTGCTGGCGGCCTTGACGCTCGATGGCCTCATGCGCGACGCCGTCTGGATCTTGCTCGGTGGGTTAGCCGTCAAGACCTACATCGCGAAGAAAGCCGGCTGGTAGCTGGCTCCATCCCTCTTTGAACCATCCCCACGTTTCAATTTGAAACACGTTCCATTCTGGAACGTGAATCCCAAGCACCTATGACTGAAAATAAGGTCTTTATGCCTCAATTCTACGTGGCCCTCAGGTTGCACCCTTACTGCTGCCGGAAGATTTGATCCGGCTCCTAAGAAGAATCCGAAAAGAGGACAAGAGCGATGCGGGTGCCAAGTGTGTCTATATGCCGGCGGCCGAGAATTTCCATCGAGGTTCGCGACCAGATTGTGCTCGAACATCTTCCGCTGGTCAAAGCGATCGCCATTCGTGTGCACGAGAACCTCCCGGTGCATGTGGATCTCGACGATCTGATCCACGCCGGCGTGCTGGGCCTGTTCGATGCGGTAGCCAAATACGATGAATCCAAAAACGTCGCGTTTCACAGCTATGCGAAGCACCGTATCAAAGGCGCCATCCTCGACAGCCTGCGCCAGCTCGACTGGGCGTCGCGCGACCTCCGCAAGCGGCAAAAGCAGGTGGATTCGACCACTCGCGATCTTTGCGCAAAACTGGGGCGCGCCCCCACCGAGGGCGAAGTAGCGCAAGAGATGGGACTCAGTATGGAGCGATGGCGCCGCCTGCTCATGGAATTGCGGACCGTCGGGTTGGTTTCGGCCTCTTCGCATCCCGACCAGGAGCGCGATCGCACGCAGGAATTCGCCGCCAAGCCGGATCTCCAGCCCGACCACATGTGCCAGCGGAGGCAGTTGCAGATGACGCTCGCGCGCGCCATCGAAACCTTGCCCGAGCGATACCAGAAGGTCGTGTGCCTCTACTACACGAAAGAAATGACCATGAAAGAGATCGGCGAGGTGATGGGCGTGAACGAAAGCCGCGTGTCCCAGATTCACAAGACCGCGCTGAAGAAGATGGCGATAGCCCTGGAATCGGAGGGAATTCACTCCGTGGCTGCGTTCTAGCGTATGGACTACTCCGGCAGCGCAAGCAGGTACGTCGTCAGGTTCCGCATGTCCTTCAGCGAGAGCCTGTCGGGCGGCATGATCGAACCCGGCGAGAGCTTCTGGTGGGCGGCGGAGTCGTCTTCCACCCAAGCGCGGCTCCGCCGCTTGGGAATACCGTTCCGCGGCGGCCCGATCTTCATCTCCACGCCGTTCACCACGTGGGACGCGCCGCATCCGTCCACGCAGTTCCGGCGGAAGAACATCCTATTGAAGATGTGTCGCGCGTACTCCGGCTGGTCTTCATCACGATTCGCGGGCCGAAGGCCCATCCGGACAGGCTGGGCCAAGATTGGGTTATGGATCCCGCTGTTGTATCGAAAGTACTGTTACTCTTCGGGTTTTGGGATCTAAGAATTGCATTGATTTAGGCGCGGACATGGTGCAAAATCATACCAGAGGGTTTCGGGTGATGACCCTGGAAACCTGGGGAGTCGAAACATCGAAACCCTGGTTAAGGAGGAACCATTCAACTTGAGACCATCAGCATTACGCGGGCTTGTGTTACTCGTGACGTGCATAGGCCTGTTGTTGTTCCTCGTAACGGCACCTGCATACGCGCAAATCCAAGTCGTCAACCTCACCTTCAATGAGAACTGCCTTGGCACGATCACGTTCCCAGCCGGATCCCCATCGCCGTTGTCCTGCTCCCAGATCCCCGACCCGGGTCCTGGTGGGTTGGGTAACGTCCTGTTCTACGCCATGCGTAACCCGCCGGGATTGGTGGCAGGCGATGTGCTCATCATGGAGCCGCCAAACTTCACCGGGCTTTCGGACATTCTCCGGTTCGACCCGGTCACGCAGGGTGGCGGCGTGTTCGTGTACTCGGACATTGAGGTTGGCGACTCGTATCTGGCTGACATCGGCTTCCCGGCCGGATACAATACCAACCTGCTGACGATGAATGAGGCTGGGGTGGAGGGCGGTTGGAACGGCGTCAGCTACACGCCGGTCGCCGGACAACCCGGATTCGTTACCAGCAACCCGGTAACCTATAACTTCACCAGCGACGACGTGCCGGAGCCGGCCACCGGCCTGCTTCTTTTGGCGCCTCTCGCGGCGCTCGTTCTTCGCCGCCGGAAGTAGAGGGCACAGTCCGAAGATCAGTGGCCCTGAGCGCGCCGGGCAACAGTGTTCGGTGCGCTCGTTGTGTCTTCCGCCATGGCGACGTGCGGTGAAGACTCCGAAGCGTAGGAGGGCACCCTCGCTGAGCACAGATTCCTCGTCTGCAAGGCCGGCGCAACTCGCAGAAAACAAGGCAACTGGGTGCTGCAGAAGGCATCGAATGCAGGCCGTTGGCGCGAAGCGCCGGGCTGAGAGGTTCCGGAAATAAAGTCCGCAAAACTTGCGGAGGTCACCGCAACTCTTTGCTGTTGACCGTGGCCGGCTCCGGCCCGTAGTTCTCGCGGATGACCATGGACTGGTCCGAAAAGAACGAGCGGCTGCCCGAAGACCCGTACGCCACCGGGTTGGCATTGATTGCGTAGCCACCCGCGTTTCCGGTGAGGGTGAATTTGTATTGCTGCTTCTCGCCGCCCGCCAGGTCGTTGCCAATCAGGTCCGCGGCGGAGGGACTGGGCGCGCCGCTCGCGGGCGGTCCAAGTTCCGCCAGCGACGTGGCATAGCGGCCATACTGGGACTGGTACTGCACCTCCACCTGGTGAAGCGTCTGGATGGCCCTGATGGCCGCGGTCTCCCGCACAAACATCTGGGTCTTCTGATATTTGGGAACCGCAATCGTGATGATGATCAGGATGATCGCGATCACGATCAACAGCTCGATGAGTGAAAAGCCTCGATGGCTTCTTCTTGGGTCGAACATTCTGCCCCCCATTTTATGACGCATCACGCCCCCGCGGTGTGCAGGAAGTTTGCGGATTCGACCAGCGCGTCGATCGCCGTCAGACGCCGCCAGAAGTCGCGCAACAGGCTGAGCCGCAGGGCGTTGGGGCCGTCGGAGAGGGCCTTTTCGGGCTCGTCGTGGACCTCCACGAAGACGCCGTCCACACCCGCCGCCACGGCCGCGCGCGCCAGCGTCTCGATGAACTGTGGCTGGCCCCCCGATGCGTCTCCCGCGCCTCCCGGCACCTGCACGCTGTGAGTGGCGTCGAAAACCACCGGCCAACCAGAGTCGCGCATGATCTGGAGGCCGCGCATATCCACCACCAGGTTGTTGTAGCCGAACGACGAGCCGCGCTCGGTGAGGATCACCTGGCGGTTGCCGGTGGAAGCCACCTTTTCCGCCGCGCGGTGGATGTCGTGCGGCGCTACGAATTGCCCCTTCTTGATGTTGACCATCCGCCCCGTTCGGCCCGCCGCCAGCAACAGGTCGGTCTGGCGGCAGAGAAACGCGGGGATCTGGAGAATGTCCGCCACTTCGGCCGCCGCCTCGGCCTGCCAGGGCTCGTGAATGTCGGTGAGGATGGGGAAGCCCTCGGCCTTCACGCCTGCCAGGATGCGCAGGCCTTCCTTCAGCCCGGGCCCGCGATAGGCGCCGCCCGAGGTGCGGTTGGCCTTGTCGAAAGACGCCTTGAAGACGAACTCACCCACGGCCTCGCGGATGCCGCGCGCCATACGGTGCACGTGCTCTTCGCTCTCGATGACGCACGGCCCGGCGATCAGCACCAGCGGGCCCGGAGGGCGCGGGCCCGGAGGGCACCCCCGGCCGAACGCCCGGTACTCAATCGGCACGCGAGTACACCGCCTCCGTCCGCGACGCATCCGTTGCCAACCGGCGCCGCCGGTTCTCATAGGCGGCCCCGATAAACGCCTTGAACAGGGGATGCGGTTCCATCGGCTTGGACTTGAACTCGGGATGGAACTGGCAGCCGAGATACCACGGATGATCGGCGATCTCGCAGATCTCGACGTAGGTCTGGTCCGGCGTCTCGCCCGTGATTCGCAGCCCCGCGGCTTCCAGCCGGTCCTCGTATTCCCGGTTGAACTCGTAGCGGTGCCGGTGGCGCTCGTTGATCTCGCGCACGCCATAAGCGCGGTACGCGAAACTGTCCTCGGCCAGCCGGCAGGGCCAGCCGCCCAGCCGCATGGTCCCGCCGAGTTCGTCCACGCCTTTCAATTCCCGCAGCTTGAAGATCACGCGGTGCGGCGTTCCGGAGTTGAATTCGGTGGAATCGGCCCCCGCGAGGCCGCACACGTTGCGGGCGTATTCGATCACCAGGGTCTGCATGCCCAGGCAGATGCCGAAGTACGGCACCTTGCGCTCGCGCGCGTAGCGGATGGCGTTCAGCATGCCGTCGATGCCGCGCTTGCCGAAGCCCCCCGGCACCAGGATGCCGTCGTAGCCTGCGAGCTGCCTTTCCCATCCCTCGCCCACCACGCCTTCGGCATCGATCCAGTGAATATCGACCTTCAGCTCGTGCGCCAGCCCGCCGTGCAGCAGCGCCTCCTTCAGGCTCTTGTAGGAGTCCTCGTAGTCCGTGTACTTGCCCACCAGCCCGATGGTCACCTCGTCGCGCGGGTTCTCGATGCGCTCGAGCATGGCGGTCCAGCGGCTGAGATCGCGCGGCCCGGCGTCGATCCGCAGCAGCCGAAGCACGATCTCGTCCACGCCTTCCCCCGCGAACATGACCGGCACTTGGTATACCGACTTGACATCGCGCGCCGTAATCACGGCCTTCACGTCCACGTCGCAGAACAGCGCGATCTTTTCCTTCATCTCCTGCGGGATGAAACGCTCCGAGCGGCAGATCAGGATATCGGGCTGGATGCCGATGGCGCGCAACTCCTTCACGCTGTGCTGCGTGGGCTTGGTCTTCAGCTCCTGGGCCGCCGCGATAAACGGCACCAGCGTCACGTGCACAAACAGGGTGTTGTCGCGGCCCTGCTCATGGCGCATCTGGCGGATGGCTTCGAGGAACGGCAACGATTCAATGTCGCCCACCGTGCCGCCGATTTCCACGATCACCACGTCCACGTCCTGCGCCACCTTCTTCATGGCGGCCTTGATCTCGTTGGTGACGTGCGGAATCACCTGCACGGTCTTGCCCAGATAATCGCCCCGGCGCTCGCGAGCGATGATCTGCTCGTAGATGCGGCCGGAGGTCAGATTGTTGCTCTGGGTGAGCTTGGAGTGGGTGAAGCGCTCGTAATGGCCGAGGTCCAGGTCGGTCTCCGCCCCGTCGTCGGTTACGAACACTTCGCCGTGCTGGAAGGGGCTCATGGTGCCTGGGTCCACGTTCAGGTAGGGATCGCATTTCTGGCACGCGACCTTCAGCCCGCGGCTCTCCAGCAGGCACCCGATGGAAGCGGCGGTGATGCCCTTTCCCAGCGAAGAGACCACCCCGCCCGTTACGAAAATATATTTAGCCATGCTGTCTCACCCCCTGCGCCCGCGAGGCCTCGAACAACTTGCAAACTCTCTCGAGGTCCTCGGGCGTATCCACTCCCAGCGATTCGCACTCGGTTTCCACCACCCGGATTCGATACCCGTTCTCGAGCGCGCGCAATTGCTCGAGCCGTTCCGCCCGTTCCAGCGGCCCCACTGGCAGCGCCGGATATTTCAGCAAGAAATCCCGCCGGTAAACGTAGAGGCCAATATGCTTGAAATGGGTTCCTGCGCTCGTCTGGTCCCGCTCGTACGGAATCGGACACCGCGAAAAGTAGATCGCGTCGCCGTTCCGGTCCGTCACCACCTTCACCACGTTGGCGTCGGTAATCTCGCGCGGGTCCTCGATGGCCTTCTTCAGCGTGCCCATGACGATCCCGGGGTCGTGCGCCAGCGGGAGAATCGCGGCGTCGATGGCCGCGGGATCGATCAACGGCTCATCTCCCTGAATATTGACCACCAGTTCGGCGTTCTCCCCCGAGGCCGCTTCCGCCACGCGGTCGGTTCCCGAAACGTGGTCCGCGCGGGTCATGACCACCCGCGCTCCGAAACCTCGGGCCGCCTGGTAGATCCGCTCGTCGTCGGTGGCGATAATCGTGGCCGTCAGGTACCGCGCCAGGGAGGCGCGCTCGTACACGTGCTGGAGCATACTCTTGGAGGAGACTTGGGCCAGAACCTTGCCGGGAAAACGGGAGGATGCGAAGCGCGCCGGAATAACGCCCAATATTTTACGCGGCACAGGCGATCATACCACAAAACCCGTATGCTAGAATCAAGCAAGAAAGGCTGGCCAGCCGCCGATGCTGCCGTCCTACCGCAAGCTGTTGGCATTCAGTACAATTTGGGTTTGTTTGGCGCCGGTGCTCTGGGCCCAGGTTACCATCGAGCCCCGTCCCAAGCCTTCGGTTCGTGCCGAGCCCGTTCCCAAATCCAACATCCGCGTGGACAGCACCCTGGTCCTGATCCCGGTGACGGTCACGGACCCCATGAACCGCTTCGTCACCGGGCTGGAAAAGGAGAATTTCAAGATTCTCGAGGACCGCAAGGAGCAGAATCTCACTCAGTTCTCGAGTGAGGACGCTCCGCTTTCCGTGGGTGTGGTGTTCGATTGCAGCGGCAGCATGGGGCGCAAACTGGACAAATCCCGTCAGGCCGTGGCGCAGTTCTTCAAGACCGCCAATCCCGAGGACGAGTTCTTCCTGGTCGAGTTCCACGACTCCGCCGAGTTGATCCAGCCGTTCACCACCAGCCTCGAGGAGATTCAGAACCGGCTCACCTTCACCCAGTCCAAAGGCCGGACCGCCCTGCTCGACGCCATCTACCTGGCGCTTCACGAGATGAAAAAGGCCCGGAACCCCCGCAAGGCGCTGCTGGTGATCTCCGACGGTGGCGACAACAACAGCCGCTACACCGAAGGCGAAATCAAGAGCCTGGTCAAAGAAGCGGACACCCAAATCTATGCCATCGGAATCTATGAACCGATCTCGGCGCGCTCGCGGACCGCGGAGGAACTCGCCGGGCCCGGCCTGCTGACGGATGTCGCCGAACAGACCGGCGGGCGGCAATACGCGGTCGAGAACTTGAACGAATTGCCGGACATCGCCTCCAAGATCGGGGTCGAGCTTCGAAACCAGTACATTCTGGGCTATTCACCGCAGAACCGGGAACACGACGGGAAATACCGGCGCGTTCAGGTGAAACTGGTACAGCCTCGCGGACTCCCTCCTCTCCGGGCTTTCTGGAGACTGGGCTATTATGCTCCATCTCAATAATCGTCTTCTTACTACCTTCGCCATCGCCGTTTCAGCCGCTTCGGCCCTTCTGGGCCAGCCGGGGAAACCTGCTCCCAAACCTCCGTCGCAGGACGATACCGGCACGGTATTTCGGGCGGATACCCGCCTGGTGGTTCTGCCCACCACTGTCATGGATAAGAACGGCCATCTGGTCACCACCCTGCCGAGAGAGGCCTTCACGGTGCTGGAAAACGGCGTGCAGCAAGAGATCAAGCAGTTCAAGCGCGAGGACGTCCCGGTCTCCATGGGACTGATCATCGATAACAGCGGCAGCATGCGCGACAAGCGGGCCAAGGTGGAGGCCGCCGCCCTGGCGCTGGTCAAAGCCTCCAACCCCGACGATGAGGTCTTCATCGTCAACTTCAACGACGAAGCCTTTCTCGACAACCCGCACGGCAAGGACTTCACCAGCGACATCCAGGAAATGGAAGATGCGCTCACGCGCATCGATTCGCGCGGCGGCACGGCCATGCGAGATGCCATCCGCATGTCCATCGACCACGTCAAGGAAAAGGCGCACAAGGACAAGAAGGTCCTCGTGGTGGTCACCGACGGCAACGACAACTCCAGCGTCGTCAGCCTGGAAGACCTGGTGAAGGCCGCGCAGCAGAGCGAGGTGCTGATCTATACGGTGGGCCTGCTCACCGACGAGGAGCGCCGCGAAGCCAAACGCGCTCAGAAGGCGATGGAAGCCCTGGCCGAGGCGACCGGCGGCGAGACGTTTTTCCCCCGCGACGTTTCGGAAGTCGAGCGCATTGCCAACCAGGTGGCGCACGATATCCGCAACCAGTACACTATCGCCTACACACCCTTGAACCAGGCCATGGACGGCTCCTTCCGTCAAATTAAGGTCGCCGTCAAGGCGGCGGGCAATCCCACCGTGCGCGCGCGCAGCGGGTACTACGCCACCCCCGATCAAGGCGCCCGGCCCGCCAAGAGCGCCGCTGGCAGATAATGCTCCGCATCCTGTGGCGTCTCACTCGCGGGTACCGCCTGCGGCCCTGGCGCAGCCCTTATCTGCGCTGGCGCATCGAGACCTACTGGGGCCTCCACGCCGGTGAAATCGCGTTCGCGCAATTCTGGAGCTTCATGTGGCGGCAGCGCCGGGAGATGCTGCGTTACCTGCGCTGGGCGGCGCGCATGAGCGCAGAGGGCGCGATCAGGCGCGGCGAGCGAGTGGATTGAACCATCTCAGGCCTGGAAACCGGGCGAAATCCGCATCCGTCGATACGAGCTCAGCCTGGTACTCGATCGCCAAAGCGGCCAGGTGGGCATCGTACGTGAGGTTGCCGGCGACGCCCAACTCCAGCAGCAAGTCGAACAGGATTTCCGCGTGATGTTCGCCCGGCGTCACGATCCGAACCCGCGGATGGTCGAGCCACGCGCGAACCCGCCCGATGGCTTCCGCTACAGGCATCGGGTTCGCCAAAACGCTGCGGTGGGTCATGACGCGGATGAATCCGACTGCCACGGCCCACGGCAAACCGACGGGTAGAGGCTGCTGCAACGTCGTCTCCCACCATGTGCGCGTACGGTCGTAGTGGGGCGAATTCGAATTGTAGGCGTACACCAAAATGTTGACGTCCGGTATCAGCATGCGGCTCACTGGGACATCTTGCGGATGAAGTCTTCGGTGTCCAGTTGATCCAGCAACTGGCCCAGTTTGTCTGGATCGATGCCGGGCAAGAGTTGGCACGGCCACGGTTTGACGACGAAGCGCGTGGTTCGCTCCTTCTTGCCAGTCTTGGACAAGCCCGCCCGCAAAGCGTCGTTCACCACCCGCTTCAGGGGAAGTTTCTTGTCGGCCATGCGCTGGCGGATTTCTTGCGCCACGTCGGGCTCGATGGTCAGCGTTGTCCTCATAGAGACATCATAATCTGGCCGTAAAATGATGTCAAGACATCAATATGCGCGGTTGATATACTGGCCCTTTGCGATGGCCGATCATGCGAAACTGCTGCTGCGCCTGCTGTACCAGCCCGCCTCGGCCATGGGCGCGATCCTCGATCGCGGCAGCCTTCTGTTCGCCAGCGCGGCCGTGCTGGCGGCTTCCCTGTGGCTCAAAATCGACGCCCCCTGGCTGCCCTTCAGTTTCTACGCTCCCCTGCTGGTGCTGGCCGCCGTCTACGTTCCCGGCGCGCTGCTGCTGAGCAGCCTCCTGGCGCGGATGGGAGGCCTGAGCGCGGTCTTCCAGCGCGACTACTCTGGGCTGCTCACCTCGACCGCCATGGCGCTGGCCGCCGTCGAAATCCCGCTCGCGGCAGCGGCGTGGGCGGTTCCTCCGCTGGTCCTCGTGTGCCTCGGCGGACTGGCGCTCCTGTATTTCGCGGTGCTGATGTTCTTCGCCGTGCGGACCATTTTCGGAACCGGAAACTGGACCGCCGCCGGCGTGGTCTCGCTCTCGTGGGTCCCGCTGGTGGCCGCGGCTTTCGTTTGGGCGCCGCTGCGGTTCCTGCTGGGGTGGCTCGCCTCGCCCTTCTTCCTGTTTTATGCCTGGTACTATCTCGGCGGCGAGCTGGGCAACCTGGGCGCGGGGCTCCGCAGCCGTCAGAACTTTCACCGCATGCTCGAAGCCGCCGCCGTGAATCCGCACGATGGCGAAGCGCAGTATCAGCTCGGACTCATTTACCAGCAGCGCCGCCAGTACGGCGAAGCCATCGAGCGATTCCGCCGCGCCGTCGCCATCGACTACACCCAAACCAACGCCCATTTTCAGTTGGGCCGCATCGCACGCCAGCAAGGGCGGCTCAACGACGCCCTGGCGCACTTTCAGACGGTGGTCGACCAGGACGAAAAACACAGCCAGAGCGAGGTGCTGCGCGAGTTGGGCCGTATCTACCTTTCCGTCCGCCAGTACCAGGACGCCCGCCATGAGCTGGCGGCGTATGTCGAGCGGTGGCCCTACGATCCCGAAGGCCTGTTCTACTGCGGCCAGGCGCTCGAGGGATTGGGCGACACTGCCGCGGCCCGTGAGATGTACGCGCGCGCCGTGGAATCCGCCCGCTCGGCGCCGCGCTATCTCCGCCGGTCCACCGCCAGGTGGAGCCGTCTGGCTCAGAAGCAGCTTCGCAAGCTGGCTGAATGACTTCAGCGGTCCTCCGTAACGATGCGAATTTCGACGACCCTCTTGTCCAGCTTCTTGCCGGCGTGTTACCCGCCCACGGCCGCGCCGATGATTCCCGCCGCCGCGATTACGGGCACCGCCACGATCCCCGGCCCCTCGGAGACATCGAGGTTCGTGGCCGCCACTATCCCAGCTACGGCGGCGACTGCACCGGCAGTGACGAGCAGCCTGGCCAGCTTGCGGTACTCCGTCACCTGCAGCATGGAGACGGATGTCCGCGGAATCAAGTGGCTGCCCTTGGGCTGCGCCTGGTGGTCCGAAGTCTTGGATACCCTCAACCACATGCCATCCGGGACGACTCTCTGAACCTTGCCTTCGACGTACGTGCCGCCCGGCAGCACGAAGGCGACCTTTCGGTCTTCGATCCGCGGGCCAAGCTCGCTCCACTTGAGCTGCAGTTCGCGGGGTTCGCCGCCCCATAGGAGGCTCTGGCTCAACGCCACCACGGCAACCGCTAGGTTCGTCCCACTTTTCATCTGGCTGATTCTAGCAACAAACGGTTACGCCAGAGTGACGACTGCTTGATCCTCCACCGCGCGGTTGCGCCGGCGTGGCGTGCACGACATAGAAGTAGAGTCCACGGTCTGCCTGGCGTAGCGCCGGCGGCGCGTGGGACCATCCTACCTATGAAGGATGAGGATGAGCTTGCCCAAAATCTGACGCTCGGCGATGGGGCCCCAGATGCGTGAGTCGGCGCTGTTGTCGCGGTTATCGCCTACCAGGAAGTATTCATGCGGGCCAAGGCGGACGGGCTGATGGTTGCGGTACTTGCCTTCGCCCGGAGTGAAGGAGATCCAGTGGCCGTCCTCGTCATAAACGTTAGATCCGATGTGGTTGATGGGGGCGACCCAGTCGAATTCGGCTCGGTTCAGGGGCCTGAGCGGCAACACGCGCCCATCGACGACGACGCGGTTCTCTCTAAACTCGACGGTTTCGCCGGGAAGGCCGATGGCCCGTTTGGGGGCTATTATAGGCAAGGAAGGATGACGAAACAGAACGATGTCTCCGCGTTTTGGAGAGCCTGTCCGAACCAGTGTCACGCCCGAATAGGGCAGCCGCAAACTGTAGGCGGCCCTGTTCACCAGGAAAGAACCGCCAATGCCGATCGTGGGCGCCGCGGATGCACCGGTCAGTTTGAACGCCCACACATAGCTCGGAAGCACTGCCAATCCGATCAATAGCAGAAGAACCACGCCGAGACGCCGCTTGGGTACCGTTCTCATACGGACAATCTTATAACGGACGAGGCCCGGAAACATGGCCAGTTACGGCCCTTATCCCTAAAGCGTGTTCACAGCCTGGACCGCGGCGCGCATGTAGCCCAGGGAGAAAGACCGCCCGACGTGCCCCGAGCCGATGAAATCGCCCATCTTGTCTCCCTCCACGACTGGCGTGTGATCGGACACGATGATGCCCGTGTAGCCGATCTCCTTGTAAGTTTTCATGGCCTGGATCATATTCACGTCGCCCTCGTCGAGGAACACTTCCATATAATGTGGCACTTTGCCCCGAACCGCCCGAAAGTGGACCGCATGGATCCTGCCCATTCGTCCGAAGCGGCGTATTTCTTGCAGGACGTCTACTCCCATTTCGGTGAACACGCCCTGACAGAACGCCATGCCGTTGGCCGGGCTGGGGACCTCCCTGAAGAACCGCAGATAGTCATCCGGGCTGTGAATGGCCCGCGCCACGCCGCGCATGACCGGAACTGGGGGATCGCACGGGTGCAGCGCCAGCCGCACACCAGCTTTCCCGGCCGTCTCCACGACCGGTTTGGCGAAGTACAGCAACCGGTCCCACATGTCCTTCCCGCTCACCACGCCGATCCCCTCAGAAGGCGGTGCGCCCTTCACGCGGTCGTAATCGAAGGCGCGCTGCGTGGATTCCCCGCGTGCCTTCACTGGGTAGTAACCCACCCGCTCGTCCCAGTAAAAATCGGGCCAGAAGTTCCATGCCAACGTAGGCACTCCGGCTTCCCCCGCCGCACGGATGGTCCGACACACGTTCTCGATTTGCTCGTCTCGCCCGGGCTCGCCGAGCATGGCAAGACCGAAACCCGGCACCGTCATCACCTCCAGGGCCACGTCCGCGTCCTGGCAAAGCTTCTTGACACTCAGGATGTCCGCCGTGCTGAGATAACCCTTCCTGTCACGGTCCGGGATGCCGGCGTATATGTACTGGCAGCCCATCTGCCTCAGCCAGCGCAGCGACGAGGCGTCGAAGCCGATATTCTCGCCAAGCTTGGGAAGCCATTCTATCAACCCGAGACCACCCGCACTTCCCCCTTGCCCCAAACCGTCTGCCGCCCCACGCCCACCCACCGGGCGGCGCGCAGCCAGGGCAGGAATTCCGCCAGATCGCCTTCATATTCCGCCTCGCCCGTGAAGCCGCCGAGGGAATGCACCTGGCCGGTCCGGCCGGATTTCCGCTCGACCCGCTCCCATTTCAAATCCGCGCGCTGCAAACGAACGCCCGCCGCGCGCTCGCCCATGGCCCGAAAATCGATGTCCAGCGGTCCCGCGCCGTAGAGCGCGCGCAGGGTGCTGATGCGGTCGCGCAGCCGGCCGAAGAGAATCGCAAACTCCGGCCGCTCCGCCATGCCGCCGGCGGCCTTGAGTTCCGTGGGGGTCACGAATCGAACGCATACCCGTTCCACGGGGGCGGGGCCGGCATCCAGGGCGATCACGGAGGGAGCGCGCGGCCTGTCCGTGACGGCCTCCCCGCCATCCGCCAGGTCGAGCTGCTCGACGCTGTCCAGCTCCGCGCGGCCGCGGCCCGGCCCGATGCCATTTTCGCCCAGCTTCGCAAATGCCGCCCGGAAGTGCTCGAGCGCCGGCTGGCGCAGGTCGAATACGTGCACGTCCACGAAGAACCCGCCCCCCGCCGCGATGGTGAGGCCATCCAGGTGGACGGCGCGCAGCACGAAAGGCCGGGGCCAGTCCGCCAGGCCGCTGGGGGCCCTGCCCAACGCGGCTCCCGGCTCGAACAGACGCGCGTAGGCGGCCGGGGAGGCGGTGTCGCGCAGGACCGCTCCAAAAGCGCCCCGCACCACGTTGGCGCTCTTCCCTTCGGGAAAGCGCACCTGGTCCCTCGCCCGAAAGTGAAAGCGGAACCGGTAAAACTCGAACGTGGTCACGGCGCAGGTAACGCCGGCGGTCTCAGCCGCCGGTGGGTTAGTCCGGGCGGGAAAAAGCCGGCGGCAAGACCACCGACGCTACTTGATCTGCGGATGTGGCGTCCTCCTGTTGTATAATAGTATGGCATTTGACTTTTGTTTTCGCTTCGTGACAAATCCGAGAGGGGGCGTGTGGGTCCATCCGCGCCCCCTTTTCTTGTATCGGGCCGGATCGGGGGTCGGGTGCATTTTTAGCAAAGAAGGAATATAGGCAGATGAAAGAAAAAGGTACAGTGAAGTGGTTCAACGCAGCCAAGGGCTACGGCTTTATCCAACGGGAGAACGGAGAGGACGTCTTCGTGCACTTCTCGGCGATTCAGACGGAAGGGTACCGTACCCTGGATGAAGGCTCAAAAGTGGAATTCGA
>JBEKSR010000063.1:0-27553 GCA_049516835.1 Bryobacteraceae bacterium | reverse complement strand
GGCAGTTACGGGATCTGCCTGCATTGCGAAGAGGAGATCAAACCCAAGCGCCTGGATGCCGTGCCGTGGACCAAGTACTGCATCCGGTGTCAGGAGGCTGCCGACCGCCACGAATTCGAGACCGAGTCGGCCGAAACGTTGGACCAGCTCCTCGCCAACGCCGCCTGATCTGCCGGACCATCCAAGGGCGCGAGAGAGATCTCGCGCCCTTCGTGTCTCTGGCGTGTTTGTGAGGCAGGCGCTTCCGCCCAATGCCACATACTTTTCCCGGTCGCGGCATTCTGCATTTGTTGTGGGGCGGGCAATCTTGCCCGCAGCCGCCTTTCAGGCGGCTTTTTCGCGCGGTGCGCGAGTCTTCGGAGCCGCAGTCGCCGGCTGAAAGCCGGCTGCAGCCAGGATTGGCTGCCCCACGATTTGTGCAGAATGGTCGCCAGAATCAAAAAGTATGTGGCATTGGGCGCTTCCGCCTGCCAACCGGTTTTTTTCACGGCTTCCCCGGGAGCCGTTGCGCCATCGGTGATGACGCTCCGTTTAGTTGCCGCTCACCGCAAACGTCACCACGTTGCTGACGTAGATGTCCTGCGCGATGGTCAGCGTGGTATCGGCATTGGTCGCCAGGCCCGAGTTCAAGTGCAGAACCACCTGATAGATTCCCACCGATCCCGGCAGGAGCGAGGCCGAGAGCACGTCGGCCGTGCTTCCGCCCGCCAGCGAGGAGACAAAGCTCACCGGTACCGTGTTCGGGCTGCCCGGCGGATACTGGATGCCCGTCTGGATGAGATTCTTGGTGGTATCCGAAACCACTGGCAAGCCAAGCCCCGTGGCATACAAGTAGATGACCTCTCCGGACAGCGCAGGGTTGTTGGGGGTCACCAGACCTCCAGCCACATTCGAGCAACACAGCGTCGTCCCGATGGCCGTCATGATGACCTCGGCGCCGGTGTCGGCGCTGGCCCCGTAAGGAATACTGTCGCCCTCCGGACCCTGCACCCGGGCCGTCAGAAGAATGCGGTCGAACACGCCGGCGGCGGCAGCCGTCACCTTGGGATCCTGGTTAATGAGGCCCACTAGAGCGTCCCGGATGCTGTCCAGCGTGTCGCCGCTCTGGACCGTGTAAGTGTAGGAGCGCTCCTCGATCGTCACCGTGGCGGCGTCGCCGGCGTTGGCCGTGCCGTCCACCGAGATCACCCCGGTGGCATAACTGGAGCCATGGTAAACCAATCCCAGCGTGGCGGAAGGAAGCGTCGGATCCGGCGCCCCCGATTGCGCGTAAATGCCGGGATTCTGCGGCACGATGGTGACCGCGACCGGCGTCGTCACCACCACGCTGCCATCGCTCTGGACCGATCGCACAAAGGCATTCACGCTGGTGGTATCGTTCACCTCCCAGGGAACCTGCGCCGTGATCTGGGTGGGCGAAACGGAAAACAGCGGCGCGCGAATGCCGTTGAAATACACCTCCGTGCCCGCCAGTTGGTCGGGCAACGGGTTCTGATTCGTGTCCGCCGACGCGCTCCCCGCCGAAAGGTTCGTGCCCAGGATCGACACCACCGTGCCCGCCGCCACTTTGGCCGCGTCTCCGCCACCCGTCAGGGTCGAGCCCGCCGTCGCCGCGCTGATCTTGGCGGCGCTGTTGGCCGAGGAAGGCGCGGCCGAGGCGAAGTAGGTGATGTTGTTGCCGTCCGGTCCCGACTTCCGGGCGGTCAAAATCAATTCGTTGTTGGCCATATCCGTCGTGACCAGCACGTTGGGATCGCCCGCGCCGTTGTTGGAACCGCTGATGGCGGCAACCAGGCCGGCAACCACGTCGTTGACCACCGCGCCGTTAATCGTGTCGGTCAACGAGTCGGTCGACTTCACCGTATACGTGTAATTCGCGCCGCCCGTGGTGGTCGCGTTGCCCGCCGAGTCGGTACTGGCCGTCCCCCCGACGTTGATGGTGACCACGTCCCCCGCCTGGATCGTCCCGGAGATGGTGACGTTTCCGTTGGCATAAATAGCCAGGCTGGCGGCATTGACCACGCCCTGGTAGGGAACCGTGTTCGCGCCGATCGAATAGACCGTGATGCGGCGGTTGTAGGCGTCGCTCACGTAAAGGTTGGTCCCGTCCCAGGCCAGCGACATCGGCGTGCGGAGCGAATCCGCCGCGTCCGATGCCTGGTTCACCGTGCCGCCGATCTGGCCAATGATGTAGTCCGCCGCCTGGGCGTTCTGCGTGGGAATCTGGCTGAACACCAGCAGGCGGTCGTTGCCGCCATCGGCGATGAACAACCGATTGCCGGCGGCCAGCGCGAAGCGCGGGAAGCTCACCGTGTAGTTGCAGTAGTTGGGGTAGGTCGGGTTGTTGTTGCCGTCCACGCCGTTGGAGACGGTGCACAACACGGGCGTCTCTTGGTCGGTGGTGTCGCTGGTGGAGGTGGCCGCCGTCCCGCTGTACGCGTTGTTGGCAACCGAGCTGACCATGTCCGGCTGGCCGATTTCCACGTCCGCGGGCGCGGCGTTGGCGGTGGGAATGCTGTTCCAGATCAGGATGCGGTTGTAGCCCAGGTCCGTCACGAAAAGATGGAAGCCGTCCGAGGATACCGCCACCGGGTTGAGCAGGTTGCTCGCCGTCGCCGAGGTGGTCTGCGCGGCCAGGTTTGGCTGGATGGCAGTGGTGAAATTCGGCTCTCCCAGAACCACGTCGGCGGCCGCTCCGTTGGAAGTGGGAATCTGGTTGTAGATGAGAACGCGGTTGTTCTGCGTGTCCGCCACGTACAGCTTTCCATTCTGAATCCACACCCCCTGCGGCCCGCGCATGGATTTCGCGGTGGGAGTATTGTTCGGGGGCAGGCCCGAGCCGACGAAATCGGGCTGCCCCACCACCACGTCGGCGGGCGCGTCATTGGTGGTCGGGATTCGGTTCCAGATCAGGACGCGGTTATGGTTGGTATCCGCCACCACCACGTGAACGCCGTCGGAAGCTACCGCCGTGGGCAGACGCACATTGTTCTGCGAGGCGGTGAAGTTTTCGGTGGTCGTGGTGAAATCCGGTTGCCCCAGCACCACCGTGGCCTGGCCCAGGCAGACCGGACACTTGCGATTGTACGACAGTTGGGCGGTGGGGCTGGGTAGCTGGCTCGAGAGGCCCCCAAAAAGCAGAACCCGGTTGTTCGACGGGGCGGCGCCTACATAGTTCGAGTCCGCCACGAACAGAGTGTCGGCGGCATACGCCAGGCCGCTCACCCCCCCGACAATCGTGTCGCTCGAATTCGGATCCTGGCTGGTGAACGTGGTCTGCCCGATCACCAGCCTCGCGGCTTGCCCAGTAGTGAAGTCGGCGGCGCTCAGGGCCGCCGCGCAAAGAATGAATACCGAGATGCACTTCATGCGCAATATCAATGGATGCGTAACGATGCGGACTGTAACTATCGATTATAGCAAGGGCTGCCGCCGCCGTTTCCCCTTTCGCCAGTGATGCCGGGTGGCCACACCCCGTGAGAAATTCGCACGCCGCCAACCGGGAAAGCCCCGCACTTCCGAGACCCCCACGGATGACAACCGGGATTCCTGCACGGCCAGGGCCAACCAAGTGGGGCGGGCAATCTTGCCCGCAGCCGCCTTTCAGGCGGCCGGCCGGCTGAAAGCCGGCTCCACGGTCAGGCTTCACGGTCCAGCGGCGTCACCGGGTCCAGAAACCACCAGCAGACGATGCCCATCAGGTAAACCGCGGCCGCCACGTAAAACGTGAGGTTCCAGTTGTTGCCGCTCCACCTCAGGATGTAGCCGATGGCCAGCGGAGACATGGCGCCGCCCAAGTTGCCCCACATGTTCATCGCGCCGGAGAGCGAGCCCGCATACTTGCCGCCCACGTCCATGGCCGCGGCCCACGCTCCCGGCATCACCAAATCGTTCGAGAAACTGGCCAAGCCGACCGCCAGCATGGCCAGCAGCGGGTTGTGAACCGTGGTGGAGAGCAGCAGCAGTCCGCTGGCGCCGGCAAAACCGACGTATCCCATGATGCGCCGCGACTGGCCCACATCGCCCGTCCTCCGCGCCAGCCACGCTCCCGCCAACACGCCGGCCGGGTTGCCCATCCCCCCCAGAAGCAGCGGGAGCACGCTGAGCAAAGCGGTCGACGTGATTTCCATGTGCCGGCCCTCTCTCAAGTAGGTGGGCAGCCACGTGATGTAGAAATACCAGCCGTAGGAGAGGCAGAAATACTGCCAGCAGATCATCCATACCTGCCGCGAGCGCAGAAACCTGCGCCACGGTACGTCGCCATGGCCCGAGGCCAGTTTCGAGCTTTCCCGCAGCAGGGCGCGCTCGGCCGCGTCGAGTTTGGGATTCTGCAAGGGGTCGTTGACGTACCAGCAATAGAATACGATGGCCCACACCACTCCCAGACAGCCGAAAACCTCGAACGCATGGCGCCATCCCACCAGCCGCATCACCAGCATCACCAGAGGCGGGGTGAATGCGCCGCCCCACCGCGCGCTGAGCCACATGATGCCCTGGGCGCGAACTCTTTCTCTTTCGGGCAACCAGGTGGTGAAAGTTTTCGTCAAGTTGGGGAAGCAGCCCGCCTCGCCCATGCCGAACAGGGAACGCGTGGCGGTGAGCGAAACGAAGTTCCAGGCCCACCCCGTGGCGGCGGTGAAGAACGACCACCACAGCACGATGCGGATCAGGACCTTGCGCGGCCCCATCCAGTCGCCCAGGTACCCGCCTGGTATCTCGAACAGCGCATAACACCACCCGAACGCCCAAAAGGCCCATCCCATTTGCACGCTCGTGAGCCTGAGATCCTTCTGGATGGCGGGCGCCGCGAACGAGATCGAGACCCGGTCGACGTAGGTAATCACCGCCAGCGTCACGGCGAAGACAATTACCCAGTAGCGAACTCGCGTTGGTTTCATGGCCGAAGCTCAAACCCGCCGCGCGCGAACCCCGAAGTGGTACACCAGCGCGCCCGCGCCCACCGTCGCCAGCGCGGTCAGCGACGCCGCCGGCTGCCAGATCACGCCGTAGACCATCATGCACATTCCCACCAGGATATAGGAGGCCGGAATCAGCGGCCAGGCAAACTCGAGCGCGCGCAGCCGCTGCCATCCCGGGCGCCCGCGCCGGAACACAAACAGCGATGCCACCGACAACACCGTGAACAGCGTCAGGCTGAATCCGATGTAACTCACCAGTTGGGGAAACGGCGTCAGCGTCATAAGCATGGCGCACAGGCCCTGGCTCAGAATCGCGTTGACCGGCGTGTGCCAGCGCGCGTCCACCGACGCCGCCGCCCGGAAGAACGCCTTGTTCTTGGCCATCGCGTAGTAGACTCGCGGGCCGATGGTCACCATGGCGTTCACCGTGGAGATGATGGAAAGCGCCATCAGCGCGGAAAAGGCGCCCGCTATTTTGGCCCCGAACAGGTTGGAGGCGGAAAGCGCGCCGATGGCGATCACGCCTTTCATGCTTTCCAGAGGGGTGGCGTAAATGAAAACCATGTTCAGCCCCAGGTAGAGCGCCGCCACGATCGCCGTCCCGGCGGCCAGCGCCGCGGGCAGTGTTCGCTCCGGCCGGCGCACTTCCTCCGCCACGTAGGTTGCCGCGTTCCATCCGCTGTAACCGAACATCACCCATAGCAGGCTCACGATGAACTGCGCCGGCAAGCTCACCGTCGAGGTGCGCACGGCGTGCTCGGAAAAGTGGCTCCAGCTCCCGTTGCCGGCGGCGAACCCCATCAGCACAAAGCCGGCGATCACCATCAGCTTGGTGGAAGTGAGCACGTTCTGCACCTTGGCGGTGCGGCCCACGCCCAAGCAGTTCAGAATGGTGAAGGCGGCAATCAGCCCGCAGGCCGCCAGTTGGCCTCCGCCCAGGCGCAGTGAAAACGCGCCCCAGCCAATCGCCACCGTCGCGTTAGCCTGTTTCAGGCTGGGAAAGAAATATCCCAGGTAGTCGGAGAACGCCAGCGCCGCGGCCGCAATCGGCGCTGAAAAGCCCGCGAAGAAGGAGACCCAACCGGTCATGAAGCCCCACTCCGGGCCAAAGGCGTGGGTCAGGTAAACGTACTCTCCTCCGGAGCTCGGGAAATTAATGCCCAGCTCGGAATAGCTCAGCGCGCCCGCAAAGGCGAACAGGGCGCCGACGCTCCAGCAGGCCAGAATCATGCTGGCGCTGCCCAGGTCGCCCGCCATGAAACCAGTGGTGGCGAAGATGCCCGTCCCCACCATGTTCGAGATCACCAGCGCGGTCGCGCTGAAGAAGCCGAGCTGCCGCAGCAGCCCGGGCCTGAGGCCCTGCGTTTTCAGGTTGGCCATTCGGGACCTAGAGCAATTGTAGCGCCGGCGGTCGCACGTCCTGCTAACCAAGGTAAGTAGTACCGCGTGCGGCATCTTCAGTTAGCATCGAGATGTGGTACGGACCCCGCATTCGGAGCCTCAATCCGACGCCCGCAGGAACCAGATCGAGTCGGAAGTCGTGAGCCTTTACCAGGAGCACGCCGCCGCCCTCCTGCGGCACGCCGCTTCCATGGCGCGCAGCCACGAAGCGTCCGACGCGGTGCAGGAAGCCTTCTTGCGCTATTTTGTCGAGCGAACCTATGGCCGCGTCATCGGTCACCCGCGCGCCTGGCTCCACGAGGTCCTGCGCAACTACCTGCTGGACCGGCTGAAGACGCTGGAGTCCAGAAGGGAAATGGTCTCCGAAGACCTCGATGATCTTCCCGACGCGCGCGAAGATCCCGAACAGCGCCTAGCACGACGGGAAATCACCCGGCACTTCGCGGCGGCCCTGACCGAGCGTGAGTTGGACTGCCTCCGTCGCCGCGGAGCAGGATTGAGGTACCTCGAGATTGCCGCCATGGGCATCCGGCAGGGCACCGTGGGCGCCCTGCTGGCCCACGCCCACCGCAAACTCGAGCAGGCCACCGAAGAGAAACATGCGTCGCGGCCGGCATTGTTCCGCCCATTGGAAGCGTAGCAGACCATTCTGTGGGGCAGGCAATCTTGCCTGCAGCCGCCTTTCAGGCGGCCCGGCTCCGCTGCTTTGTGGGGCAGGATGGCATCCTGAGCGGCGATTGAAGCATGGATCCGGTCTGATTGAAACAAGCGTCCATCCCCGATTGGTCTGGGTGCTTCCGCGCTACTGCGAAAGGCGAAGGATTTCCGACCTGATCTGCTCGAATGCCGTGCCAACGGCGTTGATGTCGGCGGCCAGATATGCCCGGCCGTTCACGCGGGTGGCGAATGGCGCAGGGCTGTTCTGATCGTTGGCGATGAGCTGTAGCATCTTCAAATCGGGTTTCTCGCTGGCGCTGTCATCGAAACCGATGGTGAAGATAACGGGCGCGCTCAAATTCGTCGCCGGATCGGCCTTATTCACTTGGGTGCCCTTGTCCCAGATGATCTGGTTCCAGATCTTCCAAGCCTGGTGGACGGTCGCCTGCCACGATGCAAGGCCGATCTGGCAGGCGTTAGAAGTCAGCGTAGCATTGTAGTTGTTGTTGCCGCATTGGTTGCTATAGAGACTTCCAAGCTGGTAAAGACTTTGACCAGTCGGCCCTTTCGGCGGCTTTATGCCATTCACTATGGGCGCGTTGTCCAGGTTGGTGTAGTTGCCATAGAGGTCGTAATCTGGAAACTTGACCATCGTACCCTGCGGCATCGTGTCCGATGGGCAACCGTGATTGGCCCATTGCGGACTGTCTGGTTCGGAGGTCTTCATCCAATCGTCGATATCGGCGGTGCCCGTGTGTCCATTGGCCGCGTATGCCATCATCGGCTTAAAGAGGCCATGGGCATTGTAATTCGAATTCGCGAACCCATTCCATTGTGAAAACCAACCGATCAAGTTCCTGTTGGTGCCGCTCACTAGCGGAGTCGAATACGAACCGTAACCGGGGTCTGTGCATCCGCTTCCGGACGATATCATGAAGTTCTTCCCCTGGGCTGCGGATTGGTTCGGATCGTTGGCAAAGGCCGTGATTCCATTGGGCAGCCCGTCGGTGAAGAGAACGATCACATTCAGTTTGGTGCCAAGATCCGTGTTGGTGGCGGCGTCCGCGCGCAGCGTCATATAGGCGAGGTACAACGCCTCCGCTGTTCCGGTATTCGACTCGGAATGGATCTCGTTGATGATGGCCTTACTTCTCGTTTTGAAATTGTTATCGGGCGGCGCGAATGTGGTGTAATCGGTGTAATCGTTGGCGATATTGCGAGTCGGGTAGGCCACGATGCCGCTTCCACCAAAGACCACGAGGCCCAGTTCGTCCCTACCGCCGATCTCGCCGGCACCGGAGAAACTATTCACAAAGTTCCAGATCATGTCCTGAATGCCGGGCGGATTCGAACCTATGCCGTTGGCAGTGTAGAAAGAGCTCATTGAAGACGAGCGGTCGATGGCCACCACCACGCGGACATCGCGGCGCTGGGCCACCCCGCTGGCACTAACCGTCACCGTGGGAAAGCCCAGAATTCTCATGAAGAAACTGGGCATTTGCGCCGAGGCACTCACCGATACCGTGCGAATCTTGTACGTTTGAACCTGCCCTCCGTTGCCGACGTGACATGGGTCGCTGCTGTCCGTTCCCGGATCGACGCAGACATTGCCGCTGCCAACCAACTGCGCGCCGAAGAATCCGCTCGGAAAGTTCGCAGCCAAGAATTGTTGGGCCGTATCGGTGGCATAGGTCGTTTGCGTGCTCACGGTTCCTCCCGGCGGGGTACCCAGCAGGCGGCCTGCCGCCAGCGAGGCCCCATCCACCGCAGTTGAGAGCTTGATCCTGACCAAGTATGCGCGGCCGCCGTCAATTGCCAGCCCAACGATTGGTAGCAGGAGGGAGGAAAGCATCAGGGTGAGCATGATCAGCGCCTGACCGCTTCGCCCGTTCCTCAGCCCTGCTCGAAGCCGAGGTGATTCCCTTGGGGGAGCGGCCGGCAAGGCATTCTCCGAAGGGCGAATGAACTTAGGAAAAGATATCATAAATCGCATATTCACTCCAATGGTCTTTAAAACAGGGCGAAAGCGTAGTTCACGTTTGTACCGACGTACGCGGCAACTTCCACCAGGTTCGCTACTTGAGCCGGCTGGAATCCCGGGGTTCCAGTGGCCGGCGTTCCTAAGTAGGTGAAATTTCTGACCTTATCCTGCGAGTTATAGTACGCCTCGTTGACATTGATATCCCCACGATTCGGAGATGTCCCGGTGATCACTGACTCGTAGCAGGCCGATAAGCACGCGGGTGGCGCTCCGAAAGTACTGGTATGAATGTTGGTGTTACCAAAAATGATGGTATTCAGAAACACCCAACTGTTCTCGTTGCAGGATCTTCCCTTACTATCGGTAGCCGGCAGACCATTGCAAGTACCGTCGATATACATGATTTTGGAGAGATAGACAACTCCAGGATCCGTCGCGCTCAAGCCGGTGCTCTGCGGCCACCCCAGCACGGTTCCCAGACGCGTGAGAAGGGCTTGGTTTGACGACATGCTGAAATCCACACTCCGCGCATACATGCTCCCTGCGTCGCGTGCTACCTGGGTAAGCGCAAGTTCTTTGACTAGTCGAACGCCGAGGAGGGAAACTCCAATGAACAAGCTGGTGAGGAGTGGCAGGACAAAAGCCAGCTCGACAAAGGCGTTACCGGATTCTCTCTTCCTTCTTTTCATATGGCCGCCATTTTCGGTGCCGTTACGGAGCATAATTTCCAAGGTGCGGAAGCCCGCCAATCGGAGTTCCTTCGATCCGGTCGGCGGATCGGGCATCCGGGCTAATGGGAAAAAAAGCCGGCATGAAGGCCACCAGGTTAGTTCCGCTGAAGCCTTCCACCGAGACCTCGACTATGTTGCCTCCCTGGTTCGCCGTAGAGCTGGTATCGGGAGTAGTCAAGCTGCTTGAAGGATTGTAGAAACGAACGTGGATGAAGTTATAGCCAGTATCCGTCGTCTTAGAACCCAAAAATCCCACGGCTCTTCGCTGGACGATGTACCTGACCGATTCGATCACTCCGTAGCTGTTCCCACTACCATCCTTTAGCGACAGCGTCTGATTCGTGATGGCATACCGGCAACCCTCCCGCACAGCGAACTGCAAGGTAACCGTTCTGTAAATCAGCCACCCTGTGTTGAGAACTCCAGAGAGGGTAAGGAGCAGTAACGGAAGGGCCAGTGTGAATTCGATCAAGGTTTGGCCGCCCAGCCTGCGTCTCTTGCGGCCAATTAATGCTGTCTGCATGTGCTCACCTTCCGTCAGCATGCTTTCACCGCATATTGCGTGAATTCCAGCGGCTCGGCACTCCTAGAACGGAAGGCTCGGGACCGGCGTCCGCTCTTCTGTCCGGTCCCAGGCTCAAACTGCGTCATTGCACCAGACCTCCGATCTCTTACCCCACACCTCCCGCCACAATCATGCGGCGGAGAAGCTCCGCCACCGGGAGGTTCCTCCTCATCTGTGGATAACAAGGTCGGGAGCCCTGCATCAAGTTATCGAAGGTTAACTGGGAACCATATCCGCAGGGTGGAGACCGACACCGGGATCGTGGGGCAGGATGGTATCCTGCGCGCCAGTTGTCAATCGGCGCTGGGCAGCCTGTTTACGAGCGATTCGGGCGGGTTGCCAACCCGCCGCAGGTTGCCAGCCTGCCCCGCAAAGGAAGGGGCCTATCCGTTAGTGCGCTCAGTGGTTTCGTCGAGCCCCGCTTCGACGTGCTGGATCGAGCAGTACGGATAGACCGCCACGCGGGCGTCACCCTTGTGGCGCGCGCGCAGTCGAGCGACCACCTCTTCCCAGGTCCGCGCGCCTATCGCACCCGCCGGAAACGCCGGATAGTTCAGCGAGCGTTGGTCCAGGTATTGCGAGTAAACGATCACCGCCGAGTTTGGCCTGGGTTTGCGGGCCTCCAGAACATCCCAGTAAGTGCGGCCGTTCCGGTAACCGGTGCTCTCATTCCAGAAGTTCCAACTGGTCATGACATGGGGGTTCTGGATAATGAGCACGCCGGTGCCGCCGTCCCGCAGGCTGCGGTTGACCCAATCCAGCCCCTTTTCGCTCTGGATGTTCTGCGGGTAGTTGTTGGCGATGACGATGTCGGCATCCTTGAAGGTAGGCGTCCGGTAATGCAGGTTGGCCATACGGCACGCCGCGTGGTGCGCCTCGTTGATGTCGCCCGCGAACAGCGCGCACGTTCGCCGCCTGCGGTTGTATACCACCTGAACGGAGAAGTCCACCCGCGCCAGGCGCGCCGCTTCCTCCATGTCCAAGCGGACCTCGTTGTGGAACACCTTCAGCGCGTTGTCCCGGCTTCCCCCGCCGATGGTCTCATGGTTGTACTTCACGGTCTCGATGGATGCCACGCCGGGCAACACGGACTTGGCGCCGCCGCCATAGCCGGCTCGTTGGTGAACCTTGATTCCGTTGAGGGTGATCCTCAAGTCGGCGGCCGCGTAATTCTGGTTGATCTTGATGCGGTTCTTCCGGCTGGTCTCCCCAATTTCCTTGAGATTCTCCCAACAGTTGTGGTTGATCCAGCCGTATCGTTGGGCGATGTCTTTGCCCAGCTTGCGGGCCACCTCGTCGGACGGCAGAGCGCGATGCGTGCCCAGCGCAGCCAGGAAGAGGATGTTGTCGTCCGCCAGGCCGGCGGCCTTGAGCTCTTCGAGCACCAGCGGCGCAATTTCGTGAGCCGGAGTGGGCCGCTCCAGGTCGTCGAAGGTGACCACCACCCGCTTCTTGCCCGCGGCCAGCTCGCGCAACGGGGGCGTGCCGATCGGGTTTCGGATGCGGCGGCGCATCTCCTCCTGGCTCAGCGGCGCCGCGTCGTGGCCCGCCATCTTCATGACGTTGACCTCCCAGGAAGCGGGCAGGTCGATGCGCTCTTCGATGTCGCCGAAGAACTCATGCGTCGAAATCGTAACCGATTGCTGCTTGCCCTTGATGGCGGCCACGGCCTCCGGCAGGAAACTGCCCGCCGCCAGTCCGGTGCCGATGAGCCGGGCGGATGCCAGGCCCGCTGCACCCCTGCTCAGAAATTCTCGTCGATTCTGCTTGAGCATTGAAAGCGCCCTTTCCGGCCTCTACAGCCGATTCGCTTAGGCTCCTGCGGTCCGAACGCCGCTGCTAAAGGATAATGGGATCTCCCTATGAACAATATCACGAGATATCTCTCCAGGTTCGCCCTCCTCTTCCTGGTTTCGTTAGCCGCGATGGCCCAACGCCCCTCGCAACAGGCGACGGCGCCGGCCGTCCGCGAGGCGGCCGCCAACTTCAGAACTCCCCCTCCGTAGCGGAAGCTGTCGGGCAAGACCATCCGCGCCTGGTGGTACGGTCCGCGTGAAGGGACATCGATCGCGATCAGGGAATTCGAGAAGACTAGCTTCCGCGATTTCACCCCGCCGTCGGGCGGCCCGGGCAACGACTGGGTGCTGGTGCTGGACGACGCCTCGAAGAACTTCCCGCCTCCGGGGAAGGGCGTGCTGGCTCGCTATGGCGAGGCCGCGCGTGCGCACCCTGGCCTATGAAACAATGAGGTCATGAAGCGACCATTCACCGCGACCGTTCGGCGTGAAGGGAAGTGGTATGTCTCCCAGTGCTTGGAACTCGATGTGGCCAGCCAAGGCGAGACCGAGGAAGAGGCTCTTGCCAACCTGAAGGAAGCGCTGGAACTGCACTTCGAATCGCCGCAGGCAACGCGGCCGCCCGCTGTTTCCATGATCGAGGTCGAGGTTGGGGCGGCTTAAGCCCCAGTCTTTCCGCGAGATCAAGCGCCGGCTTGAGGCGGGCGGCTTCGTCGAAACCAGCCAGAAGGGCAGCCACGTCAAGTTCGTGCGAACCTCCGGAAAGGTCGTCGATACTGCCATCGTGCCTGGGAAGCCCGAGGTTCCCGTGGGCACGATACGCAGCATTCTCAGCCAGGCCCACATCAGCCCCGACGACTGGGACCAACTCAACTAGCCACTTTCGTTCTCTAGAATCACACGGCGCGCCAGGAGTCGTAACATTGTTTACATGCGAATCCTCGCCGTTTTCACGATTGCGCTCGCCGCATCCGCGCAACAGCCGCCTTTCACCCTCGACCAGGTTCTCAGCTCTGCCTTTCCCACGGAATTGACCGCCGCGCCCGCCGGCGGCAAGCTGGCCTGGGTCTCCAATGCCAAAGGCGTCCGCAACATCATGCTGGCCGAGCCTCCGGGTTATCAGGCCCGCAAGATCACCGCGTACACCGCCGACGACGGCCAGGAAATGGGGAATCTCGCCTGGACCCCGGACGCATCCGCCATCGTTTACGTGCGCGGAGACAGCGCTAACCGCGCCGGCGAATATCCCAATCCCGCCCTCGACCCGAACGGCGCCGAGCAGGACCTGTGGATCGTCGCCCTGGACGGCTCCGCTCCCCGCAAGATCGGCGAGGGTCACTGGCCGGCCGTCTCACCGCGCGGGGGGGTGCCCTCTGGGCCCGTCGCCTTCATCCGCCGCGGCCAGCTTTGGTTCGCCTCCGTCGATGGCAAAATCGCGCCGGCGCAGGCGTTCAAAGCGCGTGGCCAGTGCTCGGGGCCGGTCTGGTCGCCCGATGGCGCGCGCATCGCTTTCGTGAGCGGCCGCGGCGATCACGGCCTCATTGGCATCTACGACCCGGCCGCGCAATCGCTGCGCTATCTCGACCCCGCCACCGATTCCGACTTCCAGCCCGAATGGTCGCCCGATGGCCGTAGCATCGCTTTCATTCGAATTCCCAGCAGTGGACTGCGGTCGGTCCGCGAGCCTCACCGCTCCGGCGAGCCATGGTCCATCCGCGTGGCCGCGGTGGAGACCGGGGCGGGCCGCGAAATCTGGCGCGCGTCCGCCGGCCCCGGCAGCGTGTTCCGCGAAGTCACCGCCCGAAACCAGTTGCTGTGGGCCGATGGCGGCCGCATCGTCTTCCCCTGGGAGGGCGATGGCTGGACGCATCTCTATTCCATTCCCGCGGAAGGCGGAAAACCCACGCTGCTCACCCCTGGCCCTTTCGAAGTGGAAGACGTCAACCTTCCCTCCGGCCAGCGCGAGGTCGTGTTCTCTTCCAACCAGGGCGACACGGACCGCCGCCATCTCTGGAAGGTTGCAGCCGCCGGCGGAACCCCCATCGCCCTCACTTCCGGGCAAGGCCTCGAGTGGTCCCCCGCCGGCGCCGCCCTCCTCCGCTCCGACGCCCAGCATCCCGCGCACCCCGCCATCCGCCTTGACACCGGCTTTCGCGACCTCGACCCCGCCGCCATTCCCCCCGATTTCCCGCTCCAGCACATGGTCGCGCCGCAGCCGGTGGTCTTCTCCGCCGCCGACGGCCTCCCCATTCATGGACAGCTTTTCCTGCCGCCCAACAAGCCGCTCAAGCCCGCCCCGGCCATGGTCTTCTTCCACGGCGGATCGCGCCGCCAGATGCTGCTGGGCTGGCATTACATGTACTACTATTCCAACGCCTACGGGCTCAACCAGTACCTTGCCAACAGCGGTTACGTGGTGCTTTCCGTCAATTATCGCAGCGGCACCGGGTACGGTTTGGATTTCCGGGAGGCGCCAAATTACGGAGCTTCGGGCGGCGCCGAGTACAACGACGTTCAGGGCGCCGGCGTCTATCTGCGGTCCCGCGGCGATGTCGATCCCGCGCGGATCGGCGCCTGGGGCGGCTCCTACGGCGGCTACCTCACCGCCATGGCCCTGGCCCGCGCTTCCGATCTCTTCCGCGCCGGAGTCGATTTCCACGGCGTGCACAATTGGGCCACCGAACTCAACATCCCGCCCACCGAGCCGGACTATCGCGTGGCCTTCGAATCTTCGCCCCTGGCTTATATCAAAGGCTGGCGCTCGCCGGTGCTCTTGATCCAGGGCGACGATGATCGCGACGTGCAATTCAACCAGACCGTGATGCTGGCCGATGCGCTGCGCCAACGGAAGGTCGAGGTGGAAGAGTTGGTATTCCCCGACGAGGTCCACGACTTCCTCTTGCACAAGACTTGGCTGGAAGCCTACCGCGCCGCCGTCCGCTTCCTCGAGCGGCATCTGTAGGCCCTGCCAACAGTTGGCAACCCACCCCGGAAAACGAGTATAGTTATAGTGAGGCCAGCGCATGCCGTCCGACACCACCATGAACGTGAACTTGAGCCGCGATCTCTACCAGTTCGTCAAGGCGGCGGTAAAGAGCGGCCGCTACACCAGTGCCAGCGAAGTCGTACGGGAGGCCCTGCGGGAAAGGCGGGACGAAGCGCTTCGGGAAGTGCAACAGCAGGTTGAGGAGGGCCTCGAGTCGGCGCGGCGCGGCGATCTGCTCGATGGCGAAGCCGTCATGCAGGAGCTGAGGGAACTCAGCGCCGCGCGGCGCGCGGCTGTCAAGGTCCGCAAGTGAAGCGCCGCTACAAGTTGACTCCGCAGGCGCGATACGATCTTCTTTCCATCTGGGAATTCATCGCACGCGACAATATCCGCGCCGCCGACCGGCTGGCGGAGCGGATGGAGGCGGCTTTCCGGCTGCTGGCCCGCTTTCCTCAGACGGGCCACAAACGCGTGGACGTCGACACCAGCGAGCCGGTGTTGTTCTGGCCGGTCGGCTCTTACGTGGTGGCATATAGGCCGGAGCCTCGGCCGCTGGTCATTTTGCGAATCCTGCACGGAGCTCGCGACCTGGATGCGTTGTTCTGAAACGGCATGCCATCCGCACAGCGGCATGTTCCGTGCTATTTCTAGGCTAGGAGAAAACAATGTCCGTTAAGGTAGCCAGCGTGGAAAACATCGCGCCCATCGAGTTGGCCGGCCGGGAGCTAAGGTGGCTGGTGACGCCCGAGTCTGTTGGCGCAGAAAGGCTCTCCATCGCGATCATGAACTGCCATCCTCATTCCGTAGTTCGTCCCATGCACGCGCATCGTGATATCGAAGAGGTCATTCTCATCCTGGACGGCGAAGGAGAGGCCTGGGTGGACGGTGATCGCGCTTTCTTCAGGAAAGGCGACGCGGTTTTGTTCCCGGCTAATTCGCGGCACCAGGTGCGCAATACCGGCGGGAACCCGCTCAGAACTGCATCTATCTTCTCCGCTCCGACCAAGCCTGACGATTACATCATGTACGCAGACGACGCTTTCGCGGACGCTGAATAGTGTCGCCCGGCAATCGTCAAGTTCTCGGGCGCCCCGTTGGCTTTCAAGCCGAACCGCGAAGGCCTGCCGTTGTTGCAGGAGAAGTGATCTAATACAATCACCAGCGGGGCCCTGCGGAGTCATCGGCCGATCCGAGGCTGCCCGCGGGTCCCGGCTACGAGACAAACAGTCGAAAGGAGAACCCATGAAGGTGAACGAAGTCGAGCGGGTTGCGGTCGTCGGTGCGGGATTGATGGGGCACGGCATCGCCATGGAGTTTGCCCTTGCAGGATACGATGTTGGTCTCCACGACATCGCAGACGAACGAGTTCAGGCAGGTCTCGACAGAATCCAGGCCAGTCTTCGAATGATGGCGGCAGCCGGGCTGATATCGCAGGATCGCGTCGAGCCTGCCTGGAACAGAATCCGCGGCGGCGCCCAACTGGATGCGGTGGTCTCGGGCAGCGACGTGGTCGTAGAATGTGCGGTCGAGAGTCTGTCCGTGAAGCAACAAATCTTCCGCGAACTCGACAGGCTTTGTCCTCCGCGCACGATTCTGGCATCCAACACCTCCAGCCTCATGCCAAGCCAACTGGCTGCCGCAACCAAGCGGCCCGAAATGGTCCTGGTGGCGCATCATTTCAATCCCCCGCACCTGCTGCCGGGCGTCGAGGTGGTCAGGCATGAACAGACGTCGGATGAAGCCGTGACCACGATCTGTGAGCTTCTGAAGAGAGCGGGCAAGCGGCCCGTCGTGATCCGGGAAACACCCGGCTTCATCGCTGTCCGGCTCCAGGCGGCGTTGCTTCGTGAGGCTGCCTCAATCGTCTCTCATGGCATCGCCAGCCCGCAGGATGTGGATACCCTGATCAAGAACAGTTTCGGACGGCGCCTCGCCGTGGCAGGCGTGTTCGAGGTTTCCGATCTGGCGGGCTGGGATATCATCGTGACCGCGTTTGGGAGGTTGTGGCCCGAGCTGGAACGTTCAACGGAGACGAATCCCCTGCTCCAGCAGAAAGTCGAGACGGGCGATCTGGGTCAGAAAACAGGCCGCGGATTCTACGATTGGACTACGGCAGCAGGCGAAGCGAAGAAACAACACATCACAGAGGTGCTCATCAGACTCGCACAAGACCCGTACCAGGAGATCGTATCGATATGAGCGAGCCGCAAAAGACGCCGGTCGGCAACGACATCCCGATCATGCGCCGCGTGTACCCGTACGGCGTCCGGCACACTCCGGAAATGATCGCCGACCTTTCCCGCCGCGCGTACGAATACCGCGCCCAAGTGCTGCGCATGGTGTTCGGGCGCGGATCGGGGCACCTCGGGGGCGCCTTCTCCGCCGCCGAGATCCTCACGGCGCTCTACTTTCACCAACTGCGCATCGACCCCGCCAACCCGCTGTGGGAGGACCGGGACCGGCTGGTTTTCTCCAAGGGCCACGCCTGCGCCATGCTGTACACGGTCCTGGCGCATCGGGGCTTTTTTCCGGTGGAGGAGCTGCCCACGTTCCGTGCCTTGAACAGCCGCCTGCAAGGTCACCCGGAGCCTCGCAAGACGCCGGGCGTGGAAGTGCCCGCCGGGCCGCTGGGCCACGGCGTGGCCATCGGCGCGGGGATGGCGTTGGGCGCGCGCATGGCGGAGTCGCGGCGCAAGATTTACGTCGTTGTGGGCGACGGCGAGCTGGATTCGGGCGTGATCTGGGAGGGCCTGCTGGTGGGCTCCAAGTTCGGCCTGAACAATCTGAAGGTGATCATCGATTACAACGGGGTGCAGCAGACCGGCACCACCGCTCGCGTGCTGCCCACTGAGCCGATCGCGGTGAAGCTGGCGACGTTCCATTGGCACGTGATGGAGATCCACGGCCACAACATGGCCGAGGTTCTGGACGCGCTGGATCGGGCCGACGAGATCCACGGCCGCCCGGTGGCGATTGTGGCGCGCACCACCAAGGGCAAGGGAGTCAGCTTCATGGAAGATTCGCCATACTGGCACGGCGGCATCCCCACGCCGCAGCAATTTGAAGCCGCGCTGGCGGAACTCGAACAGGGGGCGCGGCAATGGGCAGCATGATCCGGGAGCCGTTCGGCGCTCCCTTCCTGATGCGAAAGGCTTACGGTGAGGCCTTGGTGGAACTGGGGCGCGCGCGCCAGGACGTGGTGGTGCTGTCGGCCGATGTCTCCAACTCCGATTTCAGCTTCCTGTTCGAGGCTGCCTTCCCCGAGCGCTTCTTCAACGTGGGGATCGCCGAGCCCGCGCTGGTGGATGTCGCGGTGGGCCTGGCCAACAGCGGCTTCGTGCCCATCGCCAATACCTTCGCGTTTCTGTTCGCCACGCGGGCCGTGGAAATGGTCCGCACCCATTTGTGCTTTGGCGGGGCCAACGTGAAGCTGGCCGGCGCTTATGCGGGGCTTTCCGATTCGTTCGACGGGCCCACTCACCACTCCATCACCGATCTGGCCATCCTGCGCAGCCTGCCGGGCATGACCATCGTGGTTCCCGCCGACCCGCTGGCCGTCCGGCGGCTGCTGCCGCAGGTGGCCGCGTTCCCCGGCCCGGTGTTCTTCCGGCTGTCCCGCAACGAGGCGCCGCAGATCTTCACGGAACAGTATGCGCCCGAAATCGGCAAGGGCATCGTGCTCTCGGAGGGCGAGGACGTCACCGTCATCGCGTGCGGCGTGCTGGTGGCCCGCACTTTACTGGCCGTACAGGAGCTTCGCGCGCTCGGCGTCGTGCCGCGCGTGGTGGAGATGCATACCATCAAGCCGCTCGATACGGCCCTGGTGGAGAAGTGCGCGAGAGAGACGGGAGCTCTGGTCACAGTCGAGGAGCACTCGGTGATTGGGGGGTTGGGGGGCGCGGTGGCCGAGTGTCTCGCCGGCGCCTGTCCCGCTCCGCTCGAGCGTGTGGGCGTCAACGACACCTTCGCCGAAAGCGGGCCTTATCCGGAGCTGCTGGATCAGTACGGAATGAGCGTAGGCGATATCGTCGCGGCGGTGCGGCGCGCGCTGGGCCGCAGGGCCGCACCGAGGTAGGAAGCCGGCGCCGCTCCTTTACTTTCCGCTAAAATGTAAAGTGATGGCACAGGCTACTCTTTCGCGGAAGAACCAGATTGTGGTTCCCCGCGAAGCTCGCGAAGCTCTGGACGTGAAGGCCGGCGACAAGCTGATGGTGGTGGTGCGCGGAGATGTCGTCATCGTCCTGCAGAAACCGAAAAGCCATCAGAAGGCAATCAGCGGGCTTGCCCGCGGCCGCTATCCGCACGGATACCTTCGAAAGGAACGCCGAAGTTGGGACTGACCCGTTTGCGGTCTTTTTTACGGCGTCATCGCTCGATCGCAATCGACACCAACGTTTTCATCTGCGCGTTAGAGGCGAATCCCCGATACGCGGCACTCGCCGATCACATCTTCTCCTGGCTGGAACAAGCGGGCCACAGAGGTGTCACCTCCACCATCACGATGACGGAATTGCTGGTTCAGCCGTACCGCGATGGTGACGAGCAGCGGGTGAATGAGTTCTACGGTCTGCTCGCCACATATCCTAATCTGGAGTGGATTGCCCCGGATTTGGAAATCGCCGATTTGGCGGCGCGGATTCGCGCCGTGCACGGGCTGCGGACCCCGGACTCTCTGCAGGCCGCGACCGCCGTCCGGTCTCGCGTGACGGGTTTGGTGACCAACGATCCCGTCTTTGAGCGCATCGATTTATTTGAGACCCTGGTCTTGGACCGAGTCAACTGTGGGGCGGGCAATCTTGCCCGCAGCCGCCTTTCAGGCGGCACGACCCGCTGGAAAGCGGGTCCGCAGGCCGGATAGCCTGCCCCACTTCACTCGTACCTGAGCGCCTCCATCGGGTCCACCGTCGCCGCCCGCATCGCCGGCGCGATCGCCGCCGCGGCCGATGCCAGCAGCAGGCTCGCCAGCGGCAACGCCACGCTCCCAAAGTCCGATGGCTTCACCTCAAACAGAAGCGATGCCAGCGACCGCGCCAGCGCAAACCCTCCCGCCAGCCCGCCGGCAACCCCTATGGCGACGGCCACCGCGACGTCCCCAGTCACCAGCCGAATCACGCTCGAAACCGGTGCGCCCAGCGCCACGCGGATGCCGATCTCCTTGGTTCGCCGCACCACCGCGTAGCTCAGCACGCCGTGCAATCCCACCGCCGCCAGCACCACGGCCACCAGCGCAAAAAATCCCCCCAGCAGCGCCAGCATCCGCTCCTGCAAAATGGTCTCGTCGATGCGCGTGGATTCGAGCGTCATTCCCGTGACGCGCAGCGATGGATCCACCCGCTCGATTTCCTGCCGCAGCGCCGCTGCAATCGCCAGTGGATTTCCGGCCGTCCGCACCTCCACCGTCGAGCCGACTCCGCCCGCCGGCTGGTAAATGGTAGGGGCGGCAGCCTCGCGCAGATTGTTGTACTTGGCGTCGCGAACCACTCCCACAATCTCCTGCGCGCCGTAATTGCCATCGTCATCCACCATCCGCTCGAACCGCTGGCCGAGCGCATCTTCGCCGGGGAAGAACTGCCGCGCGAAAGCCTGGTTGACGATCACCGCCGTCGGCACTCCCGCCACGATGTCTTGCGCCGTAAACTCCCGCCCGCTCAGCAAGGGAATCTGCATGGTCGCAAAAAACCCGGGCGAAACGGCCAGAAATCGCGGCCGAATCGGTTCCGGTCCGCGCCCCGGGAAACGCACTGGCGGGCTGATGATCGGTGTGGATGCCCCGCCCATGAGCGCAAAAAGAGACGTGCCGGCCGCCTGGACACCCGGGAACCGCCGCAGGCGATCCAGCAGCTCGCCCTGGAGCGCGCGCGCCTTCTCGCCCAGTCCGACACCGCCCCTGGGTCCCGGACCGCCACTGCCGGGACCGCGGAAATCCATGTTGAACAGCAGCACGTTCTTCGAGAATCCCAAGTCCACGCTGGTCAGCTTCTCGAATGAGATCAGCAGCAGGCCGGCCACGAACAGCACCACGAAACTAAAGCCCACCTGCGCCGCCAGCATCGGCCGTAAAACGCCCATCCGCGCCGGCCCTCTGCTGGGCCCCCCAGCCCGCAGCGCCGGCGCCAGTCCAAACAAAAACGTCGTCAACAGGCCCACCAGCGCCAGAAACGCCAGCACCCGGGCGTCGGGACGGATATCGAGGTAGACCGGCGCGTCCGTGGTCCCCATCAGCCCGGCTATCGGGGGCGCAATCCACAAAGCGAATGTCAGCCCGATGACGCACGCCGCGCCCGCCACCAAGCCGCTTTCCGTCAGCACCTGTTGCACCAGCCGCCATCGGCCCGCGCCCAGCGCCGCCCGCATGGCCATCTCGCGCTCGCGCGCCGCCGCCCTCGCCACCAGCAGGTTGGCTACGTTCGAGCAGGCGATCAGCAACACCAGCCCCGCCACCGCGGCCAGAATCCATAGCGGCCGTTCGAACTGCCAGCGCAAAAACGTCTCGTGCCCCTGTGCCGCCGACTCCACATTCAATCGCGTGTGGACGTACCGGGCCACGTGTTCCTCCGGCGTTCCGCCGTCGCCCGTGCCCGCGAGTGACATGTAGGTAAGCATGTTGCCCACTTGTTCCTGGCGAAAGTTGGTGAACGTTGCCTGAAGAACCCCCCGCACCTGCTCCGGATGAATTCCCCCTTTGAGCCGCCCGCAGACCACGAAGTGGTCGTTGGCCGGAATTAGCAAGATCCGCGCCGACGCGTTAGTCGTGAGCGGAACCCACAGGTCGTTTAGATACCCCGGCTCGACGCCGCTGAAATTCTTCCCGGTCACACCCACAATCTGGAATTCGATGCGGTTCATGGTCAGCCACCGGCCCAGCACCGCCGGGTTTCCCCCAAAACGCCGCATCCAGAACCCGTAACTGAGAACCGCCACCGACCGCTTTTGGTCAAGCTGCTCATCCGCCTCCGTCAGCAGCCGCCCCAGCATCGGGCGGACGCCCAGCGTGGCCAGTCCGTTGCCGGAGATCCATTGCGCGCGCACTCTTTCCAGCGTCCCTGAGTTGTCGAAGACCGCCGATTGCAGCGGTTCCCACACCGTCATCCCGAACAGTTCCACCTGCCCGCCGGCCGCCTGGCGGAAACGCCCGAGCAATGAATAGCTGAAGCGATCGTCTTTCGGCCGCGCGCCCGGCAACGTTCGCAGCGGCGGGTCCGTGAACGCCACCAGCTTCTGCGGTTCCGGCACCGGCAGCGGACGCAGCATCAACGCGTCGATCAGCGAAAACGCCGCCGTGCACGCTCCGATTGCGAGCGAAAGCGAAGCCACTGCCGCAACCGTGACCCCTCGTTCCTTCGCCAGAATGCGAACGCCGAAGCGTGCATCCTGAAGCAGCGATTCCAGCCACATATCCCTTGCCCCCCCTTCCGCCATAATCTCACAGGTCCGTGTTCGAAGTCACCCTGCTACCATGGTATCTACTCCCGACAATGGATCCGCAAAACGTCGACTTGAAGCAGACCGTCAATCTGCCGAAGACCGCTTTCTCCATGAAGGCCAACCTGCCGCAGGCCGAGCCCAAGATGCTCGCGCGGTGGGAGAAAGAGAACCTCTACCAGCGCATTCGCGTCTCCCGCGCCGGCCGCCCCACCTTCATCCTGCACGACGGCCCGCCCTACGCCAACGGGCGCATCCACCTCGGCACCGCCTTCAACAAAATCCTCAAGGACTTCATCGTCAAGTCCAAAACTATGGCCGGCTTCGACTCGCCCTACGTTCCGGGATGGGACTGCCATGGCCTGCCTATCGAATTCAACGTGGATAACGACCTGGGCGCGAGGAAGGCCGCGATGTCGAAGATGGAGATCCGCGACGCCTGCCGCCAATACGCGGAAAAATACGTCGAGTTGCAGCGCCAGGATTTCAAGCGCCTGGGAGTCTTGGGCCAGTGGGACGATCCCTACCTCACCATGAGCGCCTATTACGAGTCCGTCATCGCCGGCGCTTTCGTCGAGTTTCTGGACCGCGGCTACGTGTACAAAGGGCTCAAGCCGGTCCACTGGTGCATCCAGGATCGCACCGCCCTGGCGGAGGCCGAGGTCGAATACCAGGACCACACCAGCCCCTCGATCTGGGTGCGCTTCAAGCTGACCTCCGACCCCGCCAAGATCCATCCCGACCTGGCCGGCCGCAACGTCTACGGCCTCATCTGGACCACCACCCCGTGGACCATCCCGGCCAACATGGCCATCGCCTACCACCCCAAATTCGAGTACGTCGCCGTGGATGTGGCTGGCGCCGTCTACGTTGTCGCGGCCGATCTGCTCCAGGTCACCGCCGAAAAATGCGGCTGGGTGAGTGTGGGGCAGGTCCCCGACCTGCCCACCATAATCGCCACCTTCCCCGGCGCCGCCATCGAGCACGCCGTCTTCCGCCATCCCTTCCTCGAGCGCGATTCGCTCGGCATTCTCGCGGACCACGTAACCCTCGAACAAGGCACGGGCGCCGTCCATACCGCCCCCGGCCACGGTCAGGAAGACTACGTCATCGGCCGGCAGTACGGAATCGAAATCTTTTGTCCCGTGGATGCCGGCGGCCGTTTTTTCCACGCCGAAGGAGCCGCCGGCCGCTTACCCGAGGCCCTCATCGGCAAAACGGTTTGGGAAGCCAACCCCGTCGTAATCGAGCTTCTGAAATCGGCGGGCGCGCTGCTCGGGATCGAAAAACTGGTGCATTCCTATCCGAACTGCTGGCGCTGCCACCACCCCGTCATTTTCCGCGCCACCGAACAGTGGTTCATCGGGATGGACCGCAACAATTTCCGCCAGCGCGCCCTCGAAGCCGTCCACCAGACCCGCTGGATGCCCGCCTGGGGCGAGGAGCGCATCTCCAATATGATCGCCACCCGCCCCGACTGGTGCATCTCGCGCCAGCGCGCCTGGGGCGTCCCCATCATCGTTTTCTATTGCGAGAAGTGCCGCGAACCCCTCATTGATCGAAAGATCCTCGAGGGCATCGTCGAGCTCTTCCGCCGGCACGGCGCCGACATCTGGTACCAGCGCACCGCCGCCGAGCTGCTCCCCGCCGGCGCCAAGTGCGCCAAGTGCGGCGGCGCCGAATTCAGCAAGGAAAACGACATCCTGGATGTCTGGTTCGATTCCGGCTCCAGCCACCTGGCGGTGCTCAACCAGCGCTTCGGGCTGTCCTGGCCCGCGGATGTCTACATGGAAGGCGGCGACCAGTATCGCGGCTGGTTCCACAGCTCGCTCCTGGTCGGAACCGGCATCAAGGGTGGCTCGCCCTACCGCATGTGCGTGCTCAACGGCTGGGTGCTCGATGGCGAAGGCCGCGCCATGCACAAGTCGCTCGGCAACGTCATCGAGCCCGACCAGATCATCCGCCGCCACGGCGCCGAGATCCTGCGCCTGTGGACGGCTTCGGTCGAGTTCAACGAAGACGTCCGCCTCTCCGAGACCATTCTGACGCGCTTGGTGGATGCCTATCGCAAGCTGCGCAACACCTTCCGCTACCTGCTCGGCAACCTCTCGGATTTCGATCCGCTCCAGGACGCCGTGCCGGGCTCTGGCCTCGCCGGCATCGACCAGTGGATCCTCCTGCGCGCCGAAGACCTGGCCGCCCGCTGCCGCGTCTGGTACGAGAATTTCGAGTTCCACAAGGTCTATCACTCGGTCTACGCCTTCGCCACCGTGGACCTCAGCGCCGTCTATTTCGACATCCTCAAGGACCGGCTGTACACCGCCGCCACCAAGTCCCAAGCCCGGCGCAGCGCCCAGACCGCGCTCTACCGCCTGCTCGACGCGCTGGTGCGGCTGATGGCCCCGCTCATGAGCTTTACCGCGGAAGAGGTCTGGGGCCACATGGGCCGCCTGGAAAGCGTGCACGTCGCCTGCTTCCCGGAACCGTCGGAGTTGTCGGCGGGCCTCGACGACGCCGCGCGCCAAAGGTCGCAGGACTGGAACCGCCTCATGCAAGTGCGCGACACGGTACTCAAGAGCCTGGAAACCGCGCGCAATGAAAAGCTCATCGGCGCGCCGCTCGAAGCGCGCGTGCGCCTCTCGGCCGGCGGCGATCTCTACCCGCTGCTCGAGCAATACGTCCGCGAATTGCCGGCCCTGTTCATCGTCTCCCAAGTCGCGCTTGACTGCGCCGACACCTTGGGTGTTCAGGTGGAGCGCGCCGAGGGCCGCAAGTGCGAGCGCTGCTGGAAGTACTCGACCGGCGTCGGCGTCGACGCCCGCTTTCCCACCATCTGCGGTCCCTGCGCCCAGGCCGTCGAAGAGATTTGCCATGACCGGCATTAGTCCGCATTTCTCACGGCTTCACACCTCCGCCACCCGAATGGTCTGCGAAAACCTGGGGACTGACGAATGCGTCCCAAGGCGCGCCCCATCCTTCGCCCAAACACCGTGCCGGTCCATCGCCGCGCGGATGCATCCGTCTGTCCCCCGGTTTTCGCCCTGTTACGTGAGCTCTCCTTTTGGGGGTGTGAGAAATGCGCATTAGGTTGAAAGCCTACGGCGCCGCCGCCGCCGTGTTCGCGCTCGACCGCCTCGCCAAGTGGATCGTCGAAACGCGCGTCTCGTTTGCCGACACCTGCACCGTCATCCCCGGCTTCTTCGACATCGTGCGCGCGCAAAACCGCGGCGTGGCGTTCGGGCTGTTCAACGAATCCACGTTCCAGTGGCGCACCACCCTGCTGGTGCTCGTTTCCGTAGCGGCCGTGGTGGTGGTGAGCGCCGTCATCTGGAAAGCGCGGCGGCTCGACCCGCTCTCACTCTGGGGCTTCGCACTGGTTCTGGGTGGCGCCGGCGGCAACCTCTTCGATCGCATTCTGTCGGGACGCGTCACCGATTTCCTGGATTTTTACATCCGCGACTACCACTGGCCCGCCTTCAACGTGGCGGATTCGGCCCTCGTGGTCGGCTGCGGACTGTTGCTCCTCGATATGCTCCGTCCCCAGCGGCAGGCGCCCAATGTACCCTGAGTTTCTGCAGATTCCGTTTCTTCACACCTACGGCGTGCTCGTGGCGCTGGCATTCCTCGCGGGCCTGTGGATGGCCACGCGGCTCGCCAAACCCGCCGGCCTGGACGCCGGCGCGGTCGTCAATCTGGGAATCTACTGCGCCCTATCGGCCATCGCCGGCGCCAAGCTCATGATGTTCCTGGTGGACCTTCCCTACTATGCCCGCTACCCCTCCGAAATTCTGACCCTTGCTACCCTGCAAGCCGGCGGCGTATTCTATGGCGGCCTGATCGCCGCGCTGGCCATCGCCTGGTGGTACATGCGCAGGACCGGCCTACCCGCCCTGAAGACGGCCGATATCTTCGCGCCCGCGATAGCCCTGGGCCATGGCATTGGCCGCCTCGGCTGCTTCAGCGCCGGCTGCTGCTGGGGGATGGCATGCCACCTGCCCTGGGCCGTGACGTTCACCAACCCGGTGGCCAACCAGCTTGTCGGAGTGCCCTTAGGCGTCCCGCTGCACCCCACTCAGCTTTACGAATCCTTCGCGGAATTCTTCATCTTCGGCGTGCTCTACTGGCGAATTCGCAAGCCGCATCCCCCCGGCGCTATGATCGCCCTCTACCTGATGCTCTATTCCACCGCGCGATTCGTGGTCGAGTTCTTCCGCTACCACGAACAGGCCAACCCCTTCGGCGGACCGCTCGACGCCTCGCAGTGGATCTCGCTGGCCCTCTTCCTGCTAGGGCTCAGACTCTATACGTATCGGTCCTCCACTTCTTGACCGCTTTCTTGATTGCATCCGCAGCCAGGTTCTTTTCCGCCGCCTCCTGGGCCAGTGAGACAAACTCCTCATCCGATGCGAACCGCAGCGCAATAATCTGGCGGATGGTAAGCCTCGGATCCGGCAGTTTTCCCGTCAAGACAAAATGCCGCAGGTTCTCCTCCCCGCGAATGGCCCGGTCCTGGGCCTTCAAAGCGAAGATCCGGCAGAAGAACATCAGGATCAGCACGCAAACGGTAAGCACCACGATCAGCGAAGCGCTATAGAGCCTGTGTCGGTCGCCCCAGGAGCAGTAGAGGTTCACGCACGACCCGATGAGCGTGAGCACCAGCAAGGGGAACAGAACCCAGTGGTACATGGGAACGACCTGTCTGTGGTTGGCGTAATTCTGAGTTTCCATCCTTCCAGTCTACTGAAGCCAGCCTTGTCTTAGGAACCACGCAGGAATAACTTCACATTGGCTGCGTGGGCCATGTGGCGCACGCACTCGTGCGTGCCGCGTCCCGACTCATCGGGACGCCTACCGGACGTACTCCAAAACGCGTCCCGATGAGTCGGGACGCGGCAGACTGAGAGTCTGCGCCATGTCGGTGGCTGAGAAGTCATTCTTGCGTGGTCCCTTAGCTCCGCAGGAGCGGCAGACTGTAGCCCACGGCGTAAGCCGTGGGAATAGGCACGAAACCGATTCAGCCCCGGAGATCTTGCCAAATGGCATGCCGGACAGGCGGAAAAGACCGTTTTTTGAATTGGGGCTCCGCCCCAAACCC
>JBEKSR010000062.1:0-27808 GCA_049516835.1 Bryobacteraceae bacterium | reverse complement strand
GCTTGCACAAATATTCTATTCGGAATCAGTCCCTACTCAAAACACTTTTTAGACTTTTTGTTTTTGCGAGCTTGGGGGGGCAGGATGCGAATTTTGCAAGTGCCTCTAAAGCATGCCCCACCTACCCCACTACTTCCAGGAACGCTTTGGCGGCATGGCTCAGGGCGCGGCGGGTGGGATAGACCAGGCGGATCTTGCGCTCGACGTGCAACTCCTTGACCTTCACCTCGCATAATGTCTTCCGCTCGATCTCCTGTTCCACGCACATGCGAGGCACGAAAGCCACGCCCTGATTGTTCTGCACCATCTTGCGGATGGTCTCGATGGTGGGCATTTCGACGGGCATCTGCAAGGGCACTTTGTGGGCTTGAAACTCGCGGAGCACCACTTCGCGATAAGGAGAGACCACGTTGTGGGCGATGAACGTCTCCGCGCCGAGCTCGGTGATGGAAACCGTCTTGCGGCGCGCCAGCCGGTGCTCGGGCGAGACCACGAAGGCCAGGGCATCGGTGTAGATGACCTTGGACTTGAGGCGCTCGTCTCCGGGGTCGTAGCTGATCACGCCTAATTCCAGGTTGCCATCCAGCAGCTCGTTGGGGATCTTGCTCGAGAGACTGCGGCGAACCTGCACCTTCACTTTGGGGTGGAGCGCGCGGTACCGCTCGATGTGGCGCAGCAGGTAGAGGCTGGTGGATTCGTTGGCTCCTATGATGAGCCGGCCGGCGGAGTTGTCGCGCAGCTCGGCGAGCGCATTGTCGAGCTCGAGCCGGAGGCTCTGAAAGCGGCGGGCGTAGTCGAGCACGGTGCGCCCGGCGTCGGTCAGGATGAGGTGTTTCCCGGTGCGGTCGATGAGCTTCTCGCCCAGCTCCTGTTCCAGACGCTGCAACCCCAGCGACACGGCGGGCTGGGTGCGCAGCAGCTTCTCCGCGGCGCGCGAGAAGCTCTTTTCCGTGGCTACCGTAAGAAAGACCTGGAGCGAATAGAGTTCCATGACGAAATCGATTATAACATCTATTAATGCATACAGCTAAAATTATAAATTTGCTAAATCATGCCCGAACCGGCATAATGATGACAATGAGCGACCGCGTAATAATTTTCGACACGACGTTGCGCGACGGGGAGCAATCGCCCGGCTGCAGCATGACGGTTCCGGAGAAGCTGCGGATGGCGCGGAAACTGGTGGAGCTGGGCGTCGACATTCTGGAAGCGGGCTTTCCCATCGCTTCCGAGGGCGATTTCGAGGCGGTGGACGCCGTCAGCCGCGAGTTCCCGGAGGCCCAGGTGGCGGCGCTGGCGCGCTGCTGCACGCTGGACGTGGAGCGCGCCGCCCAGTCGCTGGCCCACGCCCAACGGCCGCGCATTCACACTTTCATCGCCACCAGCGAGATTCACCTGAAGCACAAGCTGAAGAAATCCGAGGAGCAGGCGCTGGAGGAAGCCGTGGCCGCCGTGGAGCTGGCGCGGCGATACGCGGACGACGTGGAGTTCTCGGCGGAAGACGGGGCGCGCACGGCGCCCGAGTACCTGGACAGGATCTCGAAGGCGGTGGTGGCGGCCGGGGCGCGCACGGTCAACATTCCGGACACCGTGGGATACGCGGTGCCGCACGAATACGGCGCCCTGATCGGCCACGTGGTCCAGACGCTGGGCGACTCCGCGATTGTCAGCGTGCATTGTCACGACGACCTGGGGCTGGCGGTGGCCAATTCGATCGTGGCCATCGAAGCTGGCGCCCGGCAGGTGGAGTGCACCATCAACGGGATCGGCGAGCGCGCCGGCAACTGCTCGCTGGAAGAGGTGGTCATGATTCTGAAGACCCGCTCGGATTACTACGCGTGCCACACCGGAATTCACACCGAGCATCTTTTCTCGGCCAGCGAGCTGCTGAGCTCGATCATCACGTTCGGCCCGCAGCCCAACAAGGCCATCGTGGGCCTGAACGCGTTCGCGCACGAGGCGGGCATCCACCAGGATGGCTACCTCAAGGAGAAGACCACTTACGAGATCATCGATCCGCGCTCGGTGGGCGTGCCGGAAGGCCGGCTGGTGCTGGGCAAACACAGCGGGCGGCACGCGCTCCACCAGCGCGCCCAGGACCTGGGCTACGAGCTTTCGAAGCAGGAGTTGGATGGTCTTTACTATCGCTTCATCGCGGTGGCGGACCACCGCAAGAAGGGCCTCATGGATAAGGAGATCCTGGCGCTGATCCGCGCCGGCGAGGCGGCCGAGCGGGTAGCGGCGGACTAGCGGATGAAACTCAAGGTTCTGGCACTTCCGGGAGACGGAATCGGCGAGGAGGTGACGCGCCAGGCGGCCGGTGTGCTGCGCCGGGTGGCGGACAAGTTTCACCACGATCTGGAACTGGCCGAGGGGCTGCTGGGCGGCATCGCGATCCACCAGACAGGGACGCCGCTGCCGGAGGAGACGTTGCGTCTGGCGGCCGCCGCCGATGCCACCCTGATGGGGGCGGTGGGGCTGCCGGAGTTCGACCATGCGCCGCCCGAGAAGCGGCCGGAAGCGGGATTGCTGGGTCTGCGCAAGGCCCTGGGCGTGTACGCCAACTTGCGCCCGGTGCGCGCGTACGCGTCGCTGCTGGATTCTTCACCCCTGAAGAACCACGTGGTGGAAGGCACCGACATGATTATCGTCCGCGAACTGACGGGCGGAATCTATTACGGCACTCCGCGCGGAATTATGGAAGACGGCGCGGAGACGCGGGCGGTCAATACCATGACCTACACGCGCTCGGAGATCGAGCGCGTTTCCCGCGTGGCGTTCCAGTTGGCGCGCGGGCGCCGCAAGAAGGTCACCTCGGTGGACAAGTCCAACGTGCTGGAGAACTCGCAGCTCTGGCGGCGGGTGGTGATCGAAGTGGCGAAGGAGTTTCCGGAGGTGGCGCTGGACCACATGCTGGTGGACAACTGCGCCATGCAGTTGATTCTGAACCCGCGCCGTTTCGACGTGGTGCTGACGGAGAACATGTTCGGCGACATTCTGAGCGACGAAGGCGCGGTGCTGGCCGGCTCGATCGGGATGCTGCCCTCGGCCTCGATTGGCGATCGGCGGCCGTCGGGCGCGTGGGTAGGGCTGTATGAGCCGGTGCACGGCTCGGCGCCCGATATCGCCGGGCAGAACAAGGCCAACCCGCTGGGTGCCATCGGTTCGGTGGCGGCCATGCTGTCTTACAGTTTCGGTTTAAAGGAAGAAGCCTCCGCGGTGGATGCGGCCATCGAAGCCGTGCTCGAGAGTGGCAAGGTTACCGCGGACCTGCGGCCTTCGGGCGCGCCCGCCACCACCGAACAGGTGGGGGAATCGGTGTGCGCCGCGATCGGTTGAGCGAGGTGCCTACCAGCCCCTCGCTCGACCAAAGAAGCAAAGCATGGCAAGCTAAAGCATGCCCCACATTTTTATGCCACGCACTATCATCGAGAAACTCTGGGACTCTCACGTAGTCCACGAACGAGCCGGCGCTCCAGCGCTGCTCTACATCGATCTGCACCTGGTTCATGAAGTCACTTCGCCGCAGGCTTTTCAGGGTCTGCGCGAGCGCGGGTTGAAAGTGCGGCGTCCCGATCTCACGATTGCCACGGCCGATCACGGCATTCCGACCACCGATCGGTCGCTCGCCATCGTGGACGAAATCGCCGCCCGGCAGCTTGCGCAACTGGAGACCAACTGCGCCGAATTCGGCATTCGCTGTTTGGGCATTCACAGCGACCGCCAGGGCATCGTCCACGTGATCGGCCCGGAGCTTGGCTTGACGCAACCGGGGATGACGGTGGTTTGCGGCGACAGCCACACCGCCACGCATGGCGCCTTTGGCGCGCTGGCCTTCGGAATCGGCACCAGCGAAGTGGAACATGTGCTGGCCACGCAATGTCTGTTGCAGCGAAAATCGAAGACCTTTGAGGTGCGCGTGGAGGGCCGGCTGAGGCGCGGCGTTTCGGCCAAGGACATCATTCTGGCGCTGATCGCCAGGATTGGGATCGGCGGCGGCACGGGCAGCGTGATCGAGTACACCGGCAGCGCCATCCGCGCCCTGAACATGGAAGAGCGCATGACGGTGTGCAACATGTCCATCGAGGGAGGCGCCCGGGCGGGGCTGGTGGCGCCCGACGACACCACGTTCCAGTATCTCGACGGACGGCCGCATGCGCCCAAAGGAGCGGAATGGGACGCGGCCGTGGCGCGCTGGAAAGAGCTTCCCACCGACGAAGGCGCCGCCTACGACAGCGGCGTGACCATGGATGCCGGCGCGCTCGAGCCCATGATCACCTACGGAACGAACCCCGGCATGGGCGTGCCCATTACCGCGCCGCTGCCGGATCCCGCGCGGGTGGCCGACCCGATGGCGCGCGATTCCATCGCCAAGGCCCTGAAGTACATGGGGCTCGAAGGCGGAAAGCCGCTGCTGGGGCGCCCCATCGACGTGGTCTTCATCGGAAGCTGCACCAATGGGCGCATCTCCGACTTGCGCGCCGCCGCGGGGCTGCTCGACGGCCGCAAGGTCAGCCCCAAGGTGCGCGTGCTGGTGGTGCCGGGCTCGCAGGAGGTGAAGCGGCGAGCCATGGCCGAGGGGCTTCCGGAAATCTTCCGCGCGGCGGGCTGCGAGTGGCGCGAGCCGGGCTGCTCGATGTGCATCGGGATGAACCCCGACCAGCTTGCGCCCGGCCAGTACAGCGTTTCGACCAGCAATCGCAATTTTGAAGGACGGCAGGGAAAGGGCGGGCGCACGTTCCTGGCCAGCCCGCTGACCGCCGCCGCCAGCGCCATCACCGGCGTGGTGACCGATGTGAGGACGATGCTATGAAGCCATTCACCAATTTCTCCAGCCGCATGGCGCCGCTGGCCATCAACAACATCGACACCGACCAGATCATTCCCGCGCGTTTTCTGAAGACCGTCTCCAAGCAGGGGCTTGGCGAGCAGCTTTTCTGCGACTGGCGCTATGACGCCCGGGGCAATCCCAATCCGGATTTCATTCTGAACCAGCCGCAGGCGCGGGGCGCGCAGGTGCTGCTGGCGGGGGACAATTTCGGCTGCGGCAGCTCGCGGGAGCATGCGCCGTGGGCGCTGACGCAGTTCGGCTTTCGCGCGGTGGTGAGCACGTCTTTTGCCGACATCTTCAAACAGAACTCGTTGAAGAATTCGCTGCTGCCGATCGTGGTTCCGCCGGACGCGCAGGCCGAGCTGTTCGCGGCCGCGGCAAAAGATCCGGATGCGGTGGTGAAGATCGACTTGGCCAACCAAACCCTCACCACGCCCAGCGGCCGGAAAGTGGAATTCCCCATCGACGCTTTTTCCAAGCACTGCCTGCTGGAGGGCGTGGACGAACTCGGCTACATTCTGAAGCACGAGGCCCAGATCGCCGCCTACGAGGCGCGCCGCGCGGGGTCCATTGACACGCGGGCGTAAACTTGAAGCTATGGCTCTGGACATCGATCAAAGAGAACGCGAAGGCATCGCCATCCTGGATCTGAAAGGCCGGATCACCGTCGGTCCGGAAGCCAGCATGCTGCGCGCGAAGGTGGCCGCGCTCAACGCCGCCGGCACGCGCAACCTGGTGTTCAATCTGGCCGGCACCGACTACATCGACAGCACCGGCCTCGGCGCGCTGGTCATGTGCGTCACCACTCTGCGCAAGAACGGCGGCAATATGAAACTGCTCAATCTCAACCGCCGCCATATCGAACTGCTGGTCATGACCAAGCTCGCCACCATCTTCGAGATCTTCAACGACGAGCAGGACGCGGTCAACAGCTTTTACCCCGACCGCAAGATCAAGGCCTTCGATATCCTGGATTTTGTGCAGAAGATGAAAGAGGAATAGGCGCGGATGGCACTGGTGGTCATCGGAGGCGTCGCGGCGGGCCTGAGCGCGGCGGCGCGCGCGCGGCGCATCAATCCCGGTCTCGACATCGTGGTTCTGGAGAAAGGCCCCGTCATCTCGTACGGGGCCTGCGGGCTGCCGTATTTCGTCGAAGGGCGGGTCCGCGAGGCCCGCCAGTTGATCGTCTATACACCCGAGTATTTCCGCAAGGAGCGCAAGATCGACGTGCGCACCGGGGCGCGCGTGGTCTTGATCGCTCACCCGCGCCGCGAGGTGGAGCTCGAATCCGGCGCCCGCGTGCATTACGACCACCTCGTGATCGCGGCCGGCGCACGCTGCGACGTTGCCGGCATCGCGGGCGCCTACCAGCCCCACGTCTTCACGCTGCACACCCTCGAAGACGCCGAGCGCCTGCGCCGCTTCCTGCGCGAGAAGCAGCCGCGGCGCGCGGTGGTGATCGGGGCGGGATACATCGGCGTGGAGGCCGCCGACGCGCTACGCCGCAACGGGCTGCGCGTGACCGTGCTGGAGCGCTCGGAGAACGTGTTGCGGCGCGACGACCCGCAGTTGACCGCGGCCGTCCGCAAGCAACTGGAGGAACACGGCGTGGAGCTGCGCTGCGGCGTCAACGCCGGCGCCATCGAGCCGGACCGCGTGGCGGAGGTGGCCTGCGACCTGGTGGTGGTCTCCGCCGGGTTCAAGCCCAACGTGGAGCTGGCCGCGGAGGCGGGCGTGGAGATTGGCCGCACCGGCGCCATCCGCGCCGACGACCGCATGGAGACCAACCTGCACGGCGTCTACGCCGCCGGCGACTGCGCCGAAGTCATGCACCTGGTGACCGGCCGCCCCACCTGGATTCCGCTGGGAACCACCGCCAACAAGACCGGAAGAGTTGCCGGCGCCAACGCCGCCGGAAGCCGCGAGCGCTTCGCCGGCGTGGTGGGCACCTCGATTGTGGGCATCTTCGGGATGGGCTTCGCCAGCACCGGGCTTTCCGTCGAGCAGGCGCGCGCCGAAGGTTTTTCGCCGGTCGCCGCGCGCATCGAAGCCCCGGTGCGGCCGCGCTATTTTCCGAGCGCCACGACCGTGGTGGAGCTGGTGGCCGACCGCGCCAGCCGCCGCCTGATCGGCGGATCGGTGATCGGCGAGGAAGGCGCCGCCGGCCGTATCAATGTCATCGCCGCCGCGCTGCAGTCGCGCCTGCGTGTGGACGACTTCGAGCAACTGGACCTAGCGTATTCGCCGCCCTTCGCGCCCGTCTGGGACCCGCTGCTGATCGCGGCCCAGCAACTCATGAAGGAGCTGTAGCGTTACACCACTCTCAAACCTTCGCAGCCTGCGACGATTCTGTGGGGCAGGATGGCATCCTGCGGCCGAGTGGTACTCGGCCTGCCCGCCTGTCTACCTGCACTGCACACCTTTGGTTGCGGCTCTGCTGTTTTGTGCGACAGCCTTTTCAGGCTGCGGACTCGCTTCCCAGCGGGTCCAGCCGGCTGAAAGCCGGCTGCGGCCACGATTGGCCGCCCCACAGGCTCATTCCAGATCCCGCAGTCTGCGGCCGGCGCATCACTTGCCCTCCTTTCCAGCGACCTGTTTGGAGATCCATGGCCACTCGGGAACGTGTTCCTCCACAAACTTCCGAAGAAGGAGCACGCGATTCGGCCCAGGCTGATTGCCGGAGGCGCCCGGTTGGCCTGCGCCCATCCAATCGGCCACGGCGCTGCCGGCCGCCTCGGCTGGGAAATCCTCCGCCCAGCCCAGGAATTCGTCTCCGCTCGAGTCGCGGCACTGGTACAGGCCGAGCACAATGCCCTTGCAGATCTCCAACGCCTCCGCATGGAGTCCGAGACCCAAATGGCGTTTCATGTCTTCCACGAAGGGCTCCACAGCCTCTTCCAGCAACTCGCAAGCAGCCTCGGTCGGCTCGGTATAGCCCCACGAATGGCGGCCGGCGCGCCCATCGAGATCGTCAAGGTTGAATTGCCGGACGGCATCCTCCACTTCGCTGGCAATCGACTCGAATGAAACGTCGCCCAGCGTCGAACGCGAAATCTCTTCGGCCTCGGCAACGAGTTCCGGATGGCCGGCCAACAATCGACGTAGCACCAGGGCGGCCTCACCCGGCTGGAGTTCGTCCAGCAGCGCAGTCTTCTTGGTGGACTCCCGGGCGGCCTTCGCTTTGCCTGAAGAATTCTTAGTCTTGGCCATGTAGTTCCTCGCTGATTTTACAACCCCTCGAAGAAAAGCGCATCCAGCACACGGATCGACTCGTCCATGGCGCCCACCAGGACCTCTTCATCGGCGCGCAGCCATGGAACCGGCTTTCGCCACTCCTCCTCCGGCAGCACGCTAATGCCAGATTGGCTCAGTATGCCGGCAATGCGGCCGCGCAGCTTCAGGAGAATTTCAAATGCCTGCTCGCCCTTGGATTTCCGGAACTCAGCCTCCTCATCGATGCGCTGCCCCGCTTCGGTCAACCCATGCGATTCGATAGAAGGCTCCGAAATGGAGCCGTCTTCAAAAGTATCCATGTCGCCGAGGGTGATGACCGCGAAAGGAGCGAGCAGCGATACCGCCACCGACCAGCCGGTTTGACCGCTCCCGGCAACCGTTTCCATGGGCATCTCATCCTGGTTCCAATCTTCCTCGCATTCGGGTTCGGCAAGGCTCTGGATCTCACATTCATAAGTGAATGCTTCCCCTTCCGGGCAGACGAAGAAGAGATGGTAAGACCGCGACCGTACGTCGTCGTCTGGCGGATCCTCTTCGGGGTCGGAACCATCGAACCAGATAGGCCCGCCGTCCGGTTGGCGCTCATGCACCAGCCGTGCGCGTTTGAGGCGCCCGATCGCCGCCTGCAGTTCCGGATGAACATCCCAGAAGTAGGACTCATCCGAATCGAATGCCATTTCCACTACGCCCTCGGGGAAAGCTCGGTCGATGGCTTCCCGAACATCGTCGGGCAGATGGGCGTCTGGATTCCGCATCGTACAGCCGCCATCGTACACTGGAATCATGGCCGCGGGCAAACAGCCGAAACTCCTCGACCCCGGTTCCCGCGCTCCGGATTTCCGCTTGCCGCGTTTGGATGGCAGCATCGTGGCGCTCCAGGAGATCCTCGCCAACGGCCCGGCGCTGATCGCCTTTTTCAAGACCACGTGTCCGGTGTGCCAGCTCGCGTTCCCGTTCCTCGAGCGCATCCACCAGGCCGGCACGCTGCCGGTCTGCGCCATCTCGCAGGACGACGCCCGAGATACCCGGGAGTTCAACCGGCAATGCGGCCTCACGTTCCCCACGCTGCTCGATACCGCGCGGAGCGGCTTCCCGGTGAGCAACGCATTCGGGATTTCCAGCGTACCCACCACGTTTCTGATCGAGCGCGATGGCGGGATCTCGCGCGTGATCGAAGGCTGGAGCAAGCGGGAAATCGAATGGCTCGGCGGCCTGGCGGGCGTCGAGGTGTTCCGGCAGGGCGACAACGTGCCCGAATGGAAGGCCGGTTGAGGCTCGCGGAATTAGGCTCCCGTGCGGAGCTTCAACCCACGCTAAGATAGAAGCAGGCACCATGCCGAACCCCATCGGAGAGATTCTGGATAGCGCCGCCGCCATCGCCAAGGGGATGGGCGTCACCTTCGGGGAGATGATGTCTCCCACGGTGACGGAATACTATCCCGACGAGCCGCCCAAGTTTGAAGAGCGCTACCGCGGCGTTCACGTGCTCGAGCGCGATGCGAACGGCCTCGAAAAATGCGTGGCCTGCTTCCTGTGCGCGGCCGCTTGCCCCTCCAACTGCATCTACATCGAGGCGGCGGAGAACACCGACATGGTCCGCATCTCCGGCGGGGAGCGCTACGCCAAGGTTTACAACATCGATTACAACCGCTGCATTTTCTGCGGGTATTGCGTGGAAGCCTGCCCCACCGACGCCATCACGCACGGGCATGGATTTGAAATCGCCAGCTTCAATACTTCCACGCTGGTCAAACGCAAAGAGGATCTGCTCGCCCCCCTGCCGCCCGGCGCCCAGCTCCCGGTGGCCGCCACGGGGTGCCCTCTGGGCCCAGTTCCGACGCACTGAATCAAATCCGCTTCGCTCGTCATCCACTAAGGAGTCAGGCATGTTTCGAACCATCAGGGAACAGATCGGCACCATTTTCCGGGAAGACCCGGCCGCCAGGAGCGTGCTGGAGATCGTCCTCTGTTACCCCGGCTTCCACGCCGTCCTGCTGCACCGGTTGGCTCATAAACTGTATGGCTGGAGGGTGCCGCTGGCGCCGCGCGTCATCTCGCAGACCGGCCGCTTCCTGACCGGGATCGAGATCCACCCCGGCGCCACTATCGGCCGGCGCTTCTTCATCGACCACGGGATGGGCGTGGTGATCGGCGAAACCGCCGAAATCGGCGACGATGTGCTGCTCTACCAGGGAGTGACGCTGGGCGGCACGGGCAACGAAAAAGGCAAGCGCCACCCTACCCTGGGCAACCACGTGGTGGTAGGGAGCGGCGCTAAAGTGCTCGGCAATATCAAGATTGGCGACAACGTAAAGATCGGCGCCGGTTCCGTGGTGGTGCATCCCGTTCCGGACAACTCCACCGTGGTGGGAATTCCCGGCCGGGTGGTGCGCACCCGCGGCGAAAACGGCGTGCTGGAGCACGGCAAGCTGCCCGATCCCGAAGGCCAGGCCATCGACGATCTAGGCCGCCGCGTGGCCGAGCTGGAAAGCACCCTGCGCCAGTTGATCTCGGAGCACGAGCTCGAGCACCACCGCAAAAACTGAACCGAAATCGCTGTACACTATCCTCATGACCCGCAGACTTCTTCCATTGTTCCTGCTGCTCTCCGGGCTGGCCTTCGCCCAGAGCCGCGTCTATGAACTCCGCACGTACACGTGCTACGACGGCAAGCTGGAGGCCCTCAAGGCCCGCTTCCGCGACCACACCATCGCCATTTTCAAGCGCCACGGGATGGAAAGCATCGGTTATTGGGTGCCGCAAGACCCCGAGAAGTCCAAGAACACCCTGATCTACATCCTGGCGCATCCCAGCCTGGAAGCCGCCCAGAAGAACTGGGAGGCGTTCCGCGCCGATCCCGAATGGGTGAAGGCCAGGGCGGACTCCGAAACCGCCGGCCCCATCGTGCAGAAGACCGAATCGGTCTACATGAATCCCACGGAGTTCTCGGTGCTGAAGTAGGCGGGGTTGGGCATTCGCGCCTGTGGTGCGTGAGTTCATGAAAAAGCCGTTGGAGATATTCCCTCTGCTCTCGCTCACCTTGGTTTTCTGCTTGGCTCTCGCCGCGGCGCCGCAGCGCGGGCCCGCCGAGACTCGAGCCAGCGGCTCCGGCGCATTCGCCACCAAGCGCTATCGCAATCTGTTTCTGGAAGCCGGTCATTCCCCAAAAGAGATCGCCCAGAAGATCGACGCTGCTTTCCAGCAGTTGTTCCATGGAGACGCGGAAACGCAGACGGTCTACTACCCCGCTGGCCGGAATGCCAACGGACCGCTGGCGTATCTTACCGATATCAACAATAAGGACGTGCGTTCGGAAGGCATGTCGTACGGCATGACGATCGCGGTCGAGCTCGATAAGAAAGCCGAGTTCGATGCCCTCTGGAACTGGTCCAAAACCTTCATGTACCACGATTCGCCCAGCCACCCCGGTTACGGTTTCTTCTCCTGGTCGATGAAAACGAATGGCACGCCCAACGATGAATCGCCAGCGCCGGATGGGGAGGAGTATTGGGCCATGGCCCTGTATTTCGCCGCGGGACGCTGGGGCAATGGCACGGGCATCTATAATTACCGTGCCGAGGCGGACCGGCTCTTGGACGCCATGAAAAACCGCGGCGCGATCACCGGCCAAACCGTGAGAGGACCCGAGACCGACGGGCCGGAATTCAACGCCGAACACAAAATGGTACGCTTCACGCCCAATAACCGGAGACCCGATCACACGGACCCTTCCTACCACTTACCGGCGTTCTATGAACTGTGGGCGCGGTGGGGCCCGGTGGCAGACCGGCCGTTCTGGGCTGAAGCAACTGCCGTGAGCCGCGACTTCTTCCAGAAGGTCACTAACCCCACGACCGGCCTCGCTCCGAACTACGCGAACTTCGACGGCACGCCGGTTGCGGGTTTCGGGAGAAGCGCCAATTTCGGACCGGATGCCTGGCGCACGGCGGCAAACTGGTCCGTGGATTGGTCCTGGTGGGCGGCCGATCCCAGGGAGCGGCAATTGAGCGACCGGATCCAGGCTTTCTTCGAGTCCAAGGGTATGGACGCGTATGGAAACCAATTCACGCTGGATGGCAACCAGTTGGGTAATAGCCACTCGACCGCATTGGTTGCCACCAACGCCGTGGCCAGTCTGGCCGCGACCGAACCGCGCGCGGCGAAGTTCGTCGAGGCCCTGTGGAACTCACCGATCCCGTCGGGGCAATACCGATACTACGATGGCATGTGGTACGTGATGGGCCTGCTGCACTGCAGTGGCGAGTTCCGAATATGGCCGCCCAAATAGGGCCGGCTGATCCGGCGCTCTACTTCCGCGGAGCCTTGATCTCCGCTGCGCCCTGATGGAGCATCAAGTGAGTCACGGCGCCCTTGTCGTCCTTGAGGAATTCGATCTCGGCGTCGATCACTTTGGGGAAGAACTTCGTTTCCGACTCCGCGAATAACGGGATCTTACCCTGCCCGGTAGCCTGTGAGACCAACTGGTCGCCTTCGAGCGTGATTACCAGGTCGAACCCAGGCCGCATTTCGTAAGTGCCGGTGTATTGTGCCAGGATCTTGGGCGAAACCGCGATTTCCTTGCGCTGCGCCACCTTGTCGCTCGTGCGCGGCGCCTTCACGTCACGCCCGCCCTGATGCAGCACCAGGTACGTGACTGCGCCTTTGTCGTCTTTGCCGAATTCGATCTCGGCATCCACCACCTTGGGAAAGAACTTCGTCTCGGACATGGCGAACAGCGGCATCTTGCCTTGTCCCGAGACTTGGCTGATCAGTTGAGCGCCCTCCAGCGTGATCATCACGTTGATCTTGGGCGCCAGCTCGTAGGTGCCCACGTACTGCTCCAGGATCTTCGGTGCAAGCGTGATCTCCTTCCGCTCCGAGGGCAGTTCCACCTTCTCACCGTGTGCTACCGCCGCCAGGCGCGTGACGATCTGCTGGGGTGCGTCTCCACTCAGGTTGCCCAGCGCCACCACCGTCAGCTTGTCCTCGGGATAGTAGGCCAGAAAGGTATTGAAACCTTCGATCCCGCCGCCGTGGTCGATCACCTTGTGCCCGCTCACGGTACGCACACCCACGCCGCATGCGTAGTCGTCCTTGAACGGCGTGGTCATCTTGGCCAGCGACGCGGCCGAGAGCAACTTACCGCCGAACAGCCCCTGTTCCCAGCGCAGCAGGTCCTCGGTGGTGGAGTACAGCGCGCCCGCCGAGAAGGGGATGCTCATGTGGATGAAGCCCGCGTTCACCGGCCCGTCCTTGCCCGGCGCATAGCCCGCCGCGCGCCGCGGGATGATGGCAGAGTTCGAATCGTAGCCCGAGTCCTTCATGCCCAGCGGCCCGAAGATGTTCTCCTGCACGAACTTCTCGTAGCTCTCGCCGCTGGCCTTCTCCAGCAGGTAGCCCAGCAGGACGTATCCCGAGTTGCTGTAGCTCCACTTTTCGCCCGGCTGGAAATCGAGCGGCTTGTCGCGGAAACGCGCCACCAGCTTCTCAGGCGTGGCAGCGAATGGCTCCTGGGACCGGTAGTCGGGGAAGCCGGTGAAATTCGGAATCCCCGAAGTGTGGGTCAGCAGGTGGAAGATGGTGATCTTGTCCCACGCGGCGGGCGCATCCGGCACGAACTTCTTCACCAGATCGTCCGTTTTCAGCTTGCCACGTTCTTCCAGCAGCAGGATCGAGGCCGCCGTGAACTGCTTGGTGAGGGATCCCAGCCGGAACTTGGTGGCAGGCGAGTTGGGGATGTTCCACTCCAGGTTGGCCGAGCCGTAACCCTTGCTCAACAGTACTTGGTCTCCGCGGGCCACCAGCAGCGATCCCATGAACGTCTTGTTGGAAACGTAGGACTGCACCACCTGGTCCATTCGTGAGACATCCTGGGCCAAGCCGGCGGCAGCCAGTAAAAGTGCGATGCCGATGCGTCGAATCATGCGTGCTCCTTGGGTGGATGCGGCCATTGTATCCGATTCCGGCCCCGCATTCGCGGCAGAGTTCTGCCGAGGGCTGCCGCTCGCGGAGGTTCCGGCACTGCCACCGCTCAGGCCGGCCCGCATAGTTCCCCATCCACCGCGGCAGAGACCGCTCCGTCGCTACGCTCTTACGCGCTGCCGCCAGCCCATTGGGCCGGCTACTCTCTCCGCGGCGACCGGGCGCCGCTTTGACCCGAAAAACAGGTCCGGGCTTTCCCTCGCCGGAGTATCGGCGTATGATGCAGACGGATTGTATATTCGGTTCTTCAGAGTGGAGGTTTCGTAGATGATTGATGCTTTGGATCGTGACCGCCAGCGCGTGCTCGCGGTGACCGAAGAGGAGGTTGCGGCGATTGAGGCTGGCGGCATCGATAGATACCTCGCCCTCCTGAGTGACGACTCAGTGTTCATGCCACCGAATGTCGCGGCCAAGACCGGCGACGATCTCCGGCAATGGCTGCGCGATTTTCTGGACCGTGTCACGATAAAGTATCTTCAGTTCGCTCACGGCGAGACTGTGATCCGCGACGACTTGGCCTGCCATGCATACGCCTGTAGTTGGACGGCCACGCCAAAGTCAGGCGGACAGCCGGCTTTGATGCGCTTCAAGGGCATGCACGTTCTCCGGCGGCAGGCGGGCGGGACCTGGAAGATCGCCCGGAGCATATGGAACACTGACCCAACAACTGGCGAGTCGTAGGGTCGCGAGACCAGCGGATTCTTGCATCATCCAGATTGCGCAGACACGTCCACAACTTCCATCCCCGCCCACCCGCACAGCCCTTCCACATACGCCGCCGACCCATCCCTCAGCCAGCCGTCCAGTTGCGCCGGTTCCTCGAGTTGCTCCCCGAAATGCCAAACTCAATCTTGGGGACAGCCCCGAGCGTTCCCGAAATTGGTATCTGGTCCCGCTGGCGCCTTGGCCCCCCATTTTCCCCTCAGTCAGTTCACGTGTTCTTGTCTACCTGGTGAAACCAGATCGCGAAGACAAGGAAAGCGCCACCACCGATTATGGCGACCCAGGCCCCCACCGGGATCTTTGAGGGACGCTTAACCGAGCGCACTTCCTCAAACCGGAACCGCCGTTGCCCGGGGGCTTTCTTGAGTGTCATGACGGTGAATCCGTCGTCATCCACGCTCTGCAGGGTCCCACCCACAGTCTTGTAGTCGAACAGCATCACCTTGACGCGAGTTCCGGCCGGCAGGCTCTTGACTCTATCGCGCACACGAGCAGTTTCAGCCGGCGAGATGGGTGGCTGTTGCGGCGGCCTGGCGTCCAGCGTGAGATTACCGGCGAGGACCAGGACCACAAAGGGCGCAACCGCTCGCTTCACGACAGCACATCTGAACGCCATGAGGTTATCACCTCGATTTCCAGACATCGCAAGCCGCAAGTGCCAGGCTGCCGGTGAACTTATCCCAGCGATTTTGGCTTCCTGGCCGCTATCGATTGTAAACTCAACCGCCTCCGTTAGACCACTATCTTTCGTCCTTCCCATTCCGAGCGACCCCCCTGGCCCAGGAAGGGCCAGCTCTGGCTGCTCCGCGTACGGAAAAGCGCGGAGGAGTCTCAGGGACGGGCAACGTAACCGCCCATCACCCCGCTGTTGGCGTTTCGACGTGAGCGCTGGCGGCCCCTACTCCATCCCACCCGCACAACCCCTCCACATACCCCGCCGACCCATCCCTCAGCCAGTCGTCCAGTTAAGCCGGCTCCTTCAGTTGCTGCCCCCGCATTCGCGGTACTGTGACCGCTCGAACCGCTCAACACGACCTGGAGCACCTGGGATTACAATGTAGACTGGTGAAGGTTCGAGATGTCATCCGGCTGGTTGAATCGGATGGCTGGCGGCACGTGCGCACCACCGGCAGCCATCGCCACTACAAGCATTCGTCGAAACCCAACGTGGTCACCATTCCCGGCCATCCGGGCGATGAGCTGCCCAAAGGAACTTTGAAATCCATCCTGAAGGCTGCGAATCTGGAGGCGAAAGAATGAACCGAAAATATGCCGTGATTTTCGAGCGGGCAGAAACGAACTGGGCCGCATACGTCCCCGATTTGCCGGGCTGCGTCACGACCGGAAAGAGCTTGGACGAAACCGAACGGAACATCCGGGAGGCAATTTCAGGCCACCTCGAGACTCTGCGGGAGTTTGGTGAAACGGCTCCAGAGCCGACCAGTATCGCCAGGGAGATTGAGATCACTCCTGCCGCATAGTTCCCATCCACCGCAGGAGAAACGATCGCGGGGCTATGTCGATGATAGTCTCCCGTCGAGAGCACCACTGCGGGGCGAATCTTTGTCGCCTGCGCGCCGGGAAATGCGCCCACGAGGACGCGAGGCGCACAGCCAGCCTGCCTATTTGTGTTATCCTCGCTTTCAAAGTGCGAGGCATTTCGTGGAACTACCTGTCTTGAGCAAAGCGGGTGTGAATCGTCGCGCGCCACTGGGGTTTTTCCTTGGTGAGCCGACACGCGGGCTCTGCGACTGCTCAGTAGAAGTCCTGCGGGCGCGGCTCTCCAGCCGCCGCAAACCTAGCCGCGTACACGCTCCTCCGGACACGTGGGGTAGAGGGTATACCGATGGCGAATGTTCTGGCGCTTGAACAGCGCGTTCGTGACGATCTGCAAAGGATCTTCGCTTCGGCTGAGCGCGGGTCAGTGACCGCAGTGTGCCAGCAAGTTGAAGAGCGACTTCTGGAATTGGTTCAGGAGGGCGTAATCGGCGAGTTGGGCAACGTTGCTGAACAAGCCGGGTTGCCGTTCGTTCGTGGCTCAGACTCGTACTGTCTCTTCGGCGACCACAATTTCAGAGTGACAGTCACGGCTCACCCGTCAACTAAGAATGCTCTCGTTGTCGCGGTGCGCGCCGTCGACCCTGAACATGGAAAGCTCGCTCGCCAGACAACAATCACAATGGAAGGTTCGTTAGGCCGGTACGTCGAGGTCCGACTCAGAGTCCAGGCCGGGCTTGCACCATTTGAAAATGGGCTAGCTGCAACGATCAAGGCTATCCTCGGTGCGGGCTACCGGTGGCTAGCTGAGTACGTCACGATCGCGCTGAGGGAGCTGCACAGTGACACCGCCGAAGACCTGTATTCTCACGTCTATCAGGTACTCCCGCCTGATGTCGCGGGTCACGTGTGGCTCGTAGCCATCGCTGAAGACAAGGGTTTGTATGTCGCTGGGCATCTGAACCGTGATCGTGCGCTCATCAAAGCAGCCAAGCGGCTGTTGGACACCGCAGAGTCACCCCTTGAACTCGCCTCGCAGCTCTTGACTGACATGACTCCTTTTAAACAGATGTTCGCTGAGGAGGTCCTCAAAGCTGGGCATGCTACTCCCGTCAGCCTCCAACGCGCAACCTACGCTCCGTCAGGGTTTCATCTCGCTGAAGAGGCTATCTATCAGACGGAGACAATTGTGAGCCACCCGCTCGTCCGTGAGGGACGGACCTTGATGGTAGCCGGGTATCCGACCGGGCTGCGAAATCAGATCGAATGGCGGCTAGAGCAGGAGAAGACCAAGTTCAAGGAAATCCTTGAGGGGCGCGCCAAGACGCTTCGACGTCTGATAAGACACATCCAGCGGCGAGGTGTCCTCCCTGACATTTCAGTCGAAGCATCAAGGTGCGCGGGTGCTTTCACTGGCGAAGTAATCAAGACACTAATCAAGAAGTAGCGCTACCTAACATCGCGATGGAACCGGCGGCGACGCCAAAATCGTGAAGCAAGCCTTCAGTCGGCCACGGAGACAGAGGGCAAGCTAAAGCGTGCCATCCCACCCGCACACCTCTTCTACATACCCCGCCGACCCGTCCCTTAGCCAGCCGTCCAGTTGCGCCGGCTCCTTGAGTTGCTGCCCTCGCATCCGCGGCACTACCACAAACCGGCATTTCAGCTCCGGCAGGGCGGTCATGTCGCCCCACAGCTTTTCGAATTGCGCTACCGGGAAGACATCTTCTTGCCCCTTGCCCCATCGCTTCTTGACGTCCTTCAGGGTGATGTAAGTGGGCATGCGGGCGGCCAGGCGCCTTACCGCCTCATTTAACTTCTCTGTGTCCGCGAGGTCGCCGCGAGTCAGTTCGAACGCAGTTAGCAGTTGGTCGATATCGATCCAGTAGGTGGCGCTGTTGTAGTAGGAAAGGCGCGATTCGATCTCGTCGTTGGGCAGCGCCAGGCCCTCCACCAGGCGCACGCGGCCGTCCACGCGCGCCAGGCCGCCGCCGCGGTCCTCGATGTGGCGCGCGATTACCTCGGTGGTCAGCGCCGCGCCTTCCTCGATATGGTATCCGAGGAGCGCCGCGTCCAGGTCCACCCCCGCGGTGTCGATGTTATGGACCAGCAGGTGCTTCAGCCCCGGCCGCTCCTCCAGCAAGCGGAGCAGCGTGCCGTTGCGCAGCAGGTTGGGCACTTCGTACCAGTGGCCCACCGGGTGCAAACACTGCATGGGCAGGTTGCCGGTGTAGTTGCCGCCTTCACCCATCTGCCGGGCCCACGCGATCAGCGTGGCGTGCAGGCTCTCGCGGACCTTCTGGGCCTGCTCATCGAGCAACTGCTGCGGCATTTCCTCCCAGGCGAAGCGCAGGTCGCGCTCCATCGGCACCAGGCGCAAACCGATGCTTCGGCCCGGGGAAAGCAGCAGCGGGCCGGGGTAGCCGTAGTTCTCCACCGCCCGTATATGCGTCGCAATGGCGGCATGCGTCAGGTAGCTGGTGGTGATGACGTGCGGCGGCATCACCCCGCTGGCGCGACCCACCCGCAGGCTCTTGGCGAGGTGCACTTCGATGAAGCTGCGGTGCCTGCCGCCCAGCTTGGAGAACGGGTTGAGCGCCTTCACCACGCCCGCGCCCTTGGTCCAGCGGCTGCCCACGCCGCCCGCCAGCGAGACCACGGCCACGGCGCCGGCCGCCAGCGCGTCCATGCCCGTCTGGCGGTAGTGACTGGCCAAGCCGTGAGTGGCATCCAACAGGTCGTCCGGGTTGGCGTCTTCGATGCGGCTGCTCGCCGGGAGGCGGTTCTGCGCCAGGCCGATGCGGCCGCCGCGCAAGTCGGCTTGGATCTGCTCGTGCTGCACGCGGTCGAACCCGTGGGCTTCCAGAAGGCCCTCGAGGCTCTGAGAGCGGTCGGTTTCCTGCTCCTGGCCGCGCGGCAGCAGGTGGTCGAAGAGGTGCTCGACCATGCCGGAGAACTCCGCCACCGAGCGGCACGCCGCCGTGAACCGGTCCAGCTCCGCGCGGCGCACGGGGGAAAGCAGACGCGATTCCGTGCGCAGCAGCGGAGGCACGGCCAGCGTGTAGTAGTCGGCGGGCATGAGCGCACGGCCGCCGCTAAAGAGCGCCGCCTCGGTTCCGCGCTCGTTGATGGCGAAATTGTATACCACCGGCTCCATGGCGAACGGGATGGCGTGCTCCACCTCGCGCTTGGTCTCGCGCATGATGGCCCCCAGCCGCTCCTGGGCGGAGGGTTTACGCCGCGGGCTGAACAGGAACCCCATGCCCCCGCCCGACATCCCGCCGAGCATCCAAAAGCCCCAGAAGTCCTCGCCCATTTCCGCGCGCACGCGCCGGATCAACGTGTCCGTGTACAGGTTTCCGGCCCACGGAATAATGGTCTGGATGGGGCCGTCGAAATTCCGCTGGGTGCAAGCGCCGATGGTCCGGACGTCGCCGTTCTTCAAGTGCCCCATCACCTCGTCGAGAATGCCGATGGCTTCCTGCCGGCCGCGCCACTCGGTCTCCGAGCGGAGGAGGTATTTCTCCGTCACCATTTCGAGGATGGGACCCACGTCCTGCGCCATCCCGCCGTGCACCAGCACCAGGCTCTGCTGGAGCTTCTCGCGGGTTTGGTGCGGCACCTCGGCGAGGCTGAAGATTTTGTGATCGGGCAGAAGGCGCCCGCGGCTGACGCCGAATTCGGGATCGCCCTCCTGCGCGCACACCCCGTGGATGAGCTTGATGCCCGGCCAGACGCCGCCGGAATCCTGCCAGCCGCCGCCGGAGCCCGCCAGCCACTCGCCCAGAATCGCGCGCGCGGCGACCAAGCGCCGGTCGTGCTCTTCCATGCCGCCGGTGAGTGCGTGGATCTGGCTGGTGGCGCGCATGCACACGGCGATGAGACACGCCAGCAGGCTGGTGGATACGGCCAGGCGCGAACCCTTTGGGATGTCGTTGACCTTGCTCACGATTTCGATGCCGTGGCCGGGGCGGCCGGTCAGCTTAACCAATACTTCGGACAGGGAGGGCAAGCTAAAGCATGCCCCACCTTCCATCCCCGGGGGGACAATGCCGGAGGCGATTACGGCGGCTTTCAGCAGACCGAGGTAGTCGCGCGCGAAATCGAAGATCTCGGCGATGGTGGTGATTTCGGCGCTGGCCTTGAGGTCCACGCTCACCAGGCGCAGCAGCGGCTGATCGATCACGCGGAAGTACGCTTCCACGGGCGGTTTGGGCTCGCCGGCGCCGCGCACGCTCAGGTCAATCGAGATGTTGAGCACCCGCGCGCCTTCCGGGAAATCCATTCCCAGGAAGAAGATGTCGCTCCATCCGCTGTGGGTGAGGTCCATGCGCACCGGCGTGGCCTCGCGCAGAATCGGAAACAGCGGCTGCGCGGCGTCGCAGGCCAGAAGCTCGGGGCGGATGCGCAACGGATAGTCCGCCGGATGGCCGGTGCGGAACATCCACTGGTTGCCGCGCACCGAGCGCACGCTGCGGCGCACCTGGTCGGCCAGAGTCTGGAAGCCCAGCGCCCGGTAGCCGGCGGCAAGCGCGCTGGAGATGGCGGCGCTGGGGCCGCCGGCGGTCTGAGCGGCCAGGAAAATGTCGATGGCCTCCTCGAAGCGCCGCTTCAAAAGGTTGACGTAACCGGGGAAGGGAATTGGCGCTTGCATCCCCGCCCGAGGCCGCAAGGGGATGTGAAAGCGGTGGATGGCATACAGGAAGAACAGTGCCCGCACGCGCTCGTACAGGTTGTCGCTCGAGCGGCGAAAGCCGTCCAGCGCCTGGCACTCATCGAGCAGCTCTTCCAGAGATGCGCCGTGGCAAAGCGCATCGAGCGATCGATTGCGCGTTTCCAGGTCGCTCGCGGTGATGACGCCGGTCAGCTTACTCACGCGCCATCTCCCGGTCCGCCAGCAGCTCGAGCAGGTTGGAGAGCACCTGGCCGCGGTCCTGGCCATTCAGCGCCAGGGCCACTTGCGCGGTGAGCAATCCGTAGCGCGCGCCGAGGTCGTAGCGCCGGCCGGTTTCTTCCACCGCCAGGTACTGCTCGTGCCTGGCCAGCTCGGCCAGGGCCGCGGAGAGCGTCGCCGCGCCGCGCCCCAGAAACTCCATCACCGCCGGTGTCAGCACGTGGATGCCGAAAAAGCACAGATAGAAACCGGCCCGGATTCCCGGCGCCGTCAAGCGCTGCTCGGCTTCGGTGGGCGTGGGCTTTTCGATCACCGCGTCCACCCGATAGATCCCCGGCCTCCCCGGCACGCGCCGCCCGCCCACGGCGCCGAACCGCGGCAGCAGGCCTTCCCGCGTCGGCTGGACCCCGGAAACCGCGCATTGCTCGGTCTCCGCCAGTTCCACCAGCCGTTGCGCGCAGGGCTTCGACGCGCCGCTGACATAGAGATGATCTCCCACCAGGTGCAGGAAGGGGTCGTCGCCGGTAAATTCGCGCGCGCAATAGATGGCGTTCCCATAACCGAGCGGCTGCGCCTGCGGGACGAAGCGCACGCATCCGGCGCGTTTGCCGGCCGCCTGCGCGTAGCGCGTCTCGTCGCCCGGCCAGACCACCACGCAGATCTCCTCCACCTGGGCCGCCAGGGCCTGCTCGATCAGAATCCCAAGGACCGATTTCTCCTGCCCATCCCGGTCGATGAGAGTTTGCAGCGGAAGCGCCCGCTGATTCTGGCCGGCAGCCGTGATCACCGCTTTCTGAATTCTCAAGTTTGGTGCTCCTCAAAGGAGTGTAACCGACTGCGAGGCCGAACGGCTTTGAGCGCCCCTCACGCGCCCGCGGCGCTTTAGCAAGCACAACGGGCGGGCAGAGACCGGGGCGCCGTGCCCGGCAAGAGCAGCGCACCAGGAACGCCGCGAGTCAGGCGCCCGTGGAAGCCGACACCGGTTCGTCTTCTTCTTCCGGACCCTTGATGAGGCGATGCAGATAAGTCCTGGAAATCTGGAGGCTGCGGGCCGCCAGCGTCTTGTTTCCGTGGCACTCGGCCAGGGCCGCGTGCGCCAGCTTGATTTTGTAGTCCCGCATTTGTTCTTCGAAGGAAGCTCCGGGCAGAGAGTCCCCCAGGCCCAGCAGGTCCGGGTGCTGCATGGTTTGGGGCAGATCCTTAGGTTGGATGGTGTCGTCGTCGCTCAGGATGATGGCTCCCTGGATCACGTTCTCCAGTTCACGGACATTTCCCGGCCACGGATACTCCAGCAGCAGGGCCATGGCATTGGGCCTCACGCTGGACATCGATCGCTGGTAGAGGCGCGAGTATTCCTTCAAGAAATGCTGAGCCAGCCGTGGAATATCTTCGGTGTGGTCCCGCAGCGCCGGGGACTTGATGCCCATGACGTTGACCCTGTAATACAGATCCTCGCGAAAGGATCCTTCCGCCACCATCTCCAGCAGGTTTCTGTGAGTGGCGAACAGCAGGCGGGACTGTAGTGGGATCAGTTGGCTGCTTCCCAAGCGGCTGAATTCCCGCTCCTGCAGCGCCCGCAGCAGCTTGACCTGCGTGTAGGCGCTGAACTCTCCAATCTCGTCAAAGAAGAGGGTTCCGTTGCCGGCCTCTTCCATGTACCCTTTTCGCCTGGTAGCCGCGCCCGTGAACGCTCCCTTTTCGGCGCCGAACAACTCCGCTTCGATGAGCGTATCCGGAATGGCCCCACAGGGAACGGCGACGAATGGGCGTTCCTTTCGGTTGCTCAGGTTATGAATCGCGTGGGCGATCAACTCCTTGCCGGTCCCGCTCTCACCGGTGATGAGCACGGGAGCATCCAGCTTGGCCACGCGCCGGATCAGACCGTAGACCACCTGGAAGCGTGCGCTGGAACCGATCAGGTGGTCGCAGCCGGAAGAGACCAACGATTGGCGTTCCCGTTCCAGCTCCTGCTTTAATACGGCGAATTCATGGGCCCGGCGGACGACAATCTTCAGCTCCGGCAGGACAGGCGGCTTGCGGATGTAGTTGTAGACGCCGCGCTCCACCAGATCCATCGCCATGGCCTTGCTGTCGTCATCGGTCATCACGACCACAGGCACGCCGAAATCGCGGATTTCGTCGAAGAATTCGAATTGCTGCTGAATCGGGTACGAATTGGAATTCAGGTCGAGGATGAGGACATCGCACTGCCCCTGAGAGATGAGTTCCCTTACCCGGTCCCGGCGCCGTTCGAAGAAGGTAGAGAACCCGCTGCCCAGGGTCGGCGCAAGAAGGGCTGCCAGATCGACGTCTTCGGAATGTAGCAACAGACGAATCATCGGTGGCCGGGCGACCCACGAGCAGGAGTGCCCGTCCCCTCATCTCCAGGACTCCGAGCGATCTGTCCGGTGACAGTCGCTTCCCGCACGCTTCTTTCTTCCTTATCGGGAGTCTCATTTGAAAGCACAAGTAATGTAAGAATGTAAACCCGCATTTAGCGGTCAAACTGATGTATGAAATAAGGTTTTTCCCGTAGAGACGGCCGGTTTTCCATTGTCGTGCGGGATGCTACACAGCGGCGAACCGGCGCCGCCGGGGAGGGTGCGCATGGCAACGTACCGGACGGAGCCGTGGGGAAGGACAATTCGGAAATCCAGATCAAGGTCCTTCTTCCCGGTGAGCGTTCGGTTATGGGCGTCCGGAACGGCGCGGCACTCCGGATCCGCGGGGTTGTCTTCAACCAACGGAATCCCGGCTGGTCGGCTGGCGCGCTCATTTCCCGCTCTCTGCGGGCGGTTCTCGGGAAAAGCCGGAAGCGCCGGTTGGGGGAACGTTCCCCGGACGGCCCGCGGTTACTTCACAACCCTTCCCGTGCCTTCGCGAGCATGCTGCCGCAATGGAACTGGAAACAGTTGTCCACACCTCCGGCTGAGTGCCGCCGGATAACCATTTGGCTGCCGGCATAAAGTATTTCTACTGAACCGACGAGTATTGAGCATGAGACTCGTGCGTGCAAGCCAGGGCGAGGCGAATGACTGGAGAACGCTGTGAACTCAGATAACAGAATTCGGATCGCGCTCTATACGCAGCTATCGTTTGTGGCCCAAGGATTGGCGGCAGTCTTCCGCACCCACGCGGATCTGGAACTGGTTGCCAGTCGAGATAGTCTATCCGGCACGCTCGACTGCCTGAAGTCCACCCGGCCGGACGTGCTGCTGATTCACCTGTTGTGGGGAGTCAAACTGTCGGAATTGCGCGAGATACGGGCTGCCGACAGCCGCTGCCAGATCGTGCTGTGGGGCCAGGAACTGGAAGGCGAGTTCGCTTTTCAGGCGATCCGGTTGGGTGTACGCAGCATTCTTCCCGGCAATATATCGATCGACGATTTCCTGGCGGCGGTACGCAATGTCCATCAAGGCGCGCTGCACTTTGACAAAGACCTCCTGGAGAGCATGTTGTCGCAGAAGTTGGTTGCTCTCACGCAACGTCAGGGGCAGATTGTCTCGTTGGTGGCGCAAGGTCTCAAGAACAAGGAAATCGCGTTTTCGCTGGGAATTACCGAAGGCACGGTGAAAGTTTATCTGTACAAACTATTCCACAAACTCGGCATGAACGACCGGCTGGACATGGCGCTCTATGGGCGGAAGAACCTGTTCAGCGGGCGGCTTGGATGGGAGAGAATGAGGGACGCCGGAGGGCCGGCTGTGCTGCCTTCTCTGTATCTGATGGCGCGAAAGCAGCCGGCCGCAGCGGTGGCGCATTAGGCGCCGGACCCGCGGAGGCACGCGGGCGGCTGAGAAAGGGGCGGGAAAGACCCATGGCGGACTATGAGGGATTCCCTGAATGAACAGGAGAGTATTGATCATTGTCTCGTGCGCGCTCGTGCTATCGGTGTGCGCCAGTTATCTGGTCTATAGGGCAGTCGGAAGCCAAGTGACCCCCAGGAAGGCGCCGCCGGCCGTGGAACTCGTGGTGGCCGCCCGGGATCTGGCAGCCGGAACGCTCATTCAAGACGCCGACCTGAGAATCGCCGCCTGGTCCGGCCCACCGCCGGCAGGCGCGATCCTCAGACGCGATACCCTCCGGAACCGGGGGGTTGTATCCTCGATCTACGAAGGTGAGCTGGTGACGGAAAATCGGCTTGCCCCCAGAGGTTCAGGCGGCGGTTTGGCCGCGACGATTCCGCCGGGAATGAGGGCGTGCGCGGTGAAGGTGAACGAGGTGGTGGGCCTCGCCGGATTCGTCGTCCCGGGAATGCGCGTGGATGTGCTGATCACAGGGCTTCCGCCCGGAGGAAACGCACTCGACGGACCTAAGGTACGGACGCTTCTGCAGAACATTCAGGTCCTTTCCGCCGGCGTGAATTTCCAGAAAGATCGGGAAGGCAAGCCGGAACAAGCGCAGGTGGTCAATCTGCTGGTCACCCCGGCCCAGGCTGAGATTCTCAGCCTCGCCAGCAACGAAACGCATATTCAATTGGTGTTGCGGAATCCCATGGATACTGAGGTCTCCGGGCTGCCGGGTATGATCATGTCGGATCTTTTCGGCGGCGCGCGCGCTCCGGCGCCGGTTCCATCCGTCCAGCCCAAGAGCGCACCGCCGGACGTGCCTCCGGCAGCGCCGGTCCCGGCCAGACCTGCCGCACCCAGTCTGTACACCATCGAAGTGTCGAATGGCGCCGTGCATACCCAAGTCACATTCAGCCGGCCTGGAGGGAAGCCATGAGAACCGGGCAGTGGTACGGCGTTGCGACGATGCGGGTGGCCTGTCTGCTGGCCCTGTCATTGGGGAACGCCGCCGCCGGCCAGCAGACGGAAGGCCGGCCTCCGGCAGCACCCGAGCCCCCGGCGCAGTCAGACCAGGATTCACCGACCAATCTCCTGCTGACTGTTGGAAAGTCCGTGATCATTGATAACGCGCTTCCCTTGGAGCGCATTTCCGTCGGCTTTGGAGACATAGCGGAGGGTACGGCGATCAGCCCGCACCAGTTACTTCTGAACGCCAAGACGCCGGGGGTGACCAGCCTGATCATCTGGCAGGAGGGAGGAACCAGGCGCTTCTTCGATATCACGGTGGTGGCCAGCACCTTCCTGGCGAATCGACGTGTCGAAGGCATCCAGCGTGAAATAGAACGGGAACTGCCCGGACAGAGCGTCCATTTGAGCTTTGAGAACGAGACCGTTTTTTTGCGGGGGACGGTCAAGGATGTGGCCAGCGCGGACCGCGCGGTCTCGATCGCCTCCACGCTGGGAAAGACCGTGAACCTGCTGTATGTGGATGTACCGCCTCCGGAGGCGCAGATTCTATTGAGGGTCAAGTTTGCGAGTGTCGACCGGAATACCAGCAGACAACTGGGGTTGAACATTCTCAGCACCGGCGCGGCTAATACCATTGGATCTGCAACCACGCAACAATCCTCGCCTCCGGTATTCTCGCCTCTCCAAAACAAAACCGCGGTCACGACGACCATTGCGGATGCTCTCAATCTCTTCTTCTTCCGCACGGATCTAAATCTGGGAGCAACCATTAAAGCGCTCGAAGTAAAGGGTCTCCTCCAAATCCTCGCCGAGCCGAACGTGCTGGCGCAGAATGGCAAGCAGGCAAGCTTTCTGGCCGGCGGGGAATTCCCATTCCCGAGTGTGAGTTCGGGCACGGGAGGCACTCCGATGGTTACCATTCAATTCCGCGAGTTTGGCGTACGTTTGACGTTCACTCCCAGCATCACGCCGCGCGGAACCATTCACTTGGAAGTGACGCCCGAAGTGAGCGCCCTGGATTTCACGAACGGACTGTCGGTAAGCGGCTTCATTGTCCCGGCGCTGACCACGCGCAAGCTGAGTACGCAGGTCGAATTAAACGAAGGACAGAGCTTCGCGATCGGGGGACTCCTCGATAATCGGACGACGGATACGCTCGAGAAGATCCCTTTCATCGGAGACATCCCGCTCTTGGGAAAGCTCTTCCAGTCCAAATCCGTTACCAAGCAAAACACGGAACTGATTGTCATTGTGACGCCCGAGCTGGTTCGCCCGATCCCCGCGGGTCAGCCCGTGGTTGAGTTGAAGTATCCCACGCCATTTCTCAAACCAAACACGGGCAAGGAACCGCGGACTCCAGGGATCGATTCTACCGGCCCCGTACCGGTCGAGCCACTGAACGCAGCAATCCCCATCGAGACATTGATACAGAGCCTGCTGCCGGTAACGGCGCCGGTTCAGCAGAGCCCGCCAGCCGCGGCGGCCCCGGCAAAACCGCCCGCCACCCCACCCCGGTGAGCTGTGGAAGGAAAGACACGAGACCAGTCGACCATGAAACCGAATGCTGCGCACTTGGCGGGAGGCAGGTCTGTCGAATGATGGTCCGGGTCGAGGCGCCTGGACCATGGATCGTGGCGGCGACCGCAAGAAGTTGCTGGAACCCATGCTGGACCGCGGTGAGCGCTTCGTCATCCGGTCCATCGGCAAGCGTACGGTGATCGACGGGTGCGCGAGTTGAAAGGGGCAGGCACGCAGTCCCTTGTGGTCTGGGCATGCTTTAGCTTGGAGCGCCGGGATAAACCGGCATTGAGTAGCGGATGAGAGAGCCGTACAAGAAAGGCGTAGCGAGCCGTCTTGGCCCCGAGTCATGCGTGGTCAGCCGTAAGGCGG
>JBEKSR010000061.1:0-28380 GCA_049516835.1 Bryobacteraceae bacterium | reverse complement strand
ACTGGCGGGTCTGGTTGGCGCGTTGGATGAGTTGGACTTTGGAGAGGTAACCCATGAAACGATGATAACACTAGCGTTATCGCTAGTCAAGAGAAATGATTGATTTTTTCTCACGACCGCAGTGTCTGGCAGCCGGGGCGGGTGGTGACCGGCAAAGCCGAGCCCGAGCGAGTGCCATCCACCAAGGTGTCCAGGAACTTCTTCCATACCTTTGGAATCCCTCCGCTTCTCGGGCGCTCCTTTTCCGCGGCGGAAGAGGTCGCCGGCGGGCCGAACGTGGTCGTGGTGAGCCATGCTTTCTGGCAACGGAAGCTAAGCGCCCGGCCGGACGTCGTCGGCACGCCGATCTCCATTGACGGCGCTGCCTACCAGATCGTCGGCGTGATGCCAAAGCACTTCGACTACCCCGTCGGAGTGGAGTTGTGGTTCCCCATCGAGCGGGGCGGAGGAGAGGAGAGCGGACGCGGCAACAACAACTTCCACATGATCGGACGGCTGGCGGAGGGCGCCACCCTGGCTCGCGCGCGGAGCCAGATGGAAGTGGTCGCGGCTCGGATCTCGGCCGCGTTTCCCGAGGACAAAGGGGGTTGGAGTGTCAGGCTCACCCCGCTCGACGAGCAGTTGTTCGGCCCTGTCCGGCCGGCCATGCTCATTTTGATGGGAGCCACGGCGCTGGTGCTGCTGATCGTGTGCGCCAACCTCTCTTCGCTCATGCTGGCGCGGGTCCTGTCCCGGCGCGGGGAACTTGCCGTCCGTCTCTCGCTGGGTGCTCCCGCGATGGCGGTGACGCGCCAACTCCTGATCGAGAGTTTTGTCCTGGTTGCCGCCGGGGCGGCCCTCGGGGTCGGGCTGGCCAGCCTCGGGATTCGCGCCGTCAAGGCTCTCGGCCCGGCCGACCTTCCCCGCCTGGACTCGATCGGCTTGGATGCCCATGTGCTCTGGGTGGCCATCGCCGCCACGGTGTTGACCGCCCTGCTGTCCGGCATCGTGCCTGCATTCCAAGCCACGCGCCTGGACCTGGTCTCCAACCTTCGGGAGAGCGGGCATACCACGGAGGGCCGCGGGCGCCTTCTTTCGCGGCGGCTGCTGGTAGCGACTCAGTTGGCGCTCTCGCTTGTCCTGCTGGCTGTCACCGGCCTGCTCCTGCGCAGCATGACGCGGTTGCAGCAGGTCGATCCCGGTCTCAAAGTGGAGGGACTGCTCACGGCCGACGTTCAAATCCCCGGCTCCGACCCGGAACGGCAACGCCAGAGCTACTTCGACATGCTGGAGCGAATTCGTGCCCTCCCCAGCGTGGTGAGCGCCGCGGGCGCGGATCAGCTCCCGTTGTTCGACGGGCCGTATAACGGGGTTCACCGCGCGGATCGGCCGCCGCACACCTCGTCGGATCTCCTTCCAGCCACGCGCCGCATGGTCACCGAGGGCTTCTTTGAAACCATGGGCGTCCCGATTCTCACCGGGCGAGCCTTCGGGACGTCCGACCGCCGCGACTCGCCGCCGGTGACGGTGATCAGCCGGTCCCTCGCCCAACAGCTCTTTCCGAACGAAAACCCGGTCGGCAGGATTCTGGTGCTGCCGTGGGTCCGGCTGGAGATCATCGGCGTCGCCGGGGATGTCCGCGACTTCGGACTTGCCAGGGATTCCCGGCCGACCTTCTACCTTACTCTCCGCCAGGTCCGCGGCGCGCCCGGCTCGCTGCGGCTCGTCATGCGAAGCAAGGGCCAGCCGGCCGCACTGGTCTCTTCGGTTCGCCAGGCCATCCACGAAACCGAAAAGGACGCTCCGCTCTACAGGGTAGGCGCGATGGCCAAGTGGGTTTCCGATTCCACGGCCAGACAGCGGTTCTCGTCGTTCCTGCTGGGCGCCTTCGCGGGGGTTGCCACCCTGTTGGCCGCGGTCGGCCTGTTTGGTCTGATGTCCCACGTCGTGGCGCAGCGAAAGCGCGAGATTGGCATCCGGCTGGCGCTGGGCGCGCCGCCGGTGAACGTTCGCAACCTCATCGTTCGCCAGGGAGTGGCCCTCGCCCTGGCGGGAACCGTGGCGGGAATCCCTGGCGCTCTGGTGGCCGCGCGGATGCTCGGCACGCAACTCTACGCGGTCAGCCCCACCGACACCCTCACGTTCGCGGTGGCGTCGCTGGCGCTGATCGCGACCGCGCTGGCTGCCTCGCTGGCGCCCGCCCTGCACGCCGCCAGGATCGACTATGTGGAGGCCCTGAAGGCCGAATGATCAGGAAGCAGGCGCCCACGAACTCATCCATGTAGCTTCGCTGCCGTCAGGCGCTTCTGGAAAGCCGAGTTGCGCTTCGCCACACCAGCACCGCCAACAATCCCAACACCGCGCCGCCGAGCAGGCCCGCCGCAACGATCATCGGGCGATTGGGAAAGAAAGGCCGTTGCGGCAGGCTGGGCGGGTCCAGAACTTCAAGTTGCTCCGGGCCAGATGGCCCGTGAGCCATCTGTGTCGCGACCCACTGTCTATAGAACTTGGTCACCAGTTCGCGCACCACAGCTTGGGCTTTCAGCTTGTCGGGATACTCGCAGGAAATTACGAAGGCCAGGACACCCCCATTCTGGACCGGCGCCACTTGGATGCGGAGCGCCTTGTTGCGCATGTTCTCGACGACGTCTTCCAGAGGTATCCTCTTGCGATCTTCCGGATAGAGATCGAGCGCCGGTTGCGTAATGATCTCCGCGAGGCTCTTGCGGCTGAGAACCTTCTGCTGCAACTTGACGAGCTGATCCAGCGCCCCCTGCCGATCGCTATCCGCGTGGCCATACGAGGCAAATCGCATCACGGCAGTCGAAACGTAACGCTCCTGGGTGAGGAGGGCAAACACTCCCGCCAACAGCGCGCCCGCAAGGGTCACGGCCGCCACCACCTTCAGAGAATTCCACGTCGTCACCTGCATACGGAGTGCTCCCAGCAATACATTGAACAGGTCTTCCCATTGGGGTTGAATATCTTCGATCAGCGCGTCCAACTCCCCGCCATAGCGCTCGCGCCATACGGCCGGATAGAGGCGGGCTGTCCAGCGAATCAGTTTTCTCATGCGTGTTTCAGCCTGCGGCTGGCTGTCTTCACTACGTGGCCGAGACTGGTCAGTTGCGTCTGGAGGTATTCGCGGCCCGCGCCCGTGATGCAATAGGGCCTCCGGCGGTCGCCGGAGTCCACCGGCCGGATCCAGCCGCGCTGCTCCAACCGGGTGATGGCGCCGTAGAGGGTGCCGGGCCCGAGCCGCACGTTGGCGAAGCGCTGGATATCCTCCATCATGGCGTAGCCGTGCTTTTTGCCATCGGCCAGACTGGCAAGCACCAGAAGTGTCGGATCAGACATTATTACGTCTCACGTAGTATCGTATGACGTAATAAGCGGGGTGTCAAGAGAAATCTACGCGCAGCAACTCGGGGCTGGTGTGGGGGAGAAAGCTGGCGCCGACGAACTCATCCATGTAGCGGGGCAGGTCGGCGAGATCGACGTAGGTGACCCGGCTCAGGTAGCCGGCGATCTCCGCGAAGAATTGGCGCGAGAGCAACCCGAGGGCGGCGCCTTCGAGCGAGCCATTGTCCACATAGCCATAACGGTCCAGCGGCAGGGAGGGCAGCAGCCCGATGCCCAGCGCCGCCGGCAGATTGAGGAAGCGGCCGAAATTGCCGGAGACGATGGCCCGGTCGATGGTGTGCGGGCCTGGCCCCAGCGCGTCCAGCAGCGAGCGTATGCCGGCGAAGACCGCCGCTTTCGCCCGAATCAGGCTGGCTAGGTCTCGCTCCCATAGCGCCACTTTCCGGTCTTCGGAGAGGGCCAGGGCCGTGCCCCACTTGCCTTCGACGCGCTGGCCGGCTGGCAGGCGATCCGTGAATTGACCGCTGCGGTCAATCCAACCCGCGCGGAACAAGGCGTCCGTCAAAGCGATCAGCCCGGAGCCGCACACACCGCGAACGCGGCCTCCGCCTATGACGGAGAGTTGAACCGCGCCGGTTTCGGCATTGATGGATGCGCCGTCCACTGCGCCGCGGTCCGCGCGCATGCCGCAGCGGATTCCGCCGCCTTCGAAAGCCGGTCCGGCGCTACAGGCGCACGCCAGCGCAAAGTCCGCTCCGCCCAGAACGATTTCGCCGTTGGTTCCCAGGTCCACGTAGAGGGCCATGCCTTCCGGGCCCTTGGCAGGGCGGCATTGCGCCTCTGGCGCAGCGGCCCCGTTCCATTGGAGCGAGTCACGGTCAAGATTTGCTACTGGAGCAGGCTGCGAGAAGCCGGCGCGCACCGCGCCTGCCACGATGTCGCCGCCCACCCAGCCGCCCGCGGCGGGCACGATGTACACGGGGGTGCCGTCCGCGCCCGGCCAGCCGAGCACCGAAGCGTCGACGGGCGGGAACGCCAGCGCGCGCGGCTCGGAAGGGACGCGGCGAATCCCCGAAGGATCGGCCGCCAGCAGGAGGTGGATCATGGTCACATTCCCCGCCACCACGTATCCGCGGATTCGGCCGAGGCCGGCGTGCCCGCCCGCTGCTTCGGCGATCATCGAACCAATTGCGCCACGGACGGAGGAAGCCAGTTCCCCCAGAAAGCCCTTCTCGGCCGCGACGATGCGGGAAATGACGTCAGCGCCCCTGGGAATCTGCGGATTGTAAGCGCCGGCTTCACCGGTAATGAGACCGTCGGAAAGCCGGATCAGCAAAAGCCGCAAAGTGGTGGTGCCGATGTCCACTGCGACACCCAAGTCCCCTACGCCAGTGGATTCCACGATCGGGTCAAGTTTCAGGGGCCAGGGCGCCCAGGCCTCGAGCGGCGCCAACCCGGTGTTCCGGTCCCTGGAAATGAGTTTCGGAAGCTGCGCTTCGCCGAGCGGCATGACGGTGAGCGGACCGTGGACCGGCGTCAGGCACGCGAGCACATGGGGGAACCCGGCTTCCCGCTGCAGAATGCGGTATTCGGGCACCTCGCCGCCCAGGATTCGCACCATGCACCGGCCGCAAGCGCCGCGGCCGCCGCACTCCGCGCCGACCGGCTCAGGGGCAAGTTCGGCCGCCTGGAGGATGGTGGCGCCATCGGGAACGAGCGTGGATCGTCCGGATGGAGAGAAAGTGACCTGGTGAGCCATTCATGTTTCGGATTCCGGAACAGCGGCAAAAAGGCTCTCCGCCAGTTTCTCGGCCGTGATCAGAGCACTCCTGGCTTGCGCCGGCAGTCCATCCATTTGCGTCGTAATACGAATGAGCGCCAGGAGGCTTTGTCGCATCGCTTCGACTTGGGCGGTCGACGCGGACCGCGTCTGGCAGTTCGAAACTTCCGGCTCCCGGCCGGCGATCATATGAATCGCCTTCTGTGCGACAGCCTGGGCGCCCTCCGTCTTCAGCAGATAAGCGGACGCTCCCAGGTCGAGGGCCCGTTTCCGAAACTCCGTATCCACGTTATTGGACATCAGCACGATCTGTGTATCGAACAGTTTAGCATTTGCCTTGACGTGGCGGACCAGCTCGATGCCGTTCACCTCTGGCATCATGAAGTCCGCCAGAACCAGATCCAGAGGCTCGGACTCGAACAGAATCTTCAGGGCTTCAGCCCCGTTCGTCGCCAGGCTTACATCGAAGTTCGCTTTGGCAAAACAAAGCTGAAGCAACTCAAGGAAGGGTGCGTCGTCATCGACGATCAGAACTCGTCTTCGAGACATGGTCATTTACCTAGCTTCCATTCACACCAGGCAACTCGAAATAGAAAGTCGCCCCAGAACCTTCCTCGCCTTCGGCCCAAATCCGGCCTCCGTGACGTTTCACAATCCGGCTTACGGTGGCCAGTCCGACTCCGGTGCCTTCGAACTCGTGGGCCGAGGGCAACCGCTGAAAGGGCTGGAACAGCTTGTCGCGGTCGCCCGTTTTGAAACCGATTCCGTTGTCACGGACGAAGTACACCGGCGCGCCGGTGGTGGTCTCAACGCCAAACTCAATGCGCGCCGCCTCAGCCCGCCGGGTGAACTTCCAGGCGTTCTCCAGCAGATTCCGCAGTGCCACGGTGAGCAACCGGAGGTCGCCGCGGGCCGCAACCCCTCCCGCAATCTCCCATTGAACCGCCCGCTCCGGCGCAGCGGCCCGAAGCCCGCCGGCGATTTCAGCCGCGATGGCACTCAGGTCCACCGTCTCGATCTTGATATCGGAGTGACTGCCGCGAGCCAGCTCCAGCAGATCGCGGATCAGTTGGCCCATGCGCTGGGACGCGGAATCGATCCGGTCCAGGTAGACCAATCCCCGCTCGCCCAGCACAAGGCCGCACTCGTCCTTCAGGGCGCGGCTGAAACTCGTGATGTGGGCCAGCGGTCCGTTGAGGTCGTGGGAAACCGTGAAGCTGAACGCCTCCAGTTCGGCGTTCAGCTCGGACAGGGCTCCGACGCGGGTCTTCAGCGCCCGGTTCAAGCGGAGGATCTCCTGCTCCGCCTGGAGCTGTCCGGCCATCACCTCGCGCAGCTCTCCATTGCGCTCCTCGAGCATTTCGGTGTAGTATTTGAGCTTGCCGGCCTGCCGGGCTATCCCAATAAACACCGCGACTTTGGCGCGGAGGACCTCCGGCGCCACCGGCTTCAGCAGATAGTCCACCGCTCCCAGCTCATAGCCTTTGGTCATCTTCTCCACGCTGCCGGCGGCGGTGAGGAAAATGATGGGAGTATCGCGCGAGCGCCGCAAGCGGCGGATCTGGAGGGCCAGATCAAAGCCGTCCATTCCCGGCATCATCACGTCCAGCAAAATCAGGCCGAAATCCTGGCGCAGCAGGTAGTCCACGGCTTCGACCGCCGAGGTTGTGGCCACCAGATCCTCACCCAGGTCCTCCAGCACGGCCCGCGTCGCGAACAGGTTGTCGGGCCGGTCATCGACCATGAGAACTTTCACCCGCTCCAGGACGGGTCTGTTCTCGGTAGGTGCATCAAATCGCACAGCCGGTGTGCCCATCGAATCTCTTCCTTTCCCCCTTCCAGAGCCGCCAGCTAAACCTTCCGCTCTTCCGGAAGCCACACGCGCATCAGGGCCAGCAACTGATCAATCTCCACTGGCTTGGCGATGTAGTCGGTGGCGCCCGCCTCGATACAGCGCTCGCGGTCCCCCTTCATGGCTTGCGCCGTCAGGGCAATGACCGGCAATTCCCGGTATTCCGGCATCTTGCGGATGGCCCGCATCGCATGGCAGCCGTCCATTTCGGGCAGCATGATATCCATCAGCACCAGCTCGACGTCCGGGTTGGCCCGGAGAGCCTCAATGCCCTTCCGGCCGTTTTCCGCCAGTGTCACGTTCATGTCGTGCGCTTCGAGGGCGCTGGTGAGCGCGAAAATGTTGCGCAAATCGTCGTCGACGATGAGGATCTTCCGGCCCGCGAGTTTCTGGTCCACCGCGCGAACGGCTGCCAGCTTATCGCGTTTCTCCTGCGGCAGTTCCGCCTCCTTACGATGGAACATGGTCATACTCTTGTCCAGAAGGTCTTCCGGAGAGGACGCGATCTGGATCGCCGCGGCATCGTCCCACGCGGCGATCCCGTCCTTTTCGGCCTGGCTGAGGGGAGCCGCGGGGTAGATCAGTACGCGGAGCTCGCCGCGTCCGGTGGCGTCGCGTAAGGTGGTCAGCAGATCGAGGCCCGTCAGGCCGGGCACATTCCATCCCAGCACCGCGCCGTCGATCCGCTGCTCCCGAAGCGCGGTGGACACCTCGGCTCGGCTGGCCGCCGGAATCGTGTGAATGTCCCCGTTGCCCAGCAGTTCCACCACGCTTGGGCGGCGCGCGGGATCGCCATCCACCACCAGCACCTTGCGCACAGGAGTCTCCAATTCGTTCAAGATGCGGTCGAATACCGCGTCAAGCTCTTCGGGATTCAGCGTCTTATGAAGGAAGGAGGCGGCCCCCATGGCCATCGCGCGGCGGCGTTCGTCGGAGATGGTCACTACGTGAACCGGAACATGCCGCGTCGCGGGGTCGCGCTTCAGAGCCTCCAGCACCACCCATCCCGACATGTCGGGCAGCAGGATGTCGAGGGTAACGGCCACCGGCGCCATCTCGCGAACCATTCTCACCACCGGACTGCCGCGCATAACAACCACTCCCTTGAGGCCGCGGGTGCGAACCTTCTCCAGCAGCATGCTGGCAAAGGTCGCATCATTCTCCACAATCAGCACCATGCGGTCGGTCTTCCGCAGTGTGAGGCGGTCGTCTTCGACCGGTTCCTGCGCCGCCATCAACCTGGCCAGCGCGGAAACTGCCACGGCGTCGCAGGCGCTCGCCAGGCCCGGCGGGCGCGGGCGGGGCGGCGCCGCGGGAATCACTTCGACCCCTGCCGCCGGCCGCGATGGCTGCATCTCCTCACAACAGATCGCCGGCAGGAAGAGCGTGAATGTGCTTCCCACGCCAGCCCGGCTCTGGAGTGTGAGGTCACCGCCCAGCAACTGCGCGATGTCCCGGCTGATCGACAACCCCAACCCGGTTCCGCCGTAGCGCCGGCTGGTGGTGCCGTCCGCCTGCTGGAAGGCCTCGAAAACGGTGCGGTGTTTCTCCGGTGGAATGCCGATGCCGGTGTCCACCACGGAGAATGCCACCACCTGCTCGGCGCGATCCAGGCCGCGGGCCCCGGGCCTCCAACCGGATTTAGCCGGCTTGATCTCCATCCGCACCGCACCCCGCTCCGTGAACTTAAGGGCATTCGACATCAGGTTTTTCAGGACCTGGTGCAACCGTGTGGCATCGGTCTGGATGGAGTCGGGCAGACTCGGGTCGACGTGCACTCCGAACTCGATGCCCTTGCTCAGGGCGACGTACGAGAAGTCCTGGATGACCAACTCGCGCAGGTCGGCCAGGCGGACCTGCGCCGGCTCGATGTTCATCTTCCCCGACTCGACCCGTGCGAGATCCAGAATATCGTTAATCAGCGTCAACAAGTCGGTGCCTGAGGAGTGGATCGTGTGGGCGAACTTGGTCTGTTTTTCCGTCAGGTTGCCTTCGGCGTTATCGGCCAGCATGCGGGCCAGGATCAGCAGATTGTTCAGAGGTGTCCGCAGCTCGTGCGACATATTGGCCAGGAATTCCGACTTGTACTTCGAGGCCAGCGTCAGTTGCACGGCCTTGTCTTCGAGGTCCTGCCGGGCCCGCTCCACCTCGTCGTTCTTCACCTCCACTTCCGCCTTCTGGTCGGCCAGCAACTTCGCCGTCTCCTGCAGTTCCTCGTTCTTAGACCGCAACTCTTCCTGTTGTTTCTTCAGAAGGTCCTCGGAAGCTTGCAACGTGGTCGCCTGCTGTTCCAGTTGCTTGTTCGTTTCGGTGAGATCTTCCTGGCGGCTTTGCAATTCGGCAGCCAGCGTTTGCGCCTGGTTGAGGAGATCTTCGGTCCGCATCGTGGCGGCGATGGTGTTGAGTCCGATGCCGATGGTCTCGGTGAGCTGGTCGAGAAAGGCCAGGTGAATCTCGCTGTAACTGGAGAAGCTCGCCAGCTCGATCACGGCCTTGACCTCGCCTTCGCATAGGATCGGAAGCACGATCACGTTCAGCGGCGCGCCTTCGCCCAGCCCGGAACCGATCTGGATGTATTCGCGGGGCACGTTCGTCAACAGGATGCGAGTTTTCTCGAGCGCGCATTGGCCCACCAGCCCTTCGCCGAGGCGGAAGCGGTTCGAGACATTCTTGCGCTCCCGATAGGCGTAGCCGGAGAAAAGCTTGAGCGTTCCGCGCTCGCTGCCTTCCGATTCGTTGACGTAGAAGACGCCGTGTTGCGCGCCCACGAGCGGAGCCAATTCGGAGAGCACCAGTTGAGAGAAGGCGAGCAGGTTCCGCTGACCCTGCACCATGCGGGCGAACCTGGCCAGGTTCGACTTCAGCCAGTCTTGCTCGGTGTTCCGGCGCGTGGTTTCGCGCAAGTTGAGGATCATCTCGTTCAGGTTGTCCTTGAGTGCGGCCATTTCGCCATGCGCTTCGAGGGCGATCGACCGCGCCAGGTCGCCCTTGGTCACCGCCGTCGCCACCTCGGCGATGGCGCGCACCTGGGTGGTGAGATTGGCCGCCAATTGGTTTACGTTGTTGGTGAGGTCGCGCCACATACCGGCCGCGCCGGGCACTCTGGCCTGCCCGCCCAGCTTTCCTTCGATCCCCACTTCACGCGCCACCGTGGTCACCTGGTCGGCGAACACGGCCAGGATGTCGATCATTTCGTTGATGGTGTCCGCCAGTTCGGCAATCTCGCCCTTGGTTTCCAGAACCAGCTTTCTCTTCAGGTCGCCGTTGGCCACCGCCGTCACCACCTTGGCGATGCCGCGCACCTGCGTGGTGAGGTTGGCTGCCATGAAGTTGACATTGTCGGTCAGGTCGTTCCAGACGCCACCGACGCCTTTCACCACCGCCTGGCCGCCCAGTTTGCCCTCGGTGCCGACTTCCCGGGCCACGCGGGTCACTTCCGAAGCGAAGGCGTTGAGCTTGTCCACCATGGTATTCATGGTGTTCTTTAGTTCCAGAAATTCGCCGCGGGCGGCCACCGTAATCTTGGTCGAAAGATCGCCCTTGGCTACGCTCGTGGTGACAGCGGCGATATTGCGTACCTGGCTGGTCAGGCTGCCGGCCATCGAGTTGACGCTGTCGGTGAGATCTTTCCAGACTCCGGCCACGCCCTTGACATCGGCCTGGCCGCCCAGCTTCCCCTCGGTGCCCACCTCGCGCGCCATGCGGGTCACTTCCGCGGCGAAGGTGTTGAGTTGATCCACCATGGTGTTCATGGTGTTCTTTAATTCCAGGAATTCGCCGCGGGCGATCACCGTAATCTTGGTCGAAAGGTCGCCCTTGGCCACCGCCGTGGTCACCAAGGCGATGTTGCGCACCTGGCTGGTCAGGTTGCCGGCCATCGAGTTGACGCTTTCCGTCAGGTCTTTCCAGACTCCGGCCATACCATTGACATCAGCCTGGCCGCCCAGCTTCCCCTCCGTGCCCACCTCCCGCGCCATGCGGGTCACTTCCGCGGCGAAGGCGCCCAACTGTTCAACCACCGTGTTCACCAATCGTGCATTCCTCAGGAATTCGCCTTGCAGGGGCCGGCCATCGACCTCCAGCGCCATACTCTGGGCCAGGTCGCCTTTGGCCACCCCGCCCATTACGCGCGCCACCTCGTTGACGGGTTGGACCAGGCCGGCGATCATCCCGTTCACTGAATCCACGCACACCCTCCAGGAACCGCCGGCCCCGGATAAAGCCGCGCGCTCCCCGATCTTGCCCTCTTTGGCGACGGAACCGTAGACCCGGACAAACTCGTTGGTCATGTTTTCATGGCGCTCGATGACGTCGTTGAGCGCGTCGTAGATCTTGCCCACGGTTCCGGTCTTCTCTACCGGCAGACGGGCCGAGAAATCGCCCTTCTTGAAGGCCATCAAGACCTTCAGCAACAGTCTGGTGTCGATTGTTTCAGGGTTCTGTGCCTGGGTTTCCAGGAAGTGCCTCCAATTTACCGTCCGAGATCGCATCAACGAAGCCCACCTTACGGTGAGCTTTCTTCAGGTATCTAATCGGCGGCTTTCGGGAAAACTGTAGACCGCCGGGTGGAACCTGGAGATCCAAGCCAGTAGGAATAAACTCGCAGCGCCACAGGGGGAGTGCGTCTATGCGCTCCAGACATCGCGCAGGAAGGGGGAGATGTCGGACGCTTCTTGCGGGCCGACCAGTACACGCCAGCCGTCGCCTAGAGCGTCCTCGAGTTCGCCCGAGATGACTGACACGTAGCCGGGAATGATGGCTGTCCGATGACTTACACGCTCGGTGGCCTGCATGGTGCGGAGGGCCTTGGCTACACGGTCGCCGGAGAACTTGCCGGCGGACCAGGCGGTGAGCACGCTTAAGCCTTCGGCGTCCACTACCGCCAGATGGCAAGCCAGGCCGGTGGCTTCGAGTTCCGTCGAGACAATGAAGTAGGTGAGCGAGAAGTTGGTGGTGACCAGCAGCGGCGACTGTCGATTAGGCTCGCCAATGGAGTAGACGCCCGCCTCGATTTGCAGAGGCTTCTGCGGGTCGGTATAGATGTTCTGCCGCAGCGTCCAGAGAGGGAGCCAGGTCTCGCCGCCGTGGTCCTCGATAGCCAGGAGCGATGCAAACTTGGTGATGCCGAGAACGGCGCGTTCGAACTCCCCGGCGGCGATGCGCAGAAAGACCGGGTGGCCCAGGCCGGGGTGGATGCGGTCGAGCGCGCCTCTACGGATGGCGCTCAAGTTGTGATGGAGCTCGCGCAGATCCGCGCCCGGAGGCTCGAGAAGAATGTCGGCCACGCCGGCGCGGGTGGCTTCCATGGCGGCGGCGGCGAGAGTGTTCAAATCGCTTCCGGAAACGACGAGCGGCACGCCGAGGCGCGCGGCCAGGCTCGCGTAAGCGCCCAGATCCGCGCCAGGCGGCGGCACCAGCAGCGGGCGATGGTCCTTGATTCGTTCCGCCATGGCCGTTGCGCCTTGGGGGGTGGCGGCCAATATCGCCACCGGGAAACCGCGCTCGGCGGCGGCAGCGGCGGCGTCCGGCGAAGCGGGAGATTCCGGAATGGCCACGCCGTCTACCTGGAACGTCTCTCCGGCGCGCTCGATGCGCAGCGCGCGCCAGGAATCCAGCAGGGCATCCCGATCGGAAGCAGGGTCCAGCACGCGGAAGAGGCCGGGCCGCCGCACGAAGGTCTTCTCGTGCCGGAAGAACACCGTCTCTTCGCCCACGGTGATGGCGCGCGGGCCACGGCCGATGGTCACGCCGCGTATGGGAGGCGCGGAGGCTGCGCCCAGGGCCGCGCAGGCCTCCGGGGAGGCATACGGACACTTCTCGAGCGATTCCTTTCCCGCCGCCAGCTTCATGGCGAACGCCAGGCAGGTGGGGTAACCGCACTCGCGGCAATTGGTATTCGGAAGGAGCTTGAAGACTTGCAAGCCAGTCAGCGGCATGTTTCACCTCCGAACCAGCAGTCCAGTCGCCGGCGCAGCCGGGCCAGCGCCTCGGGATGGCGCAGGACCAAAACCTCCGCGCCCGCTTCAATGAGCGTGAGCGCCGTGGCCACCTCCCAGTGCACGCCGCCCATCGCTTTGACTTCCTTGGCCTTCCAGGCTTCTTCGCCCACCAGGCAGATCATGGGGGAACTGAGCATGGCATCGCCTCCGAGGGCCGCCAGCCTGATCCGCTCCATGACGGAGTAGGTGTACTCCAGCCCGTAGCCAAGCCCTCCGGTGAGCGGGTCAATGAGGGTGTGGCGCAAGTCCATGCTGGCATCCGCCAGCAGGATGTTGAGTTGCTTGGCGATGTTCATGTCAATGGGGCTCTCGGCCACCAGGACATGGCCATAGGCCACGGCGACGGCGGCCAGGGTCTTGTACTCTTCCTGGGAAGCCGAGTGGAGCGCGAGTCCCTCGCCCTGGCACTCCTCTGCCACACGCGCCAGCACGTCATTCTGCTTGGGACCGGTGCCCGGCCCCTTGACGATCAGCGGAACAGGCACGCTATCGAGAACCGCGCGAACGTCGGCCGCCGCGTCCTCGGGCGAGCGATTGCCGCGGTCGGGATGCGTGCCCACGAGATGGAGCATCACCAGGTCCGCGCCGAATTCCTCAACCGCGCGGCGCGCGGCCGCGGCCGGCTGGCCCAGCACTCCATTCCAGGGCTGCCGCACCGTATCGATCCATCGTGGCGGCGCCACGTCGGTGATCTCCAGCGCGAAAACCGGGCGATGTGGGAAGCTCGCTTCGAAGGTGTGGAGCGGCAGACCGTTGCCGCCGCCCACCGTCAGAGGCCGGCGGCTCCCCGACCCGAGTGTCACGGTGCGGATGGTGCCGGGCCATTTCTTCGGTTTCAGTTCCAAACTCATGCGCGTGGTTCCTCTAAGAGGTGTGAAGAGGGCAAGCTAAAGCATGCCCCACCAGGTGGGGCATGCTTTAGCTTGCCCTGCGAGATGGCACAGTTATTTGTTGACATGCACTTAGATCATCTCACCCAGCGCCAGCGCGGGATGCTCGACGGCCGCCAGGTGCTCGATGAGCGGCTCCAGTTCGGTGCAGATGGTCTCATCGGCGATCTTGCCGTAGAGGTCCGGCTGTCCGATTTCTTCGCACCGCTGCCGAAGCTTGTCTCCCAGCTTCTGCTTCACGCGAGTAGTGGTCCAGACCAGCCGCGCCAGGCCTCCATCGGCGCTGATGAACTTCTTCGACAGAATGTAGAGCGTGCCGATGCCGATGAAACCCGGAGTCTGTTGCCCGCCTCCGGTCATCTCCGCCAAAGAGGAGAAGGTCATGCCGACCGGGGTCTGCCCCGAGAATTCGCGGTCGACGATCATGATGCCGCCGGTGCCCGGAAGAATGCAGGCGATGCACTCGAAGCAGCCGCATGACGTCATGGGATCGTTAATCATGGAGTAGGCCGAGAACTTGAGAAACGCGCCGTTGGAGGCGTTCCGGATGAAGTCGTTAATGCCTTTCCACTGGCCGAGCACGGGGTCCACCACTTCCACCTTCTTAACCGGTAGGTTGCCTCCATGCGGGTTGATTTCGTAAGCGGCTTTCCCGTCCAGCCAGTTGTAGGCCCCGCACAGACCCAGGCGCTCGGGCGTGATGATGCAGACATGATTGGGCGCGTAGCTCTGGCAAAGGGCGCAGGAATAGAAGATATCCACGCTCTCGTCGGTCAGCGCTCCCATGCGCTCGTCGCGCTGCTGGTAGGCGGCGGCGGCCTGCGGGTAGAGCTTCTCGACACCGCCGGAATTGGTGAACAGAGTCACCTGCACCTTGTCGACGATGGCCGGGAAGTCGTTTCTGAGCTTGTGCAGCAAGACCGTTCCCAGGTGTTCGATGCGGAACCCGGCATCGCGCGCTTTCTTCGAGATGCGGAGCCACACCGAGTCGCGCTGGCCCAGGTGCATCACACCCATCGGTTCCGACAGGAACGAATGAATGTGCCGCTCGAGAATGGACTCGAACTCGGGCTGCATCTTGCGGCCGGCCACCTCGACGAAGATCGCCAGCGGCAGGCGCGCGCCCTCGGACACGTCCGCGATCTCGGGACCCACCACGCGGATGAGCCCGTCTTGCAACCGGTCCATGGGGCGGCTGGTGAGATACTCGAAACACCGCGTATACTTGCCGCCGAACTCGACCGCGACATCTTCCTTGCGGACCCGCTCTCCTTCGAAAGCCGGGCCGTGCCTGACCGGGATGGGGATCTCGACGGTTCGGATCTTCACACCGCGCACCTCGACGGCGCGGGACGGCATGTCGCAGTGCCGCACATTGGCCACGACGTGCTCGTAGGTGCAGATGCCGCTCGGCAGGATCTCCGGGATATCGGTGTCGGCGATCACCGGGAAGCCGAAATTGATGGCGCCCGCGGCGGTGGCGTACTTCTCGTCGTCCACCTCGCCCAGCGCCAGGACAAAGGCCATGACTCGCCGCTTGTTGTAGAGCAGAATCTCGCGCGTCTCCTTCAGCCCGCCCGGCCGCAGCCCGCCGAAGGTGAATGCGGCGCGGCAGGCAAAACCCAGGGCATGAACGATGGATGACGTATCGGGCCCATAGGGAACCAGGAAAGTCTCCCAGTTCATTTCGACGCCCCGGCGGTTCAGTTGGGCGGCCATGGTCTCGCCGCCGGTATTGCCCCCCATGAAGACCAGGATGTTGCGCTCTTGCAGATCTCGAGCCAGTTGTTCGGCCACTTCATCGTTGGGCAGAGCGCCCACGCAGGCGGCGAAGCCCGGCATGCGGCCGTCCACCAGCTTGATGCCTTGCTCGCGCAGGATGCTGTCGGGCGTGGGACCGAGCCAGAAATCAAAGGCGAGCCCCGGCTTCATAGCCTCGACGGCTTCATGCGCCACCAGGGTGGCCGCTCCGGCGTCCAGCGTCCCGCCCAGATAGGGGAGCCAAAGCTTCTGGGTGGGCGGCGCGGGAAGCCACGTGCGCGCCACTTGCAAAGCCTCCTCGAGGTCACCCAGTTTCTCGACCCTCTTGCCCACCAGCGCCAGGATCACGGGCAAGGCATAAGCGGTGTCGGGGAAGGCGATGCGGGTGGCTCGGCCATGACGTTCGATGGCCTCCGACAACATGCTCTCCGCCCGGTTCATACAAGCGTAAGCGCCGCGGATGGCTGCTTCTGCAATGATCTTGGACATTCCTTAACTCACTCCCTCGGTAGGGGCCGGGCATGCCCGGCCCCTACGGTTCCTTCCCTGTACAGGCGGTAAAACGCCCCTGCGCCGGAAATGTCTCCGTATAGCAGCGCCCCGGCCAGCCGCCCCTGGTGGTAAACCAGCTTGCGGTACACTCCGTTGCGGTTCACCAGCACTTCGGCGGATGCGCCTTCCAGCCGCTCCGGGCATACCTCGCCAATCGAGATGATCGGCTCCCCGAAGAATCGCGAGGCGTTCATACGGAGCGCGCCGGCGGACGGGCGCTCCACCCCCACGGCCGCGGCGCCGGCGGCCCGGCCCATTTCATATGCCACGGGCCAGATGCCGCTGACCGCCGAGCGGCCGGTTAGAGGGTCGATGGCTTCGGCGCAATCCCCGGCGGCGAAGATTCCGGGCACGCTGGTGCGGCCGCATCGGTCCACTACGATGCCACGGTCCACGCGGACACCGCTGCCGCGCAGCCACTCGACGTTGGGCTTGATCCCCTTGCCTACAATGACGAGATCGGCGCCGATCAGCTCGCCGTCATCCAGGCGCACGCCTTCCACGCGCCCCTCACCTACGATCTCGACGGCGTCGCGGCCGGTGCGCACGTTCAATCCGTGGCGAATGAACAGGTCGGCAATGCGGCGGCCGGCTTCCGCATCCACCATTTGCGAGAGAAGATGGGGGGACGTCACAACCACCGTGACGGTGACTCCGCGGGCGAGCAGGGCCTCGCAGGTCTGGAGACCGACGTTGCCGCCGCCTAGCACCACGGCACGCCGGCCAGGGCCGGCCTGCTTTTCGATCTGGTCGAGGTCTTCGAGATTGCGGAGGGCGTGGACGCCGGCGAAACCTGCACCGGGAATGGAAAGCGTGGCGGCGCGGGCGCCCGTGGCTACGATGAGGCGGTCGAAGGTGAGTTGGGTGCCGTCGTCAAGAAGCAAAGATTGGCAAGCTAAAGCATGCCCTACCGCGGACAAAACATGGACATTCAGATCGGCCTCGGGCCAGTAGATCGCGGGGCGGCCGATCCGGCCGGCGAGGACGTAGGAGAGGAGCGGGCGGGAGTATTGCGGAGAGGCGTCCGCCGTGACGAGGGTGATGGAGCAACCGGGGGCGTGCTCGCGGGCGGACTCGCAGGCGGCAATCCCGGCGGCGGAGGAACCTACCACTACCACGTGGCCTTTGAATTCACTGGGCGCAGGGCGGTCCGGCGGCGGCTCGGTTGCGAGCGCGCCGGTGGGACAGGCCGCCACGCAAGCGGGGATCTCGCGGCCCAGGCAGACGTCGCAGCGAACTACGTGGTCCGTCGCCGGATCGGGACGAATGCCGTGCGGGCAGACCATCAGGCACATGAAACATCCCACGCAGCGGCTTTCTTCCAGGGCGATCCAGCCGCTAATGGGGTCGCGATGGAGCGCGCCGCTCTTGCAACTGAAAGCGCACAACGGCTCGGCGCACTGCTCGCATCGAAGCGCCTCGATGCCATCCTTGCCGGCGGCGACGGTGACGCGGCGTTTGGGCGGAAGCTCCTCGGCGATGGCGGTCTCGAGCTGCCCGCTGCGGGAATGGGCCACCGAGCAGGCCAGCTCGCAAGCCCGGCAGGCCAGGCAGCGCTCGCGATTGAAGATCAGAACCGCCCGCACGTCAGGCCTCCGGAACCCTTTCCTGGCTGTGTTTCTGGGCCTGCCCGCATCCCAGAGACTGCAATCCAGCCGCGGGAACATATTCGGTCAATGGCCGCGGCGCCAGCTTGAGCGCCTTGCGCTTGGCGTCGATGTGCGCCAGGATTCCCTTGGCCGCGTCCTCCATGTTGGCGGCGAACAGAAACTTGCCGCCGGTTTCCTTCTCGACATCCTCCTCGAGGTATTTGCGGACCACGCTGCTTCCGGCGATGCGCGGCGCCGGGGTGAACGCCGTGAAGATTCCGGAAGCCACGGCATAGAGGCCGATGGCAATGGCTTTCTCGCTCATGGCCTCGGGCGCGGCGGCGGCGATGGGCAACTCCGAAAGATCGCCGCCGATTCCGCCCTCGGCGACCAGGGCCACGCACACCGAAAGAATGCGCGAGTTGTCGACGCAGCTTCCCACGTGCAACACCGGCGGAATTCCCACCGCCGCGCAGACTTCCTGAAGGCCCGGCCCGGCGTATTCCAGCGCCGCCTCCGGGCGCAGCAGGCCAAACTTGGCGGAGGCGATGGCGCTGCACCCGGTCTGCACCACCAGCACGTCCTGCGCCAGCAGGCTGCGGACCAGGGCCAGGTGGTGGCTATCCTGCGCCACGCGCGGAGTGTTGCAGCCCACCACTCCCACAATGCCGCGTATGCGGCCCGCCGCCACCGCGTCGATCAGCGGCCGGTAACCGGCGCGGAAACGCCCGCCCAGGTAGTGCGGCAGGTTCTCGTTGGTGAAACCGGCCACCAGGTCCATCTTGTGGCGCGGAATCATCACGCGCGCGGCGTCGCGCCGCGAGAAGGCCTCGATGGCGCTCTTCACAATGGCACGTGCGGTCTCCCTGGGGTTATGGGCATCGAACGCCATGCGCTCCGCACCGGGGATGTGGGCCTTGGAGGAAGTGGTCGCTACCTTGGTGTGATGACAGGCGGCTACCTGGGGAAGGGAAGGCATGACGCATTGGACGTCCACCACCATCAGGTCCACGGCGCCCGTCAGCAGGGCCAGCTCCTGGTGGAGATAGTTGCCGGCAACCGGCATTCCCTGGCGCATCAGAATCTCGTTGGCGGTGCAACAAATCCCGGCGATATTGATGCCTTCCGCGCCCGCCTGCCGCGCCAGGGCGAGCAAGTCCTCATCGCGGCTGGCGGCCACGACCATCTCACTCAGAATCGGTTCATGGCCGTGCGCCAGAATATTGACCTGGCGCTCTTCGAGCACTCCCAGGTTGGCTTGAGACCGAATCGCCTGGGGCCCGCCGAAGAGCACGTCCTGCACGTCGGTGGCGATCATCGAGCCGCCCCAGCCGTCGGCCAGCGCGGCGCGCATGGCGGCCCGCAACAGGGCCACCGGGTCCGATTCCACGCCGTGGTGGGTGCGGTGAAGCAGCTCGACGATCTCGCGGTCGATTCCCCGCGGGGTGATGCCCATCTTCTCCCATCGCCTGCGCTGTTCCTCGGGGGCGCGCAGCAACGGGACGAGCGGGCCTTCCTGGGAGCCAAACTGGGACGCCATGCGGGCGGCCAGATCGCGGTGGTCCACCGCGACTCCCCATTCCGCCGCCAGCGTCTTCAGCTTCTCCGGGTTGGCGATGACGGTCGCGTTGCGCAGGGCCTCCACCACCTCGCGCCCGTGGTCGCTGTGCGCCGCGGCACCGCAGGCAACCGCCCGCGCGAAATTGCGGGCCACAATCAAGTGCGCATCCGCGCCGCAAGCACCCACCTGTGATCGTTCGCCGAAAGGATCGATGCGGCACGGCCCCATGTAACAGACATCGCAGCACAGGCCCAGGTCTCCGAATCCACAGAGGGGCTGCATGTCGTCATGGCGGTCCCACACGGTTTTCGCGCCCAGATCGCGCGCATGGACCAGCATCTCCTGCGCGGCAGGGTCAACAGAGCGGTTGTCGAAACTCATAGGGCCTCCATGGCGGGCGCAATGCGGAAGTTGTGGGGCAGGCTTTCAGCCTGCGGACCCGCTTTCCAGCGGGTCCAGCCGGCCGGAAGGCCGGCTTGCGGGCAGGATTGCCCGCCCCACAATCTATGCAGAATACCGATTCTACGAAAACTAGCTGACATCTTTATTCCCTGAGTAACTCGGCGATTCGCAACATCTCTTTATAAAAGGGGCGTTCGCGCGATACACTCCCGGCACGCGCCTCCGGCTCCAGTTCCCGGTCGAGCGGGAGGACGCCGACGAGCGGCGGCCCCACCAGATTCTCCCGCACGAAAGCCAGGTCGGCGTCTCCGGAGATCTTGTTGGCGATGGCGTGAACTTGCCGTATCCCCAGGTCGCGGGCCAGCTCGGCCACACGAGCGGCGGTTTGCAGGCTGGCCCACCCCGGCTCGACCACCACCAGCATGGTGTCGACGCCCTCGGCGGTGCCCCGGCCCAGGTGTTCCACGCCTGCTTCCATGTCCACCACCACGTGTTCCCGGCTCCGCAGCATCAGGTGGTTCAGCACCTCCCGGAGCAGAACGTTCTCGGGACACGCGCAGCCGCGCCGGCCTCGCTCGATGGTGCCCATGACCAGCACGCGAACGCCATCCACCAGCACGCCGAACTCGCCCGGAATGTCATCGACGCGCGGATTCATCTTCAGGAAGCCGCCCCAGCCCTCGCCGCCGCCGACCCGCTCCTCGATCAGCCGCTTCAGCTTGACCAGCGGAGTGATGTCCGGGCCGCGATAGCCCAGCGTTCCGGCCAGGTTGGCGTCCGGGTCCGCGTCCACGGCCACCACTTCGTAACCCAGATCCCGCCAGCAACGCGCCAGAAATGCGGAGACGGTGGTCTTGCCCACTCCGCCTTTTCCCGCTACCGCGACCTTCATGTCGAGACCTCCCATGCGCCCAGCGCGGCCACGGCGGGGCTGGTGGAACTCAGCGTCAGCAGCGATTCTCCCGCCGATTCGAGCGCCGCCACCTGGGAGTCCTTGGGGATGGTGACAACGTGGCTGAAGGGACCGCCGGCCAGCGCGGTCATCTGGGTGGCCAGAGGCTCTCCCTCGTCGAATTGATTGAGCACAAGCTGGACGCGCCGTGGAAGCTCGCCGTGCAGACTCACAAACAGGTCGAGCGATCGCCGGATGGTTTCGGCGGCCATGCGCGAGCGGTTGGTGACGCAGACGAGCGCGTCCGGACGCCCGCTGGTGCGGCGGGAAAGGTGCTCGAGCCCCGCTTCGCAGTCCAGCAAAACGTGACGGTACCCGCGCGCCAGGCGGTCCAGGTGATCGCGAATCAGGTTGTTCACATAGCAGTAGCAGCCCTTGCCTTCGGGGCGCCCCATGGTCAGCAGGTCGAAGCCCGGATTCTCGACTAGCGCCTCTTCCGCGCGCAGCGCCAGCCATTCGGCGGATGACATCGAGCGTGGCCGCTCGTTCTCCCGCAGTTCCTCGCGCATGTCGGCCAGCGTTTGTGCGACCGCGACGCCCAGCGCCGTGCCCAGGCAGCTCGAAGGGTCGGCGTCGACGGCCAACACGGGCGTCTCGCCCGATTCCACGAGCCGCCGCAGGAGCAGGGAAGTGACCGTGGTCTTCCCCACGCCCCCCTTTCCGATGACCGCCAGGATCACCGGTGGGTTTCCCGCTCTCGCACCAGGCTGGACAGCTCGGCCAGAGTGTCCACCAGGCGGTCGGCCGCTTCCACGCTCTCCGTCCCGAGACCGCAGGAAGGCGTAAGGAGCGCCTGCCGGTAGAGTGTGCCGCGGTCCATGCCCTTGGCGGTAAGCTGTTCCACGCGATCGTCCAGCGCGTCCAGCAAAGTATGCGGGTTGAGGTTGCCGTTGGCGCGAGAGGCAGGGACTATACCCCAGCTCAGTACGCCTCCCTTCCGCAGAAACGAGCTCAGCTCCGCGGGATAGAGCGACAGCCCCTGAAAGTATTCGTAGGCGTCGAAATTGACCACGTCCAGATCGGTGCTCAACACCAGAGACCAGTCGGTGTTGCCGCAACAGTGCAACCCGGCCAGCGCTCCTTCCTTGTGGATGGCCGCCACCCCCGCGTCGATGGCCGCGACGACGTCGTTTCGCGGCACGTTGACGAATGCGGAACCGAAGGCGCAGAGGTACGGCTCATCGAGCACCACCAGCACGCCCTCCGCCACCTCACGGAGCTTTCGGGCCACCCAGCGGGCCTTCATCGCCATTCCCTGCACGGCCACTTCGTACAGTTCGGGGTTGTAGGCCAGCGACCGCTTGTTCTCATCGGTAACCGTCATGGCGAAGCTGAAGGGTCCGGTGACCTGCCCTTTGACCCATTTCGGCCGCTGCGCGCCCAGGCGCGGGACGCTCTCCAGGAAGAGGTGCAGTCCCAGCGCGTACTCCGGAGAAATCGCGAAGCGCTCGACATCCTCGTCGACCAGCGCCTGATAGAACGCCTCCAGCTCAACCGCCAGCGCCTCATCGCCGCGGAAGTAGATGGTTTGCGCATCCCGATCGACCACCGCCCCCGGCAACCGCTCCGTGTACTGAACGTACATGCTCTCACGCCAGTCCCGAACGGGCAGTTGGGGCCACGCGGGCATCTCCGGGAAAAGGCTGAAGATCCGGTCCAGGAGGCGTCGTGGCTCGGTATGCGGAAAGCTTCCCACGACGGTTGGTATGGCAGCGAAAGCCGGGCACTTCATAGTGTGTTTTGAGCGTTGCAGTCTGAAATTAGTATAGCTCGGAGCATTCCGGCGATTTCGGTGACAGGCTACGAACCCCCCAAATCTTGGCGGGTGTCCGGTTTCGGGGTTTCGTAGCCTGTCACCGAATTACTCAGGCCAACCACGGCTGGTGTAAGAGCACGCGGCTAAACGAAACCCCCCGGTTCCGGACAGCTTCTTCCCATAAGCGAACAGCTAGCGCGTCGAAATCCCGTTTGCCTGCAAGCACTTGCGATTGGAATATGAGTTGCAAGTCCTAGTGTCTCTATGCCCACCGTCATGAAGGACGTCAAGTTCGGATTGCGGATACTGCGCCGCACCCCCTGGTTCACGGCCGTCGCCGTCCTCACGCTCGGCCTGGGGATTGCGGTGAACACGACGGTGTTCAGTTGGATCGATTCCGTCCTGCTGCACCCCTTCCCCGGCGTCGGCGATCCGCACGAACTCGCCCTCATTGAGACCGTGACCCCTACCGGGGAGTACCTGGTCAATACGTCCTACCTCGACTACCGCGACTACCGGGACGCGCTGCAACTGGTCTCCGGAGTCGCCCTCGGACGCTTCACACCGCTGAGCGTGGGCGCCGACGGAAAAACGGCGCGAGCCTGGGCGGAACTCGTTTCGGCCAACTACTTCGATCTCCTGAAGGTCAAACCCGTGCTGGGGCGCGTGTTTCTGGCCGAAGAGAGACGCGAGCAGGAAGGCGGCGCCCCGGTTGTCGTCATCAGTTATGGCATGTGGCAAACCCGGTTCGGCGGCGATCCAAAGGTGCTGGGCAAAATCATCCGTTTGAACCGGCACGAGTTGACGATCATCGGCGTAGCGCCCCGGGAGTTTCACGGCACCACCGCCGGCTTAGTCTATGACGTCTGGATGCCGGTCACCATGGCCACGGCGATGGGCACCGGAAACGGCACTTTGCACTACCGCGGGACGCGCGACGAGACCGCCACGATTGTGCGGCTGAAGCCCGGCGTCACCATCGAACAGGCGCGCGCGGAAGTCGCGGCGCTGGGCAGGCGGCTGGCGGCGGCCTACCCGGCCACCAACCGGGGCGTCAACCTCACGGTGACGCCGCTCTGGCAGGGGCATCTCGGCGCCCAGGGCATGCTGCTCCAGCCGCTGCGGATTTTGATGGCGCTCTCCCTGCTCCTCCTGCTGATCGTCTGCGCCAACGTCGCCAACCTGTTGCTGGCCCGCGCGGTGTCGCGCCAGAAGGAGTTCGGTATCCGGCTGGCGATGGGGGCCCGGCGCTCCCGCCTCGCGACGCAGCTTCTGATCGAGACCCTGGTGCTCGCCGCCGGCGGCGCGGTGGTCGGGGTCACGCTGGTCCTGTGGATGGCGCAGTCGCTCCTGTTCCTGGTTCCCATCGTCGACATTCCGCTGGATCTCGGTGGCGGATTGAACCTGCCGACCCTCGGCTTCACGTTGCTGATTGCCGTGGCCGCGACGCTGCTATCCGGCACGGCGCCGGCCCTGCTCATTGCCCGCTCCGGCCTGAATGAAACCCTCAAGGAGGGCGGCCGCAGTGGAGGCTCCGGTTCCGGTTCGCACCGCCTGCGCGGTCTGCTGGTGGTCTCCGAGATGGCCCTGGCTATGGTGGCGCTGATCGGCGCCGGGCTCTTCTACCGGAGCTTCAGGAACGCCAGCGGCATCCAGCCGGGGTTCGATCGGACCAATATCTCCGTGTCGCAGTTCTATCTCTCGAACGCGGGTTACTCGGCCGAGGAGCAGCGGGATTTCTGCCGGATCCTCCGTGAGCGGCTGGAGTCGAAACCGGGCGTGATCGGCGTGACCTACTCCGACGTGGTCCCCATGTCGACGGCCTCCGGGAGCGGCTCCACGCCCTGGGGCCAAATCGACGTTGAAGGATACGCTCCCGCGTCCAATGAGCAGATGATGATCCATCGCGCCACCGTTCCGCCAGGCTACTTCCAACTGCTCGGCATCCGGATGCTCGAAGGCCGCGACTTCACCGAGCGCGATTCGGCCGAGGCGCCCATGGTGATTATTGTCAATGAGACCTTCGCCAATCGCTTCTTCCACGGTAGAAACCCGATTGGCCGCAAGGTCCGCTTCGGCAGCCGCCAGGCAACCGTGGCCGGGCTGGTCAAAGACAGCAAGTACCACACCCCGATCGAGGGCCCAACTCCGTTCTTCTATGTGCCGTTCCGCCAATATTTCGCGCCCGGTCTCAACTTCTCGGTCTTCATCAAGACTACTGGCGACCCGCTGCGGATGACCCCCGTCCTGCGCCGGGAGGCCCTGGCGCTCAACCAGGACGCGGTGTTCAGCACCAGGTTGCTCGCCGACGCCACCACCGGCTCGCTATTCGCGCAGCGCGTGGCGGCCAGCCTGTTGGGAGTGGTCGGCGGGATTTCGCTGCTGCTGGCAGCCATCGGCTTGTACAGCGTCATGAGTTACGCCGTCAGCCAGCGCACCGAGGAGATGGGAATCCGGATGGCGCTGGGCGCGCAGCCAGGCGACGTGCTCGGGCTGGTGCTGAGGGAGGGCCTTCGATTGATCGTTCCGGGCCTCGTGGCCGGAAGTGTCATGGCCCTGGCGGCGGCGCGCATCGTCGGCGGAATGCTGGTGAATGTCGGCGCCTCCGATCCGCTCACGTTCGCGTCCGCGGCGGCATTCCTCGGGCTGGTTGCCGCGCTCGCCAGCTACCTGCCGGCGCTGCGGGCCACGCGCGTGGAACCCATAGTCGCGCTGCGGAACGAGTAGCGGCCGGCCCTCGAGACCCGCGGCTGATGCGACGGTTGCTGCTGCGCCGTCCCGCGTGCGAATTCACAATACGGAGTGGGGCGGCCAATCCTGGCTGCAGCCGCCTTTCAGGCGGCGGAGCCCGCTGAAAGCGGGCTCGCGGGCTGGATAGCCCGCCCCACACCCTTCGCACACGTCGGTGTCGAATCTCGGGTGGACCAGGACACCAGCGGCAGTCCCCGACGAGTCGGGCCGCTGCCATGGGGCGTGTTGCGCCGCCCCCGGCGCCACCGCTCGGCGTATAATCTTCTAGAGAACCAGGGAGGCATTCATGAACTACGAAATCGGTTCCCGCGTTGGCGACTACGAGGTTCTGGAAATCCTCGGAACCGGGGGAATGGGGCCTGTCTACAAGGTCCGGAATGTCATTTCCGGCCGCGTCGAGGCCATGAAGGTCCTGCTGCCCGACCTCGAAGGCGATGCCGAGCTGGCGGATCGGTTCATGCGCGAGATCCAGGTCCAGGCGAGCCTCGATCATCCCAACATTGCCGCCTTGCACACCGCGCTGCGGCTGGACAACCAGTTGCTCATATTGATGGAGTACGTCGAAGGCGTCACCATCGAGGCGGTTCTGCGCTCCGGCCGCATTTCCATCGAAAAGGCCATCGACTACACGGCCGAGGTGCTCTCCGCGCTTTCCTACGCGCACGCCCGGGGCGTGGTCCACCGCGACCTCAAACCCGCCAACATGATGATCACCCCCAGCGGCGTGGTCAAGCTGATGGATTTCGGCATCGCCAAAATGGCGGCGGACCGGAAACTCACGCAGGCCGGGAGCACTGTCGGGTCGCTGTATTACATGTCTCCGGAGCAGGTCAAGGGCGCGGTTGATCTGGACCCGCGCTCGGATCTTTACTCGCTCGGCGTCGCGCTCTATGAGATGGTCACCGGCGCCCGTCCCTTCCAGGGCGACAGCGAGTCTTCCATCATGGCGGCGCACCTGGAAACCAATCCGCCGCCGCCCATTCAACTCGATCCGAACCTGCCGCCCGCGCTCAACGAGATCATTCTCATGGCCCTGGAGAAAGATCCGGCGCAGCGTTTCCAAAGCGCGGACGCGTTTCGAGCGGCGCTTCTGAGCGTGCGCGGACCTGTGCCGACTGTGGCGGCACCGGTTGTTGCGCCGCCTCCTCCGGCCGCGCGCAGCCACCGCGGACTATATATCGCCCTGGGGTCGCTCGCCACCATCGCGGTAATCATTGCCGCCGCGACGCAGATTCCGAAGTTCCGCCGTACGGCCGCTGAAAACGCGCCGACTGCGGCGGTATCGACGCCAGTCCAACCGGCGCCAGCCGAAGCGCCGCCGGCGGCGACGCCTTCCCCGGCTCCGGCTCCGGCGCCGGCGCCGGCTGAGACGCCACCGGCCAGCCAGCCGAAAGCGTCACCGGAGCCTGCGACCAAGACTGCGGCGAGAGCGGTTCGCCGCGCGCCGGCCGCTGCCGCGGTCCCGGCGCCGGCCCAGCAGCCCGTCGAGCAGCCGGTTTCGCCGCCGCCGCAGGCGCCTCCGCAGCAGGCTTCGCAGACGCCCGCGGCTTCCGCCGCGGATGCCGCCAAGGCGGAGCGGTTGGAGAAGGTCCGCGAGCAGGGAGCGCTGCTCAACATTCGGGCTGGAACCGTCAAGTCCAGCCTGGACGCTCTGCGGAAGGCACAGGCGCGCTCGGGGCTCGGGCTTCGCGCCGACATGGCTGCCTCGGCGCAGCGGATGGAGTACCTTCTAAACGAAACCGACGCTGCCTTGCAGCGGGGCGACGCCGCGGCGGCACAGAAAAATCTCGACCTGGCGGAGAAGGAAGTCTCGAAACTCGAGAAGTTCCTGGGTCAGTAGGCCAACCGGGGACAGGCAGCGAATTTCGCAAAGGCGGCGAAATTCGAGCCTGTCCCCACCTATCGCGCCGAAAAGCGGTAAATCGTCGTGGTGTGGTAGGTGCTCCCCGGCTTCAGTACCGTGGTGGGGAAGCCCGGCTTGTTGGGCGAATCGGGATAGTGCTGGGTCTCCATGCAGAACGCGCTGCGGAAGGGATACACTTTTCCGCTTTTGCCGCGCACGGAACCGTCCAGGAAGTTGCCGGTGTAGAACTGCATGGCCGGCTCGGTGGTAAACACCTCCATCACGCGCCCGGTCTTAGGCTCGAAGACCTCGGCCGCTTTCGTCAGCCCGCCATGGCCCTTGTTCAGCACCCAGTTGTGGTCGTAGCCATTGCCGAGCTTCAACTGCTGGTCGCTCTGGCCGATGCGCGCGCCAATGGCCGTCGCGGTGGTGAAATCGAACGGCGTGCCCTTCACGGCGCGAAGCTCTCCCAGGGGGATCAGGCCGGCATCCACCGGCGTGAAGCGGCCGGCGTCAATCATGACTTGGTGGCTGAGGATGTCGCCTTCGCCCTGCCCGGCCAGGTTGAAGTACGAATGGTTGGTCAGGTTCACCACTGTGTCCTGATCGGTGGTAGCGGTATAGTCGATCTGGAGCTCGTTGCGAGTGGTCAGGGTGTAGACCACTTTTACCGACAGGGTTCCGGGGAAACCCTCTTCGCCGTCCTTGCTCACGTAGGTCAGCTCGAGGCCCTGGCCTTCCGCGGCGGCGGCCGGGGTGGCTTTCCACACGCGTTTGTCGAAGCCCTGGGGGCCGCCGTGCAAGGTGTTGTCGCCGTCATTCTTCGGCAGGGTGTACGGCTTGCCGTCGAGCTTGAAGGTGGCGTGGCCGATGCGGTTGCCATACCGGCCGATGATGGCGCCGAAGAAGTTGGTCTGCTTGAGGTAACCCTCCAGGCTGTCCGCCCCCAGCACCACGTCCGCGAACTTGCTGTTACGGTCGGGAGCCGTCAGCGAGACGACGGTTCCGCCATAGGTCATGATGTCCGCTCGCATCCCGTTGGGATTGGAAAGCGTGTACAGTTCGATTGACGCGCCGTCCGGCAACTTCCCGTAAGCCTGTTTCTTCACGTCGGATGTTCCTTTCTTCGAGGGGGCCTGCGCCAGGCAGGCGAATGTCAGGGCGCCCAGGGCGACGCCGGCCATCCAGTGGCAATGTCTCATGAACATCATGGTACTTCGGTGGGGCCTGCTTTAGCCTGAAAGAGGCGCTGAAACGAGAATTTTGTTCTCGTTTCGTTCATGAGAATTCAGGCGGCCACCTCCAGACCGATTTCCCGGATTAGGTTGTCGAGTGCCTGGCCGACGGCAA
>JBEKSR010000060.1:0-28471 GCA_049516835.1 Bryobacteraceae bacterium | reverse complement strand
CAAATCTCAAACTGCATTGATTCAGTAACGCTCTGACGTAGCCATCAGTCGACGAACAGGGTCAGGAACTCGCGCATGCCTGCTGCGAGAGTTTATTTTGCAAGTCCCTCTTTAGCCTGCCCTGCCTGCGTCTTGCCGCCGGTGCTAAACTCAAAAGAATCCATATGGCGAAGGAAAAGGAACCGAAGCAGCCTACGGCCCCGTTTGGGGTTTGGGCGCCGGCGGTCGGCTTGGCCTGGCTCATCCCCGGGGGAGGCCATCTCCTGCTCAAGCGCACGGGACGGGGTGTCCTGCTGATGCTCGCGATCACCGGAATGTTTCTTTGCGGGCTGATGATGCGGGGCGCCATGTTCCAGCCGCAGAGCGGCGACATCCTCACCATCCTCATCAACACCGGCGGATTCATCGGCGACCTGGCTTCCGGGATTCTATATCTGCTGAGCGTTTGGCTCGGATACGCCCAGCCCGATGCCGCCGGGCACGTCCACGATTACGGCACCAAGTTTCTGGTCACGGCCGGGCTGCTCAACATCCTGGCGATGGTGGATACCTTCGAAATCGCCTCGGGGAGGAAGGACTGATGCCCAAAATGAATCTCTCGCATTTTGAGGCGGCCCTCCTGTTCGCGCTGTTCACCTCGGTGGTGCTGGGCGTGGTGACCAAGCGCACGGACCGCGATCGTCTGCACTACGGCGTGTACACGTTTGTCTGTTTCGTGATAGCGCTGTTCGGCCTCGGCTGGCTGATGTACTTCGGCCACGGATAAAACCCGGGGCCAGACGACCCTGTCCCAAGGCGCTCGCCTTTAGCGCCGCGCGGACAGCGCCGTCTGTCCCCGGTTTTTACTTCTTCATCCCGTACGTCACGTTGACGGTGGTCCCACCCGAACCGCTGCCGACTATCACCAGCAGGGTGCGCGCCTCGTTCTCATCCGCGGCTTTTATCATGCCGCCCTCGCTGGTGGTAGTCACCATGTCGACCTTGATCCCCAATTCCTTGCACTTGTCCTGGTAGAATGACATCACCTTTGCGGGCGCGTCCGATGTGCTGAACCCGAAGGTTCCACCGTTGCCCTCGCCGCTGTTTCCCGTCATGGCGAAGGTGCCCTCCACCTTCGCGCCCGGATAGGCGGGAACCCAGGACGGCAGTTTGTCCGCCCCGGCGCCGACCTCCAGGCTGGCGGTCTTGCCGTCGTCGCCTTGCGCGCTGAAGCTGAACTTGCCATTCTTGGCCTCATCGAAGGTCATGGTGACCACCTTGCCGGTTTTCTTGTCCCGAACGGTGATCTTGCCGGCGCCTTCGTCGGTGCGCAACACATCCACATCCGGATTGGCGCTGGCGATCATCTTGCTGATCGCGAGACCGGGGTTGCGCTGCATCAGTTCGGGATCGAAACCCGCCTGCCGGGCCTTGTGGACGATGAACAGCCCGGTGCCCACCACGCCAATGGCGCCGAGCACGAATAGTCCCAGGATGATGATCAGAACCCAAACCAGGGGGCTCGTCTTTCGCTGTACCGGAACTGCGCCCGGAACCGGAGCCGCGGCCGCAGCAGGCTGCGGTGGAGGAACCGGGGCGGGCGCGGCGCTCGCGGCCCTCACCGGCGTGCCACATTGTTTGCAAAACGCGCCCGTGACCTCGGCGCCGCAACTCGTACAAAAAGCCATAAAACCTCCGTTCGTTCCCCTACTGTACTGCAAGCGGGGGAAGTTCGCAAACGGGGTGCGCGCGGGCATAGGCGACAAAATGACCCCTCGACGACAACTTCGTAGGGGTCCTGACGGGAGTGTAGTTTCCCAGATGAGGACATGGGAGACCGCGTCGGCCGCGGCACATCTACGCGTCGTGGCGATATACGCCCCTTCGCGCCGCTTGTGAGCACGCGTATTAGAGTATAGTCATGTACTGTGAGCCATTCGACGATGAGTGGTTGGTACGAGGGGGGCGCGGACCCACATCCTCTTTCCGCCTACGCTCAGGAGATTACGTTCAACGATGCCTCCAAACTGATGACTTTCTTGGGAGCCGACCAGTTCCGACAGGGCGGATGGATCTTTCGCGGGCAGGCTGATGCAACCTGGTCGCTGCAGCCGTCACTGGAACGGTTTGCGGCCGAGTTGCGCGATCTGCCGTCTGCCGTGGAGTCTTACATCGACGCCGAATTCCGCAGGCATGCGCATCACTTCGCCTCAGACACACCCGGAACGGAGGACATGCTGGGTTGGTTGGCGCTGATGCGCCATCACGGCGCACCTTCGCGACTTCTCGATTTCACGAAATCACCCTACGTTGGTGCTTTCTTCGCAACAGTCGATGCTGCGCGCGACAAGAGTGCCGCAATATGGGCTGTTGACGGCTTCGCGCTCAAACGCTGCGCCGGAGCACTGTTGAGCAAGGAGAGCATGTCGGTGGTCATAAGGCAGCACGGGGAGAAATGCCTCAATAACCCGAGCTATTCCTTTAGCGATCCAACGGTTTTCAGCGAAGTGGTCGGAGGAGGCCCATTAGGAAGCACCATGGGCGTACCAGCACGCGTCGTCATCCCGGTTGAGCCGCTCCGAACCAACGAGCGGGTTCTTCTGCAGCAAAGCGTCTTTCTCTGTCCGGTCTCGCTATATGCGACGTTCGAGCACGCACTAAAGAACGTCGTCCGGTACGCGCAGGAAGACCCTGCGAGTTCGGACATTCTGTACAAGATTTCCATCTCTCCCGACGCGCGCCCGAACACACTACGGGAACTCCACAGAATGAACATAAACTACGCGACCCTGCTTCCGGGCCTTGAGGGGCTAGCCCGGTCACTCGCTACAGTCTGTGAGATCCGAGCCACGAGCGTTCCAGCCGCGAGTCGACCCGATTACGAATTCGGCATCAGGTTCTGAGCCGTGGGAAGCACCGTCGCTGTCAGGCATGCACCTGGCAACCTTATCTGAGCGCCTGGCGGGCTGGTGCTTGGCGGGGGTCGCCGCGCCCCCGTTTTACCTAGGCCAGCCCTTGCAAAACCCGCCATTCCTGCCCGATACTGGTAGTTGACTCGTACAAATTGTACGAACGGTACATCACCATGACACGCCTTAATGTCTCGAAAGCGCGGGAAGAGTTTCCCGAAGTCGTAAACCGCGCAGCCTACGGGAAGGAGCGGACCATTGTCTCCCGCCGTGGGAAGGACCTGGCCGCGGTCATTTCTATGGATGACCTCCGCCTCCTGGAGCGCCTAGCCCGGGAGGAAATGGACCGAATCGACCTCGAAGACGCCCGCGCCGCCCTGAAAGAGGCCCAAGAGAAGGGGACCGTTCCTCTTCGTGACCTCATGCGGGAACTCGGAGACTGAGTCCTGGCCTGCCGCGTTGAAGTCACGCCCGTCGCTGAGCGGGGCCTCCGCAAGCTGGACCCGATCCGGTAATATCACCTGTGATGTGATATCGTATATGATGTGAGGCTCGTGCTGGACACCGATGCCGTGGTCGCCGCCATGCGGAGTCCAACGGGCGCATCCGCCGCCATTGTCCGGGCGGTGCGGCAGAGGCAGGCTACCTTGTTGCTGAGCGTGCCTCTCGCCATGGAGTACGAAGCCGTCTGCCGAAGGTCCGAGCACCGGATGGAGGCCGGGCTTTCGGAGCGGCAGGTGGAGATCTTCCTGGATGCCATCATCGCCATGGCGGAACCCGTGCCGACACATTTTCTGTGGCGGCCTCAGTTGCGCGACCCGAACGATGAGATGGTTCTGGAGGCGGCGGTCAACGGCAGGGCTGAGGTTTTGGTGACATTCAATGTCCGGGACTATGGAACCGCCGCATCCCAATTTGGGGTGGAGGTCCTGCTCCCGCGAGAAGCGATAGCGAGGATTAGACGATGAAAGAGACCCAGACATATCCCTTACGGCTGCCGCGTTCGCTCAAAGAGGCGGTCGAACGGCTAAGCCAGGAAGATCGGACGAGTATCAACCAGTTCGTGGCCACGGCGGTGGCAGAGAAGGTCTCGGCACTTCAGACCGCAAAATATTTCGCGGACCGGCAGGCGCGGGCGGATTTCAAGGCTTTCGACAAGATCATGAGGCGGAGGGGCGGAACGACGCCTCGCAAAGGGGATGAAATGCCGGCGTAGCCCCAAGGTGACCCCCTACCTTTATCGATAAACTCCGGCGTGCTATGCTGAACCCTCAGGAGCACAAGCGATGACTCGACGCGATTATCTGCAAATGATGGCCACCGGCGCCGCGGCCGCGGCCTCCACCACCACCGCCATGGGGGCGCCCTCTGGGCCCGGCGGCGAGGCCGACCGCGAAGCCCGCATGAAATGGTGGCACGAAGCCCGGTTCGGCATGTTCATCCACTGGGGCCTCTACAGCGTCCTCGGGCGCCATGAGTGGGTGATGGAAAACGAAGGCATCCCCGTGGCGGAGTACGAGCAGCTCGCCACGCGTTTCAAGCCCAAACCCAACGCCGCGCGCGATTGGGCCAGGCTCGCCAAACAGGCCGGCCAGAAGTACATGGTGATGACCACCAAGCACCACGAAGGCTTCTGCCAGTTCGCTACCAAGCTGACCGATTACTGCGCGCCCAAACAGGGCCCCGGCCGCGACCTAGTGAAGGAGTACGTCGAGGCCGCGCGCGCCGAGGGCCTGCGCGTCGGCTTCTACCACTCGCTCATGGATTGGCACCATCCCGACGGCGCGCGCTCGGCCACCGACGAAGCCGCCCGCCGCCGTTTCGTCGATTACGTTCACGGCCAGATCCGCGAGCTGCTCACCAACTACGGCAAGATCGACATCCTGTGGTACGACGTGGCCTGGCCGCTCGATGCCAAGGGTTGGGAGTCGGAGAAGATGAACGAGATGGTCTTCCAGCTCCAGCCCGAGATCATTGTGAACAACCGCAACCGGCTGGATGGCGATTTCGCCACCCCGGAGCAGAGAATCCAGGCCGAGCAGAAACGCGCCTGGGAATCCTGCATGACCATGAACGACAGTTGGGGCTATCAGACCACCGACGACAACTGGAAATCGCCCAAGACCATTGTGCGCAACCTGATCACCTGCGCGCACGACACCGGCAATTACCTGCTCAACATCGGGCCCAAGCCGGACGGCGGAATCCCCGAGGAATCGGTTCGGATTCTGACCGCCGTCGGCAAGTGGATGGCCAAGAACGGCCAATCGATTTACGACACCGACGTGTGCCAGCCGCGGCGCTCGAATTACGCCGGCTTCACACGCAAGGGCAACACGCTGTACATGCACGTACACTTCTGGCCAGGGGAAACCGTGGCGCTGGCCGGCCTCATGAACCAGGTGAAATCCGCGCGTATGCTGGCCACCGGCGCCCCCGTGAAGGTCGAGCAGGACAAGTTCCGCGTGCGCTTCACGGGCCTGCCCGGGAAAGCGCCGGACGATCCCGTGACCACCCTCGCCATCGAGTGCGACGGCGAGCCGAAGCAGGACACCGATTTCGTGCGCAAAGAGCGGCCGAGACTGAAGGCCTAGCAGGACGAAGAACGGGCAAGCTAAAGCATGCCCCACCAAGCTTATTCGATCACTTTCTTCTTGCGAAACCAATCTACCAGCAGGTCGCGCAGTAGCCCGACCCCGTGAGGAAACTTCAGGCCGGTGGTCCGCAGGTTCTCCGCCGTGCCCTGGTTCTCGGCGGTGAAATTGCTCACCGCCAGCGTGTATTCGCGGTCGGGATCTACCTGGCGGTCTCCCACCACTACCGGCGGCAGCTCGCGCCCTTTGAATGTGCCGACCACGACCGTGTTGTCGAAGGGCATGATGTCCCAGATGTTGCGGACTTTCAACTGTCCCTGCGGCACGATGTCGCGCACCCCGCCCAGGTTCATGAAGGCGAAGTCGGCGCCGGTTTCGTCGCGCATGGCCTGCTCGATGAGGCGCTTCACCTCGGCCTTTGTGAATTGCCTTTTCGAGACGGCCAGGGGCTGATCGACGCGGGCGGCCACTTCATCCTCCCAGCGCTTTACTTCACGGGCCACGTCCGCGGCGGGCTCGATTTTAGTAGAGTCCACCGGGATGCGTTTCCAGGTCCACGAGACCGGCGCTTTCTTTTCGGTATCCACTCGCAACTCGAGGCGGCCCAGCTCGGCTCCGTAGGCCTTCACGCGCACCAGCACCCGCCCATTGCGCGACATTGCCTGGTTCAGGCCGGTGTGAATGTGCCCCGTGACCAGCACCGGAATCTCCGGCGCGGTATTCAGGAATTCGATTTCCTCCTGCCCCGTAATGTGTCCGAGCAGCACGACGAGGTCGGATTTGTCCCGAAGCTCAGCCGCGTATTTCCGCGCCGTCGCGACCACCGGCAGCGTGTGCCATTCTCCCAGTAGTTGCGGCTGCGAGAGATCATGCAGAGTATCCGTCATGGCGCCGATCACCGCCACGCGCAGCTTGTTGACGTTAAGAACCACATATGGCTGGGACGTGAACAACTGGCCCTCGGCGCCCACGAGGTTCGAGGTCACCATGGGATACTTGGCGGTCTGGATGAATTTGCGCACTTGCATCCAGCCGTAGTCGAACTCGTGGTTGCCGAGCGTGGCGGCGTCGAAGCCGAACAGGTTGGCCACCTCGTAGACCGGCAGCCCGTGAAAAATGGTGGAAACCGGCGAGCCCTGCACCAGGTCGCCGGCAAACAACAGGATGCAATCGGTGCAATTGGCGCGCTCGCGCCGGATGGCGGCGGCGTAATAGGCGAAGCCGCCCTGCCGGTCTTCGAGCGGCGACAGCCGCGCGTGCAGATCGTTGGTATGGAGGATGGTGAGCGACCGGATCTCGGCCCCCAGAGGCGCGCATGCCAGCAGCGCCAGCGCCAGCAAGCGCCTGCTCCAGTTGTGCATAGAACTTGATTGTAGCTTGCGGGCTCGCGCCGGCTACAAACTACGCTTCGGCACGTTCCTGGACGCCGCCGCGCTGACGGGAACACTGGGAGGGCAGAAGACCCTGGCCTCGTACGGTGCCCTGTGAAGTGAGCGGCGCCGGAAAACAGCGTCCACGCTTACGCCGCCAGCGCCAATTCGCACTCAAGCTCGAAGGACTGGGTCTCGGGCATCTGGCGCCAGCGTAGTTGATACGCCGCTAGCACCAATTCGCACTCACGCTCGAAGAGCCAATCATCAGACCGGATTGACGTGTTTCGCTCCCGTGCGATATATCGTAGAAGCAGTTCCTTGCGCACTTCAACCAAAACCGGGAGCTCATAGCCTTTCGCCGCATCCAACGCCGTCTTGGCTTCCTCAGTCTGCCCTAAACCGCCAAAGGCATGGCCTCGGAGCACCTCAGACACGGGAGCATGTTCGTCACCGAGAGCACCAACAGCGGCCAAGAACTCCGAGCGCCACAGGCGGGCCACGGCTAAGGCTCGGCGGAAATAGCCCCAGGTCACGTGCCACGGACTTTCGCGCAAGCCACGCTCGAAGATCTGGATAGCGGCAACCAGGTCACCCTTCTTGAGCGACACCATTCCTCGGATGTGGTGCCCGATCCAATCACCAAGCGTCCTTGGGGTTTGCACTGCGACAAGTCGGAGCGCCTCGTCGTAGCGGCCAAGCAACACGAGAACAGCCGCCATCCCAACTTGCGAATAGTTGTCGGACGGGAACTTGGCGCGAATACCCTCGTACTCCTGCAGCGCCTGCTCCAGACGCCCCATTCCCTTCAAAACCTCCGCTCGACCGTTGCGCGAAACCACATTCTCCGGAAAGTCGCGAACGGCGGCATCGTACTCCTGCAGCGCCTCCTCGAGACGCCCCATCCCCTTCAAAACCTCCGCTCGACCAGTACGCGCAAACACGTCGTGCGGAAACTCGCGAACGGTGGCCTCGTACTCCTGGAGCGCCTCCTCGAGACGCCCCATTCCCTTCAAAACTTCCGCTCGACCACTGCGCGCAACCACATCGTTCGGAAACTCGTGAACGGTGGCCTCATACTCCCGCAGCGCCTCCTCCAGACGCCCCATTCCCTTCAAAACCTCCGCTCGACCACTGCGCGCAACCACATCGTGCGGAAACTCGCGAGCGATGGCCTCGTACTCCTGGAGCGCCTCCTCTAGACGCCCCATTCCCTTCAAAACCTCCGCTCGACCAGTACGCGCAATCACATTGTTCGGAAACTCGCGAACAGTGGCCTCGTACTCGTGCAGCGCCTCCTCGAGACGCCCCATCCCCTTCAAAACCTCCGCTCGACCAGTACGCGCAAACACGTCGTGCGGAAGCTCGCGAACGGTGGCCTCGTACTCCTGGAGCGCCTCCTCCAGACGCCCCATTCCCTTCAAAACTTCCGCTCGACCAGTACGCGCAAACACATTGTTCGGAAACTCGCGAACAGTGGCCTCGTACTCCCGCAGCGCCTCCTCGAGACGCCCCATCCCCTTCAAAACCTCGGCCCGGCCATTGCACGCAACCACATTCTCCGGAAACTCGCGAACGGCGACCTCGTACTCCCGCAGTGCCTCCTCCAGGCGCCCCATCCCCTTCAAAACCTCCGCTCGACCACTGCGCGCAAACACATTGTTCGGAAACTCGCGAACAGTGGCCTCGTACTCCCGCAGCGCCTCCTCGAGACGCCCCATTCCCCTCAAAACTTCCGCTCGACCAGTACGCGCAATCACATTGTTCGGAAACTCGCGAACGGTGGCCTCGTACTCCTGGAGCGCCTCCTCGAGACGCCCCATCCCCTTCAAAACTCCCGCTCGACCATTGCGCGCAACCGCGCTCTCCGGAAAGTCGCGGACGGTGGCCTCGTACTCCCGCAGCGCCTCTTCCAAACGCCCCATCCCCTTCAAAACCTCTGCCCGGCCATTGCGCGCAACCACGCTCTCCGGAAACTCGCGAACAGTGGCTTCGTACTCCTGCAGCGCCTCCTCGAGACGCCCCATCCCCTTCAAAACCTCCGCTCGACCAGCGCGCGCAACCACATCGTGCGGAAACTCGCGAATGGCGGCCTCGTACTCCCGCAGCGCCTCCTCCAGACGCCCCATCCCCTTCAAAACCTCCGCTCGACCCTTGCGCGCAATCTCCACCTCTCCGCAAATGTCAGCAGCGCCGTAAGCCGCAAAGGCATCGTCGAACCGGCCGACACAGAGATAGGCATCAGCGAGTTGCGCCTGTGACCATCCGTCGGTGGGGAGAATCGTAGTGGCCCGTGTCGCCAGTTCCAGTTGAACCGCGTGCGCGCCCAAGCCCTTCGCGTACGTCGCCAAGTCGCACAGGGATCGCGCGATGTCCTCCCTTTCGCTGCGCCGAAGTTGGTAATCAATGAGGTCTCTGACGTACTTTTCAACTCGATCGTGCCGCCGCTCGAAGATTGCCCGCTTGATCGCTTCTTTCTGTTTGTTTACGTTCTCAAAAACCGCGTGGCTGCGCTTGGGCTTTTCGGCTTCGGGGGTGGCACGGCGATGCCGAGAGTAATCGCGCTCGTCTTCGTCGTCCTTCTCAGAAGTCCGGATCGACCCTCTTTTCGTTCGGACCGACTTGATCCATGACGTCAGGACCTCCCGAGACCTCATCAGACGCTGGAATTGCGGATCAGCCAGGGCGTCGACCAGCACGCTATTGACTTGCTCCGGGTCCGACTGGACGAGCCGGCGCAATGTACCACTGGCTACAGCGATGTAACCGAATTCCAATTTCGCTTGCGGGCCTCCGAACAACTCAGGCCGAAGCGCATCCCATTCTTCGCGGCGGCGGCGGATTTCCGGCTGGAACTCGCCCAAGTCCTCAAGCAACTTGTTTAGTCGTTTAGCGTCCATTGATTCGGCCAGTAACAGCGCACCCACCATATCCGCGGAATCAGGCAACGGCCCAGAGTAGAGGCGGTTGCACACAAAATCCGCGACTGCCGGGTCGCAGGCAAACTCCTCCAGGCATTCAACCGCAACACGGCGTGTGTCATCGTCGGCTTCCCGATCCAGCAGGATCAGAATGAGATGAAGAGCGCGGTCTTGGCGCCAGGACAGATCGAGTGCCACCGCAACCTTCTGAGGGGTCGCTTCTGAGATTTCGACAACGTCGTTTGCATCGGCCAGAAGATAGGGAATGTCTGCCGCCGATCTGGGTACGGGGCCGGGCGCAGCAATGTGCACGGAATACACATGGTCCTTCTCGATCAACACTGCCAGGCCGGCCTGTCCCGATACCAGCGCTCTCATTCGTATATCTCGACCGTCGCTCCGATTGATTTCAGGGTGGATTCCACCCGCTTGAGTATTGCCTTGTCTGGCTTGTTCTGCGGCCTCCGAGCGGTCAACCTCGCAATGTTGCGCCGGTGCAATGGACCGTAGATGTGCACTTCGATGAAGTCCGCGTCCTTGGATTTCGCTGCCGGCTTCATGATGATCTCGGCAAAGCTGTCCGCTTGGGCACCGGGCTGCAACGCTGACTCCAGCTTCGCGGCCGCGAGTTCGTCGCGGCGGCTCCACCTCGCCCGATATCCTCGGGGCGGAATGTGCCGCTTCAGTCCTAAGTCCCGCTTCATACAGAAGTATAGCGAGTTTTCCTCAAAGGCTGTGGCCCGATCCTGAATTGGCAACTCTTTCAGTACCAAGGAACAATCGCCATAATGTGGAACTCCTCGGCCGTTCAGTGACAGGGATGCAAATCGTATCTGGTCTCGATAGTAAGGGAACAGAATGTCATCCGCCAATGTCCTTTGGATCTCGGCTGGCGTCTCCGCCGGCCGCCTGGCGCCCATACCGACGAGCTGGTAAAACGAGGCATAGAGTTCGTCCTCGCTCGATATCAGGCTCATGACCGTACTGAGATTGCGGCATAGCACCGCTTCAGAAGAACGAACGGCACCGCGAAAATCGGCCAACACCGAGCTGCACCCACGGCCGGCAGCGGTAGCCTCCGCGATGCGAAGACGCTCCTCCAGCGCGCGGATCTCCTCCGGTCTCTCCGCTGCACGAACGTTCGGATAGCCGCAGTCGTGATCACACACTTGGCAGTGCCGCTCATGGTCCCGAACGTCTTCCCCGCACTTCGGACATCTCATGGGTATGTGAAGCATATCAAGTTAGCAGGTATCTCGGAGCTGCGGAGGGCCTCGCGAGCTCCCCGGTCCCGGCCCATGGTGGTCCAGCCACCGCGGCCCGCTTCGAACGTCCGGTGCAAGATGGAGCCGGGGTTGGTTGGAGGAGTGCTGCGCCGACGCTGGCGAGACGCGTGCAAAAGATCCGCATAGGCACCCTAACCCGAGGATACTCCAGATTCACTCGCAAGACTTCAAACCCGTGGTCAGGAATGACAGCCCCCTCGCCAGCGCCAGCGCGCCATAGAGCACGCTGTCGTCGCCCAGCGCGGCGGGCACTACGTCGATCCGCGCGGCGGACCAGCTCGTGATCTGCCGGCCGAGCTCGGCGCGCAGCGGAACGAACAGGCGGTCTCCCGCCTTGGCGATGCCGCCGCCGATCGCAATGCGCCGCGGGTTGAGCAGCATGATGGCCGCCTTCAGCCCCAGCGCCAGGTCCACCACGTAGCGCTCCACGAATCCGGCATCCTGCATCAGTTCCTTGGCGGGCTTGCCGTAATCGCGCTCCAGCCACAGGCCGCCGCACATGCGCTCGAAGCAGCCGCGCGCCCCGCACAGGCACTCGGGGCCGCCGGGCCGGATGGTGAGATGGCCGATCTCGCCGGCGTAGGAGTCCGCTCCTCGCCACACGCGGCCGTCTGCATAGATGCCGCCGCCGATGCCCGTCGAGAGCGTCATGTAGAAGAGCGGCGAATAGCCCTTTCCCGCCCCGAATTCGGCCTCGCCGATGGCGCCGGCGTTGGCGTCGTTATCCATCACCGCCGGCGCGCCGGTGAGGTCGCGCACGAAGCCGCACAGGTCGAAATCGCGCCAGCCGCCCACGTGGGTCGAAAGCGCCACGCGCTGCGCGGCGAAGTCCACGGGACCTCCGAAGCCGATGCCGCAGCGCTCGAAGCGGAAGTCGCGCCGCCATTCGTGGGCGATTTCGCGAATCCGCCCGAGCATCCACTCGCGGCCGCCTTCCGCATCCGTGGCGCGCGATTCGCGGCGCACCATGCGAGCGCCATCGAACACCGCCATCGAGAATTTCGTGCCGCCGATATCGATCGCTAAAATCATCGTGTGAGATGGGCAGGCGGCACCGCCTGCCCCACCTTACTGGTACGCGCCCGCGGCTTTGAAGTCGCCGGCCTTCACGATCGAAAGAGCGGCCGGGTCCACGTGTTTGCGGAACGCGGCGTTGATCTCGCCGGGGGTGAGCGACCGGATCTTGGCTTCCACTTGCTCGTCCCACTTCATGGTGCGGCCGTATTGTTCTTGCGAGGCCAGAAGCGCCGGCAAAGCGGCGTCCTGCGCGCGCGAAACCATGCGCGCATCCAGGTAGGCCTTCTTGGCTTCGGCCACTTCGGCGGCGGTGAAGCCCTCCCGCAGTGTCTTGGCCAATTCGTCCTTGAAGCTGGCTTCGACCTTGGGACCGTTCGCCGGGTTGAGGCTCACGGTGCCCGAGAGCAGCGCGGAATCGCCCTCGGCCGGAATGGCCACGCGGGCGTTGGCGCCGTAGCTCAAACCTTCGCGATTGCGAATGCGGTCGGAAACCCGCGAGGTGATGGGGCCGCCGAACATGTAGCCGGCCAGCAGCATGGCCGGATAATCGGGATCGTCTTCCGACAATTGGAAGCGCACGCCGGCTTCAAACTGGGCGTTGGCCTTATCGGGCGTCTCGATCTTCTGGTTGATGGGCGCCGCCTTCTTGTAACCGGCGGCCATGGGCTTGTATGCCATCGAGGTGTTCCAGTCGCCGAGCAGCTCCGCGGCGGCTTTCTGAACGGCGATCTGGTCCACGGGTCCGACCACCGCAAAGACGCCGTAGTTGGCGCCGTAAAACTGGTCGTGGAACTTCTTGACATCGTCGAGCGCGACTTTCTTCATCTCGGCGAGCTGCTCTTCGCGCGTGGCATTGTAGAGCGCGTCGCCTTTCACCCAGGGGCTCAGATGGCGTGTGAGCGTCTCGGAGGCAAGTTGCGTGGGCTCGGTGGGAGGGTTCTCCAGGGCTTTGACGCGCTGCGACAGCACGCGGTCGAATTCGTCCGCGGGATAGGCCGGCTCCTTCAACATTTCGACGGCCAGGCGCAACGCGGCCGCGAAGTTCACCGTCGGGGCCGAGATGTTGGCGCTGGCGCTGAAGACTCCGCCGCCGCCCGCGAATCCGCCGCGTCCGCCGCCGCGTCCGCCGAAACCACCGCCGCCGCCGCCCGTCACCACGATGCGGGCATTCAGCTTCTGCATCTCGTCGGCGAGCTGCTGCCGCGTCTTGCTCCGGGTGCCGCTATTGATGAGGCTGCCGGCGAACTGCGCCGCGGCGTTCCTGCCGACGAGCGTGGTCCCGTCTCCAAAGCGCAGCTCGATGACGGCGGTGACCATGTCGTTGGCAGTCTTCTTCGGCAGCACCACCAGCTTCATGCCATTGGCCAGCTTGCTCCGCGTCAGGCGGCTTTCGATGTTGGCGGGCGTGGGGTCGAAAGACTCACCGCGGCTGATCTCGACCGTGCTCTTGTAGTCTTTCAGCAGCGCTTCGAGGTCGGGCGTTTCGGGAACCACGGTGCGATCGGGGGCGACGTCGGGAATGTAGTAGCCCACGGTGCGGTTGGAGGCCTTGAAGTACGCCTTGGCGACGCGCACGAGATCGGCCGCCTGCACGTCCTTGAGGCGGTCGTGCTGCAGGAACATCAGCCGCCAGTCGCCTTGCGAGATGGCCGAGTTGAGTCCGCCGGTGGCGATGGATTGCGGGTCGGAGAGGCTGTCTTCCAGGTTGCGGAGAAGGCCGGTCCTGACGCGCTCCACCTCTTCCCGGGTGGGGGGATCGCCAGGCACGGCTTCGATGGTCTGGATTAGGGTCTTACGGGCTTCATCGAGAGATTGGTCCTTGTTCAGGGTGGCGCTCAGCATGATCAGTCCCGGATCGTGCAACATCTCCGCCGACATGCTGGCTGATTCGGCCTTCTTGGTTTCCACCAGCGCCTTGTAGAGACGCCCCTGAGCGCCGCCGCCGCCGCGCCCACCGCGCCCGCCGCGTCCACCACCGCCGGCGCCGCTCATGACGCCGGCCAGAACCTGGAGCGCGGCCGAGTCGGCATGTCCGGTGGCCGGGCCGTGGTACGCCACGATCACTTCCTGCCCCTCGCCCACGCGGCGCAACTCGACGAAGCGCTCGCCATCCTGCGGCGGCTCCACCGTGTATGTCTGTTCCAGCTTGCGCGCGGGGCGCGGAATCCTTCCCAGAGTGTCGGCGACGAAGGCCAGGGTCTTCGATTCATCGAGCCGCCCGGTGATTACCAGCACGGCGTTGTCCGGCTGGTAGAACTTGTGATAGAAGGCTTCGAGGCGATCGACCGGCACCCTCTCGATGTCGTCTTTCGAGCCGATGGTCGATTTGCCGTAGTTGTGCCAGAGATAGGCGGTCGCCTCGACGCGCTCGCGCAGAATGCTCTGCGGGCTGTTCTCGCCGCGCTCGAACTCGTTGCGCACCACGGTCATCTCGGTGTCGAGAATCTGCTTGGTGAACTTCACCTTGGTCATGCGGTCGGCCTCCAGGCCCAGTGCCCACTTCAGGTTGTCGTCGGTGGCGGTGACGGTTTCGAAGTAGTTGGTGCGGTCGTAGGAGGTGGTGCCGTTCCAGGCTGCGCCGTGGTTGACAATCTCGTTCTTGATCTGCCGGCCGTTGGTGGTTTCGATGAAATCCATGTGCTCCAGCAGGTGCGCCATGCCGGTCTCGCCGTAGCCTTCGTGACGGGAGCCCACCAGGTACGTCACGTTGACCGTGACCTTGGGGTTGGCTTGGTCGGGATAGAGCAGCACGCGCAGCCCGTTGGGGAAAGCGTATTCGGTGATGCCTCCCATGGAGGCCTTCTTCTGGACACCCTGGGGCAGGGTCTGGGAAAAAGCGTAAGCCGCCAGAGTCAGAGCAATGGCCGGGACGGCCAGTAGAGCTTTCGAGCGCATAGAGACTACCTTTCAGGTCAAAATCGTGCCAGGTCTTCAGTATGGCACGTGGTAGTAAACTTGGTCGAGGAGGAACATCTTTCGTGAACTACTCCCGCAGAGACCTGGGTCTGCTGCTTCCCGCATTGGCGGCGGCCAGCGGCGCGGCGCAGCAGAAGGCCCTTCCATCCAAGGCCTTCAAGTATGAGGACCTGCCGGTGCGCGGCAACGGACCGAACAAATCGCGCGCCGTCATGAACGGCGAAACCCACTCGGGATTCCCCATCGAGCTGCACATCACCGAACTGGGTCCCGGCCAGGCCCCGCATCCGCCGCATAAGCACGTTCACGAAGAGTTGCTCATGCTCCGGTCGGGCATGCTGGACGCTGCCATTCTGGGACAAACCACCCGCGTGACCGCGGGATCGGTGCTGTATCTGGCCTCCAACGACGAGCACGGCTGGCGCAACCCGGGCCCCGACGCGGCACAATATTTCGTGATAAGCCTCGGCGGCGACAGCGCGTAAGCCGCTCTACTTGCCGATTACCGTGCCGGTGGTGGCATTCACATAAACGGCGTAGCCCGATTTGGTGTCCCCCCAGATGATGAACCACACTGGCGCCGGGAAGCGCGCCGCGCTTCCCAGGGAGAACGCCACTTTCTTGTCGGGATGCTTCTTTACCCACGCCTCTGCCTTGGCGTATGCGGTCTTGTAGGCGGCATCGGAGTTGACAACGAATCCGGTGGTCTGAAACGGAATGCTCTTGGGTGTGGCGCCGGTCCAGGGTTGCGCGCCGCCCACGTTGACTCCCTTGTGGACGGCGGCTCCGTCATCCACCACCGAGTACGTCAACGTGCGGGCCTCGCGCCGGCTGGGCGAGACGAAGACGGCAGTCCACATCGGAAACTTTCCATCCTCGCTCTTCATGCTGGGAACTTCGTTGCTGATCAGGCTGAGCGCCAGGAGGTCGGGAGCCCACGTGCGCGCCGGCTTGTACATTTCATAGAAGGCGGTTTGCGCGGCCACGGGCTCGGGAGGTTTGGCAGGCTCTTGCTTGGTTTCAACCTGCGCTTTCTTGATCTCCGTCGGCGTGGGAGCTTCCGAACAAGCCGTCATCGCCACCACGGCAGCTACCGCGGTAGCTGCTAATAAGAGTTTCTTGTGCATAAAAACACTCCCTCCATTCTACGCTCTTCGGCGGACCGGGCGGAGCAAGCTGGAGAGGAGCCAGACGGCACGACCGAAGAATTGTATTGAACAATGGGGCACATTCTCGTATTCTGCATCGTGTATACTGCATTATCAGGGGCCAAGGCCCCCTGTGCGCAGGCACAAACCTGAGCCTGCGACGTCGACGGAACAAATGGGAGGCATAGGAGCATGGCTCTAAACGCAGAGTCCATACCGATGCGATGGCCAGCCGGCCCCTTGGACATCGCACGCGGTGAGAAAACGAAGGGCTTTACGGCGGATACGGCCGAGGTTCTTCGCAATTGGCAGGATCCGGCTTCACTGGCGGTCGTGCAGGGTACGCCGATCAATTGCCTGGTGGTCAGTTGGGCTGCGGATGCCGGCCAGCAACAGGCGCTGAAGCCGCTGATCGAGAAAGGCAAGCAGGCCGGGCTTGAGTTCGTCGGCCTGATCGAGGGAGAAGCCAACAAGCCAGCCGCCGCGGCGGCCGCTCAATCGGCGGGTCTTTCCGCGGTTGCCATGGAAGGCGACGCGCCCGCAAGCGGCGGTGTCCCAGTCATCCCGTGGAACACAGCCGCCCAGGTGCGCTCAACTGCGAACTCCCCCGTTCTGGGCGTTGCAGATGGTGTATGGCCCGGGGTCCCGCAGGAGAGAACTCCGACCGGCGGCCCGACCAATCTGCCCTGGGTGGATTCCAACGGAGCGGTCCTGTTGATCGCCCGGGCGCTTGCGCCCGACAAGACCGTGTGGGTCGGCTTCGCTCCGCCGCAGCCGGCCAAACTGGCTGCCGAAGCGTACATGTTGGCCGTGGCGGATCCGGCGAGCTACGGAGCCAGGTGGGTGATCTCGCTGGACGATCAGTTGCGCGCGGACCTGACGGCGAAGAAACAACCGGCCGCGGATACCTGGAAAAAAGCCATCGACATGCTGGCCTTCTTCGAGCAGCACAAGGAGTTCAGGACGTATCAGCCGAACGGCCTGCTGGCAGTGATGTCGAATTTCGCCGGGCCCGACCGGGACCTCGGCGAGGAGGCGCTCAACCTGCTTCCGCGGCTGCGCCAGGCGTTCCGGGTGATTGCGCGATCGCGGGTGGCAGGGGCCTCTCTCACCGGTCTGCAAGCGATCTTCTACGTTGATCGGGAGGCGCCGGACGCCGCATTGCGGAAGAAACTGATGGCCTTCGCCACGGGTGGGGGCATCTTGTTCGTGCGTTCCAATTGGCCGAATCCGGAGGGACCGCCGGCGCCGGCCGAACCGTATCTTCTCTTCAACATGCGTGCCGTGGGCAAAGGCCGCCTGGCGGTATGTAAGGAAGATCAGCCGGACCCATACGACACGGTGGCGGACATTCAGAACATCATGAGTCACCGCAACGATCTGCTGCGGCTGTACAACGCGCCGTCCTCGAATTTTCTCTACGAAACTTCCGCTCAAGGCGGGCAGGGAGTGGTCCACGTGTTGAACTACTCGCGGCGGGCTGGGAGCGACGGACCTCTTTTCTATGTGAAGGAGCCGCATAAGTCGGCCCGCCTGGTGAGTCCGGAACTCGCCTCGCCGGCGGAGTTGCAATGGGCTCCCCAGGAAGCCGGCGGGGCGGAGTTGTCATTGCCGCGCCTTTCCGTGTATGGCGCCATCGAGCTGGAGAAATAGGAGGCGAAGGAGACCGTCATGAAAAACGATTTAACTAGGAGAGAGTTGCTGGCGGGAGCCGGCGTTGGCGCCCTGCTCGCGCGCCCTGCATGGAGTCGTGCCGTGACCGCCCCGGCGGGGCGCGTCGCCGTGGCCCGCTGCAAAACGTATGGTCCCGAGCTGGTCCCCACCATGGAGAAGATGTTCGATCAACTGGGTGGCCTGGGCGGGTTGGTGAAGGGCAAGACGGTCGCGATCAAAGTGAACTTCATTGGCGTGCGGTGGTCGCGGTTGGGCAACGCGCTGATGGAAGACACATACTGGACGCATCCAGCCGCCATCGGAGCGGCGGTGCACCTGATGGGCAAGGCCGGCGCACGCCGCATCCGCGTGGTGGAAGGCCCCTGGTCGACCTCCGAGTCCCTGCCGGAGGTCATGTATTCCATGAACTGGAAGCCGCAGGATATCCTGAGCGCGGCCGACCACGTGGAATTCGAAAACACCAATTACCTGGGGGAGGGTAAGAAGTACTCACGGTTCATGGTGCCTGGCGGGGGTCTGATCTACCCCGGCTACGACCTGAACCATTCCTACGAAGATTGCGACGTTTTCGTCTCGTTCGCCAAAATGAAAGAGCACTCCGCCACGGGCGTCACCCTGTCCATGAAGAACGTGTACGGAGCCACTCCCATCACCATCTATGGCCAGGATGCGGGCGCGGACGAACCGAGCATACGCCCTCACGGCGGACGCGGCAATGTGTTTCACTTTGCGACGCGTCTGCCATCCAAGAGCGCGCCGCAGCAGAAAGACATGAGTTTGCCTAAGGACGCTGGCTTCCGGCTGCCGCGCATCGTCGCCGAACTGAACTCCGCGCGGCCGGTTCACCTGGCGATCATCGACGGCATTAAGGTGGCCACCGGCGGAGAGACGGCAGGCGGGGGGCTCAAGGCAGCGGTGAACCCCGGAGTGATCATTGCCGGAACCAATACCGTGGCCACGGACGCCGTGGCGATGACTGTGATGGGATTCGATCCTCTGGCCGAGCGCGGGAAACCGCCGTTTGCCAGGTGCGATAGCACGCTGCGATTCGGCGAAGAACTCGGCGTGGGCATCCGCGACCTCAGCCGGAACGAGGTAGTCGGGGTTCCCGTCTCCGATGTTGTGTTCAGCTACCCAGCCGTGCGTGAGAAGCTTCAGGCCGGCCAGAAGAGGGGCTGAACCGTAACTTCACTCCGCAGGCGGGCCGGCCAGCGTGCGGCCTGCCTGCTCCCAGAAGAGCTCGGAAGAGTCCAGGGAAGCGATCATGCGATCCCTGACCTCGTGGCCGTTCCTGATGGTGTCGAGAAGTCGATGGTGGCGTTGCGCGCTGCCCAGCAGATCGACCCTGTAATCCAGGCGCGTGCGGATGAGGAAGAATGCAAAAAGAGGCACCACCAGGGTCTCCAGGCTGCTGGCTAAATAGCGGTTTTGGGAGAGTCGCCAAAGCGTTCGGTGAAACTCGAGATCGTTCTGGTAGAAACGCTCGAAATCGCTCGTTTCAGCGGCGGTCTTCATTCCGTCCACGAAGCCCTGCAATATGTCGACGTCTGGGGGCGAGATGTGCTCCAAAGCCAGTTCCGCGGCCAGACCTTCGAGTTCCTTTCTGATCTGGAAGATCTGTTGGGCGTCCTCCAATGTCATCTTGGTGATGAAGCTGCCCTTGTTTGGAATTCGCGTGACCAGGCCGGCCCGCTCCAATTCGAAAAGCGCTTCCCTCACAGCCGTATTTCCGACGCCCAACTGCTTGGCAAGTCGCAGTTCGACAACCCGATCTCCCGGGCCGAGATCGCCCGACGTGATCGCTTGCCGGATAATCTCCACGATTCGATGTCCGAGTGTGACCGGCTTAATCGGCGTCGCGGAAATGTTCATAGCCATCCCATAATCCATACTGCATCAAAGTGAGCCGCCAGCGCAAGTGCGCCGTTGGTTCGCCCCCAATTCAAGGGCGTGCGACGTGGATGGGGCAGTTCGCTCCGTTTCCCGCCGCTGCGGAAAACCCACCTGCCATTGCGCCAAGCCCAACGATCCGGGGCACGACCCGCAAGTGCGCCTCTCCCGTACCGTCCAGGGGAAGACGCTCGCCGAATCCTTCGCTTCTCCCTCCGCTTTCCATAACGCGCAAGCCGAGGTTCAGGAGTACCAGCGCTGGCAGCGACTGTGCGCGGAGTTCGTGAACATCAGTGAGAGAATCTGCCGTCTGCGGCCGGTCGGGAAACCGGCGGAGAAGTGGAGCGCGGAGGGAAAAAAACGGCTGCTGCGATCCATCAAGAAGTCACGCGCGAAATAGACACGCTGCTGCCCCGTATCTTCGCCGAACGGCGCAAGACTGGTGAGTGGGACGTCGAAGCCGTGGGGTTGGCGTTGCGCACCGCGCTGCACGCCGCCGGAGCAGCGGGTCTGACCGAACTCCTCCGCGAGTCGGGACCAGTCCAGACAAGCGCGCCCTGTTCCTGCGGAGGTAAGGCTCGGTTTAAGGACCTGCGGCTGAAACCCATCCTCACCGTGCTGGGTCCCGCCAAGATGCTCCGCGCTTATTACTGGTGCCCCAACTGCCGGCAGGGGCGGTTCCCCGCCGACGCCGCCCTCGACATCGAAGACACCGAGTTGTCTTCTGGGGTCCGCCGCATGCTGGCACTGGTCGGCAGCGAGTGCTCCTCGTTCGATCACGGACGCCAGCAGATGGAACTGTTGGCCGACCTGGAGGTCACCGCCAAGGCCGTGGAACGGGTGACGGAAACGATGGGTGCGGACATCGCCCGTCGCCAACAGCAGTGCATCCAGCAAGCCATGCAACTGGAGTTGCCCGTCGCCGTGGGGCAACCCATCCGAAAGGCCTATGTGCAAATGGACGGCACTGGCTTGCCCATGGTGGCCCAAGAGACGGAGGGGCGAAGCGGAAAAGGAGAAGACGGACGAGCACACACTCGCGAGGCCAAGCTGGGCTGCGTCTTCACTCAAACTACGACCGATGACCAGGGCCGGCCCGTGCGCGATGAAGACTTAACCACCTACACCGGAGCCATCGAGCCCGCCACCGAATTCTCCCGCCGTATCTACACCGAAGCCCATCAGCGTGGTTGGGGTCGGGCACAAATCAAAGTGGTCATAGCCGATGGCGCCGACTGGATCTGGAATACCTGCCAGGAACAGTTCCCCGGCGCCATTGAAATTGTGGATCTCTATCACGCCCGGCAGCATCTCTGGGATCTCGGCGGCAAACTCCACCCCAACAACGAGACCGCCCGGGGGCGCTGGGTAATGTCATGTCAGCATCTGCTGGACGACGGCAAAATCGAAAAACTCGTCGCCAAACTGCGGACGCTCTCGCCAGACAATCCCGAATTGGCGGCAGCGGTTCGAACTGAGGCAAACTACTTCGAACGCAACGCGGAACGTATGCGCTATCCGGAATTCCGCCGCAAGGGCCTCTTCGTAGGCTCGGGGGTCATTGAAGCCGGCTGCAAAACCGTGATCGGCTCCCGTCTCAAGCGCTCAGGCATGTTCTGGACCGTCCGCGGCGCCAACGCTGTGATTGCGCTTCGATGTTGTCGCTACAGTCGACAATTTGACGACTACTGGGAGCACCGCCGGGACTAACTAACGTGGGGATTCTTGCAGGGGTGGCCGTGCGGGAGATCATCGACGGACCCTGAGCCGATGATGCTCTATAATGCGTTCTGGAGGTTTCACATCTTGAGTACATTCTCCCGCCGAGAACTGTTTCGTCATGGTAGCGCGGTCGCCGCCACTGCCTTTACCATCGTCGCGCCGCAGACGGTCCGTGGTTCCCAGGCCAATTCCAAGATCAGCGTCGGTCTGATCGGATCGGGCGGCCGCGGCACCTTTGACGCCACCATCGTCAACGCCGACCCGCGAGCGCGCATCACCGCGCTCTGCGATCTCTTCGACGACCGCATCGAAGTGGCCACGCAGCGAATCAAAGCCGACAAGCCGGTTATTTACAAGGACTTCGAAAAGCTCCTGGCCTCCGATGTGGATGCCGTGGTGATTGCCACTCCGCCTTTCGAGCATCCTCGCATGCTGGAGGCGGCCATCCAGGCGCGTAAGCATGTGTACTGCGAAAAGCCCATGGGTGTGGACCTGGCGGGTGTGGAGCGAGTAATTGCGGCGGCACGAAAGGCCGATCCGAACAAGGATGTTGCCGTCGGCTTCCAGCAGCGTTACGGCCCGGTCTATCTCGAAGCCTTCAAACGCATCGGGGAGGGCCAGATCGGCGACCTTGTGAATGCGCGCGGTTTCTGGATCGGCGCCGATCCCTTCAAGCGCGTGCCTTATCCGGACCCCAAGATCGAGAAGATTCGCAACTGGTTCTGCTACAACGACTATTCCGGCGACTTCATTGTGGAACAGGACTGCCACAACTTCGACGTCCTGCACTGGTTCCTCAACGCCCGGCCCATCCGTGTCAACGGGATGAGCGGCCGCAAGGTGCGGACCACCATGGAGATCTCCGACCACCTGAGCCTGAGCTACGAATTCCCCAATGGTATCCACGTCAACTACGAGGCCAACCAGATATCGACGGCGGGCTTCAGCAAGGTGGGCGAAGAGTTCACCGGAACCAAGGGAGTGATCGAGACCTCGCGCTCGCGCATGGTGCACCACAAGGCGCCGCGTGAAGTGGAGACGATGAATTCCACGCGCGACATCACCATTGACGGCATCGAGGCCTTCCTCGGCCGGATCGAGAGCGGCAAGGTGGAAAACGTCGCCGAGCGTTCGGCCATCAGCACGCTCTTCGCGATCCTGGGCCGGACGGCGATGTACCGCCAGGGTAGCGCGGAGTGGAAAGCGGAATTCGGGGACGTCTGACAGAGGAGCCGATATGCGTCGTAGAGACTTTCTGCCTGCCCTGGCGGCTTCCGCCGCCCTGGCGCAAATCTCCGCACCGGAGCGCAAAGGACGTCTGAAGCAATGCGTCACGTCAGGCGTTTTCGGGCGCGGGATGGCCTTCGAAGACACCTGCCGGGAAGCGGCCCGCGCCGGCTGCTACGGATACGATCTCATCGGGCCCCAGGATTGGCCGATGCTGAAGAAGTACGGCCTGATCCCGACGATGTACCCGCCGGGGCCGGGCGGCACCATCCCGAATGCGCTCAACCGCACCGAAAATCACGCCACGCTCGAGAAATCGATGCACGCGGCGATTGACGAAGCCGCCGCCAACGGGGTCCCTAACATCATCACCTTCTCTGGGAATCGTGCTGGGATGGCAGACGCTGAGGGCGCCGACCACTGTGTGGAGTTCCTGAACCGCATTAAGTCGCACGCCGAAGACAAGGGCGTTACGGTCTGCATGGAATACCTGAACAGCAAGGTAAATCACAAGGACTACATGTTCGACCATATTGCCTGGGGTGTGGACGTGATGAAGCGTGTCAACTCGCCGCGGGTGAAGATCCTGTACGACATCTACCATGCGCAAATCATGGATGGCGACATCGTGCGCAGTATCCGCGATCATTTCCAGTGGATCGGCCACTTCCATACGGGTGGCAATCCGGGGCGCCACGAGATCGACGACACACAGGAGTTGAACTACCACTTCATCGCGCAGGCGATCGCCGATCTGAACTATACCGGCTACGTGGCCCACGAGTATTCGCCGGCGGCGGGGCATGCTGCCATCGCCAGTCTCACGCAGGCCATGAAAATCATGCAGGTGTAGCCCCACGGACTGTTTTTCGGTGACAGTCCTGCCCTATGAGCCACGGCGGCTCACAACACATGATGAAAATGGCTGCCGCCGACGCGAGGAATCAACAGGTTAGGTTCCATTCTCGGAAGAGGTTCTATTTTCGGAAGAGAGGCAACTCAACCCCCCAATAGCGGATCGCGGAGTTGGGGGGTTGAGTTGCCCCTCTTGAAGATTTCCGGCGCGACCGGCCAGCGACGGGCTTTCGCGGATTGGGACGACGGCACCACGAACCCCTTACGCACGATCACCGTGCAGTAAAGGAAGGGCGGGGACTGTACCCGTTCCTCCAGAGCGCGGCTGAGTTAAGCTGCAACTGGTGGTTCTCAGCCAGGCGACTCGACTCCGTTATAGCTCTAAGTTCAGCAACGTCAAGCGCTTACGATTGGCATGTGGTTTGCTCATCCCTAAGCTGGAAGTGTTGGAGGTCGTTATGAAACGGACATTGCACACGCTACTGGCGAAATCCGCGATCCCGGCTCTCGCCGCGGTCGTTCTGTTAGTTGGGCCTAACTAATTGCCCACTACGTGTCGCGCACCCCCAATTCAATTGCCTCTTCCCCTTGCGACCCCGGACACGCTACAATGTAAATTGAGTGTCGAACCCTGAGAGTGGGCGAAAGCCCACTTTTTTGTTGGATTTCGCACTGAGCGGCAATGCCGGAACAAGTGGCGTCTAAAATCGAGGAAATCGCCCAACGCGTGGCGCAGCCGGAAGGCCTCGAAGTGGTCGAGGTCGAAGTCAAGGGCGGCGGGAATCAGCGCTTTGTCCGCATCTCCATCGACAAGCCCGCCGGCGTCACCCACGGCGATTGCGAGCTGGTCTCGCAGCAAGTGGGCGCCATTCTGGACGTCGAAGACGTGGTCCCGGGCGGGCGTTACACGCTGGAAGTCAGTTCCCCCGGGGTGGAACGCAAGCTCCTCAAGCCCGCGGACTATCAGCGGTTCCAGGGCAAGAAAGCCAGAATCACTCTCCGGGAGCCACGGGACGGCCGGCGCAACTGGGAAGGCACCCTGGCCGGCCTCGCTAACGGCTCCATCGCGCTCGAAACCGAGGCGGGGACGACTATGCGGTTTCCGCTCGACGCGATCCAGAAGGCCAATCTGAAGTTCGAGTGGTAAGCCAGCCGGAGAGAAACACAGCCAGAAACTGAATCGGAACAACGAGGGCACTTTGGAAACGATTTTTCAGTCCATCGAGATACTGAGCAAGGAAAAGGGCATCGATCCGCAAATCGTCCTGGACGCCGTCAGGGACGCCATGTTGATCGCCGCCCGCAAACACTACCGCACCAACGAAGACTACATCGCCGAGATGGATCCGAAAACCGGCGCCATCCAGCTCTACGCGGTCAAGAAGGCGGTGGAGTCGGTCGAAGACCCGGTGCATGAAATGACGCTGGCCGAGGCGCGGCGCATCCAGCCCCAGGCCGAAGTCGGTTCCGAAGTCCGCATCCAGAAAAGCACCGAAGCGCTGGGCCGCATTTCGGCGCAAACCGCCAAACAGGTCATTTTCCAGAAGGTCCGCGAAGCCGAGCGCGAAACCGTGTACCAGGAATACTCCGGACGCACGGGCGAGCTGGTGAACTGCACCATCAAGCGCGTCGAGGGGCCGGACTACATTCTGGACCTCGGCAAGACCGAAGCCAAGCTGGCCAAGAAGGAGCAGTCGCGCCTGGAAAGCTACAGCGTGGGCGACCGCGTCCGCTGCGTGATCCGGCTGGTGGACAAGGCCAGCAAAGGTCCCGGCGTGGTGGTGTCGCGCGCCGCGCCGGAGCTGGTGATGCGCCTCTTCGAGCAGGAAGTTCCCGAGATCTACGACGGCACGGTGACCATCAAGGGATGCGCCCGCGAAGCCGGCGAGCGCACCAAGATCGCCGTCCAGAGCCGCGACCGCGACGTGGACAGCGTGGGCGCCTGCGTGGGCATGAAGGGCATGCGCGTGCAGTCCATCATCCGCGAGCTGCGCGGCGAGAAGATCGACATCATCGAATATTCCGAAGACCCGGTGGTGTTCGCCACCCATGCGCTCAGCCCGGCGAAGGTGAGCCGCATCACCATCCTCGATCCCGTGGAAAAGCACATGGAAGTGATCGTGGACGATTCGCAGCTTTCTCTGGCCATCGGCAAGAAGGGGCAGAACGTGCGCCTGGCGGCCAAGCTGCTGACCTGGAGAATCGATATCAAGAGCGAGGAAGAGAAGCGGCAGGAAGTGGAATCGCAGATGGCCGCGCTGGTGGCGCCGGGCGCCCCGGTTTCCGTGCTCGTCGATTACGGCCTGCCCGAAAAGCTGCTCGAGACGCTGCTCGAGACCGGCGTCGGCACCATCGAGAAGTTGGGCGGCATGACGCCCGAGCAGCTCGAGGAGATCCCCAGCATCGGCCCCGAACTGGTGGAGAGAATTCAGGAGGCGGTCAACGCCTACTACAGCCAGTTCGAAGAGCAGGGCCAGGCCGGGGCGGAGCCGGCAGCCGCGAAAGAAGCCGTCGAGGCGCAGGCCGTGGTCGCCGGGGAGCTTCCATCCGCCGTCGTGGCGGAGCCAAGCCCCGCTCCAGCGCTCGAGGAGACCCCGTCGGAACAGGCCGAAACCAAGGAAACCCCGGAACAGTTTGCTACCATAGAGGACGCGGGTTCCCCCACTCACAATCAGTCCGAAGGAACCGGCCCAGAGGACGCCGCGCCCGGTGAGCACGCCGGGCCGGATGGGGGCGCCCCAGGTCGCGACAATTAGGAGCGCCTCGGCAGGTAGAAGCAGATCGCTCTGTCTATGAAGAAGATTCGCATCAACGAGCTGGCGCGCGAGTTGGAAGTCAAGGCTCACGAGATACTGGAGCGGCTCCCCGAATTGGGCGTCACGGAGAAAAAGACGCACTCCAGCTCAATCGATGAGGACGTGGCGATCAAGCTGCGCCGCCTGTATGGGTTTGAGGTGCCCGAGCCCTCGGAGGCGGAGGGACCCGTGGCCCCCGCGGAACCCCGCCCCGCTGGGGCAGCCGAACCATTTCCCGCACCGGTGACGGAAGCCGGACCGGTCGTCCCGGCCGAGGGGGAAACGGCGTTCGCCGCCGAAACACCGCCTGCCGAGCGCCCGGCCGCGGCGGCGGCGCCCATCCGTCCGCCGCTGGCGGGCGGACGTCCCATCCATCCGCCGGTGGCCGGAGCGCCTCGCCCCGCGGCGATCGTCGCGCCGGGCCGTCCTGTTCCTCCTTCCGCCAAGCCGCTGCCCGGCCCGGCGGGGATCCCTTTGGGCCCGGCCCCGAAACCGGGCCAGATTCTCTCCGGTCCGCGTCAGCCGTTCCCGGCGGGGAGCCCTGCGGGGGCCGTCGAAGGCTTGCCTTCCGCAGCCCCTGCGCCGCCACGCCCGGCCATGGCTCCGCGCCAGCGCCCCGAGGTTTCACGCGCGCCCGCGGCGACCGGGCTCGGAGAATCCGCCGCCGCCCCCGCAGCCCCTCCCGCGCCGGGGGTGCCCTCTGGGCCCCGCCCGCTCGCGGGCCAGCCGGCCGCCCGCCCAGTGGTGCCCCCGAGGCCCGATTTGGTGGCGAAACTAGGCACTCCGAAAGCCGGCGCTCCGGCTGTGGGGAGCGCTGTGGGCCAAGCCGCGCCGCGTCCCGGAATCCCGAGGCCCCTGGTCAGCATGCCGGTGCCGGGCCAGCCGATTTATCGCGGCCCCATTCGCCCCGGCCAGCCCATGGTGGCCAAGCCCGGAGTTCGCCCCGGGGCGCCCACCACCCGCGCCGGCGGACCGCGGCCGCAGCATCCCACCTCGCGCGCCCGCCTCGAACCAGGACTGGTGCCGCCGATCGAGCAGCCCCGTGGACGCCCGGGCGACAAGCGCGGCGCCGCTCGGCCGCAACGCGAGCGCATCGAGGAAGAGAAGATCCTGCGGCCCGCGCGGCGCCACGTGGAAACCGGCCCGCCCCCCATCAGCCGCGAAATCACTATCTCGGAAGGCATCACGGTCAAGGAGCTTTCCGAAAAGCTGGACGTGAAAGCCAACCTGGTCATCAAGAAGCTGCTGGACCGCGGTATCTTCGCCACCATCAACCAGACCTTGGATTCCAAGCTGGCCACCGAGGTGGCCCGCGAATTCGGCGCCTCCACCGCCACCATCACTTACGAGGAAGAGGCCATGCAGGCGGTGGAAGAGGCCGAAGATACCAAAGACCTCGCAAAACGCGCGCCCGTGGTCACCATCATGGGCCACGTGGACCACGGCAAGACCTCGCTGCTGGACGCCATCCGCGAAACCAACGTGGCGGGGCGGGAAGCCGGCGGCATCACCCAGCACATCGGCGCGTACCACGTCGAGATGAACGGCCGCAAGATCGTGTTCATCGACACTCCCGGCCACGAAGCCTTCACTCGCATGCGCGCGCGCGGCGCCAGAGTCACCGACATTGTGGTGCTGGTGGTGGCGGCGGACGACGGCGTCATGCCGCAGACGCTGGAGGCCATCGACCACGCCAGGGCGGCCGGCGTGCCCATCGTGGTGGCCATCAACAAGATCGACAAGGCCGACGCCCAGCCGGAGCGAATCAAGCAGCAGCTCTCCGACCGCGGCCTGCTGGCCGAGGATTGGGGCGGCGACGTGGTCATGGTGCCGGTTTCCGCCAAGATGCACCAGAATCTCGAGTTGTTGCTCGAGATGATTCTGCTGGTGGCCGACATGCAGGACCTCAAGGCCAACCCCAGCCGCCCGGCCATGGGCACGGTGATCGAAGCGCAGCTCGACCGCGGGCGCGGCCCGGTGGCTACCGTGCTGGTGCGCAACGGCACGCTGCACGTGGGCGATTTCTTCATTTGCGGCGCGGTGTTTGGCAAGGTGCGCGCCATGCAGAACGACCGCGGCGCGCAAATCCGCAAGGCCGAGCCCTCCATGCCCGTCGAGGTGCTGGGCCTCGAGTCGCTGCCCGAAGCCGGGGACGATTTCCAGGTGGT
>JBEKSR010000059.1:0-28547 GCA_049516835.1 Bryobacteraceae bacterium | reverse complement strand
AGCCCTCGCCATTGGAGAACCGATATCTTCAACTAGGAGGACGATTCCGGCGATCACCTCGTTACAGATTTTAGAGAACCGCCGCCCAGGAACCTCGGTATAAGTGTACCACGAACTCTCCCAGGTAGCGCCGGCGGCGACACGGCGGCGAAACGCCCGATGCGGGTCTTTGCCGCCGGTGGGGTTGCCCGAACTGGAACAAACACCGGCGGCAAGGGGGTGCCCTTTGGGCCCGGCGCCACTAAAGCGCTACAGCTTGAATTCGGCGTGGACCACTGCGTCTTCCGGCGAGTGTTTCAATGAGAACCCGAGCTTTTCGCAGATCCGCAGCACAGCGCGATTGTCGGGCAGAATATCGGCTACCAGCCTGGTCAGCTTCTCATTGGCGCCGATGATGAGCAGCCGGGCAAGCAGCTCCTTGCCGAGCCCGCGGCCCTGGTAGTGGTCGCTCACCAGCACGGCCACTTCCGCTTCGGTGGTGCCGTGGATCTTGCTCATGCGGCCCACTCCCAGGATTTCGGACTCGCCGGTCTCGGGGTTGCGGCGCTCCGCCACCAGCGCCATTTCGCGATCATAGTCGATAAAGCAGATGCGCGTCAGGCGTTCATGGGTGATGCGCTGCTCGAGGTTCATGAGATGGAAATAGCGCAGGTACACGCTGCGCTCGGAGAGCGTTTCGTGGAACCTTGCCACGGCCGGCTCATCCTCCGGCCGGATGGGACGGATGGTCACCAAGCCGCCATCCTTCATGGTCCAGGGCGACACGTAGCGGGTGGGATAGGCGCGGATGGCGGTCTTCGGAATCTCGTCTTGAGTGACCTCGGGGCCGTACACCACTACGCGCGCGTCCAGCGCGATCAGCCCGTCGGGAGACGCCAGCAGCGGGTTGATATCGATTTCCTTGATCCAGCGTTGCTCGGCCACCAGCGCACTGAACCGCACCATCAGCACTTCGAGCGCCGCCAGGTCCACCGGCTTCCGCCCGCGAACTCCCTTCAACGCCTGGTAGATCTTGGTCTGTTCCATCATGCGGCGCGCCAGCGTGGAATTCAGCGGCGGCAGCCCGAGAGCGCGGTCCTTGAACACCTCGACGAGCTGGCCGCCGGTGCCAAACAACAGCACGGGGCCGAACTGCGGATCGAGGCTGGAGCCGATAATCAGCTCGTAGGCGTCCTTGAGCTTGATCATGGGCTGCACCGTAACGCCTTGGAAATGCTGCGCGCCAACCTTCTCGGTGACGGAGGCCCGGATGGCGCGGAAGGCGCGATCGACGGCCTCGGCGCTGCCCAGGTTCAACTGCACGCCGCCCACATCGGTCTTGTGGGTGATGGTCTCGGAGTAGATCTTGAGCACCACCGGGTAGCCGATTTCGTCGGAGGCTTTCACTGCGGCCGCGGCGTCGGCCGCGATGATGGTCTTGGCGACCGGAATCCCGTAGGCGCTGAGTACGTTCTTGGATTCGAACTCCGTCAGGATGGTGCGCCCTTCGCCGCGCGCCTTCTGGATGATTCCAACGGTCAGCTTACGATCGGGAGTCCAATCGGCGGAATCTTCCGGCATGGCCGGCGTTTCGTACAGGGCCCTCAGGTTGTAGCTGTATTGCCACATGTAGTTGAAGGCGCGCGCGGCGGTATCGGGGTACGGGAAGGTGGGGATGTTGGCGCGGTTGAGGATTTCCTCGCCGGCAGCCACGTCCACGCCGCCCATCCAGCTTGCCAGCAGCGGCTTGCCTTCCTGCTTGGCCAGCGGCTTGAGCTGCTCGGCGATCTGGGTGGGATCGGTCATGGCCTGCGGGGTGAGGATCACCAGCATGCCGTCGCTGTTGGGGTCTCTGCCCGCAATCTCGAGGGCCTTGGCATAACGCTCGGGGGAAGCGTCGCCGATGATATCGACCGGGTTGTTGTGGCTCCACGTGGCCGGCAGCACGGCATTGTAGGCTTCCATGGTTTCAGGCGTCAACTCGGCCAGCTCGCCGCCGCCCATGATGAGGGCGTCGGTGGCCAGCACGCCCGGGCCTCCGGCGTTGGTGACGATGGTGAGGCGCGGCCCCTTGGGGCTGGGCTGTTTGGAGAGAACTTCGGCCATGTAGAAGAGGTCGGCGACGTTGTTGACCCGCAGCACGCCGCTGCGGCGGAAGGCGGCTTCCAGCACTTCATCGCTGCCCGTGAGCGACCCGGTGTGCGAGGCGGCGGCCTTGGCGGCGGCAGCCGTGCGCCCGGGCTTGATGACGATGATGGGCTTGTTCAGCGCCACTTCGCGCGCGGCCGAGAGGAAAGCCCGCGCATTGCCAATGCTTTCCATGTAGATGACAATCGAGCGGGTCTTGGGGTCGTTGCCGAGGTGGTAAATCAGGTCGCCCCATCCCACGTCCACCATCGAGCCGATCGAGACGAACGCGCTGAAGCCCACCATTTCCTTCAGGCTCCAGTCCAGGACCGCCGTGCAAAGCGCGCCGCTCTGGCTGATGAACCCCACCGAGCCCGGCCGCGCGATGGTGGTGGCGAAGGTGGCGTTCATGCCCGTGAGCGGGGCCATCACGCCCAGGCAATTGGGGCCGATCACGCGGACCTTGCCCGCCTGCGCCTCTTCCAGCACGCGCCGCTCGATGGCCGCGCCTTCGGGGCCGATTTCCTTGAATCCGGCCGAAATGACAATCGCGGCGCGGACGCCGTTTTCGCCGCACTCGCGGATAAGCCCGGGCACCGACGGAGGCGGAGTGATAATCACCGCCAGATCCACCTGTTCCGGAGTCTCCGTGATGGATTTGTAGGCTCTCACGCCCAAAACATTGGGCCGCTTGGGATTGACGGGGTAGACGGTGCCGCCAAACGGGCTGGTGACCAGGTTCCAGAACAAGGTCCGGCCGACGGTGTTTTGAGTTTCCGTGGCGCCGACTACCGCGACGCTCTTGGGTGTAAAGAACACGTCCAGAGGTTGGGTCCTCCGGTTCACTTTCTTGCGAGAGGGCTTAGTTGCCTGCATGTTTATGGGTATCCGTTCGGAATTTTGAGTCTTAAACCAGTATCATGGTGCACCTTGCCTTCCAAAGAACTGCTTAATGTTATCAAGAAGTTAGCGCCGGTCCGGAGACGTTCCTGGGTGATATCGCGCACTGGCGGGGGTGCCGTGCCATACAATAGAAGGCTTCTGTTATGAGGCTCTCCCGGCTCTGGCAAGATCCCGATTTCTCGGTTCTGGCCATGTGGGCGCTAGTCGCTGTGCTCCTGCACACACTCACCAACGGCCAGTACGGATTTCACCGCGACGAATTGGCCACGCTCGACGACGCCCGCTACCTGGCTTGGGGCTACGTAGCGTATCCACCGGTGACGCCGTTTATCGCGCGCATGGCGTTGGAGCTGTTCGGGCCGTCGCTCGCGGGCGTGCGGTTTTTCGCGGCGCTGACTCAAGGCGTGGCGCTGGTGTTGACCGGTCTGATGGCCCGCCAGTTGGGGGGCCGGCGCCCGGCACAAATCGTCGCCGCCCTGGCGGTTGCCATTGCGCCCGTGTCGCTTGCCGCCGGCGCATTATTCCAGTACGTCTCGTTCGATTATCTCTGGTGGGTGGTGATCGCGTACCTGATCGTCCGCTTGCTCAAGTCCGAGGATCCCCGCTGGTGGCTCGCGGTAGGCGCGGTGATCGGTCTCGGAATGATGACGAAGTACACGATGGTCTTCCTGGTTGCCGGCGTGATCGCAGGCGTTCTGCTCACCCCGGCGCGCCGCTATCTCAGAAGCCCGTGGCTGTGGTGTGGTGTGGCGCTCTCGCTGGCGATCTTCCTCCCCAACTTCGTCTGGCAGGTTCAGCATGGCTTCATCTCCCTGGACTTCCTGAGCTATATCCATGCGCGCGACGTCCGGATCGGCCGGACTCAGCATTTCCTGATCGAGCAACTCTTGGTAGCGGCTAACCCTTTTACAGTTCTGTTGTGGGTTGCGGGTCTTTTCTACTTCTTCTTTGCGCTGGATGGGAAGCGGTATCGCCTGATCGGCTGGATGTTCGCAGTCCCCTTCGTACTCTTCTTCATCGCCAAGGGCCGGGGCTATTACATGGCGCCGGCCTATCCCATGCTTCTGGCGGCAGGCGCCGTTCTGGAAGAAAGGGCGGTCGCTTCGCTGACGGCCGGTTGGGCCCGCCTGGTGCGTGGGCACACCTGTGGCGCGCTTGCGGTTGGTGGTGTGATCGCGATCGCGGTAGTCCTGCCCATTGCCCCGGCGAACTCCCCCTGGTGGAAGGTGGCCAACAGGATAAACGACGGCTTCCGCGAGGAAATCGGCTGGCCGGAGTTGGTGGAAACAATTGCCGGCATCCACGCCTCCTTGCCTGCGGAAGAACGGGCGCACGTGGGCATCCTGGCGGGCAACTACGGCGAAGCCGGCGCCATCGACCTCTATGGTCCGGCCTACGGGCTGCCCAAAGCGATCAGCGGAGTCAACTCATACTGGGGGCGTGGATATGGCGATCCACCACCACGGCCGCTGATCGTAGTCGGATTATCGCGGGATTTCCTGGAACGGAGTTTCGAGTCGTGCGTGTTGGCCGGCCACGTCACGAACCGCTACGGGGTCCAGAATGAAGAGACCACGCGTCACCCGGATCTTTTCGTTTGCCGCCAGCTCCGCCAACCCTGGCCGGCCTTCTGGAAGAAATTCCGGTATTACGGATGAGGACGGGTGAGTTCCTGTGCGATGATGTTGACCTATGCCAACTTCGCCGCACGTTGAGAAACACTTTGCAGCCTCGGAGACAGTCCGGGACGTGGTGATCGGGATGTCGGACGGGCTGACGGTTCCGTTCGCCCTGGCCGCGGGACTTTCCGGGGCGGTCGCATCCACCAGCATTGTGGTCGTCGCCGGATTGGCGGAGATTGCCGCCGGCTCGATCGCCATGGGCCTGGGCGGCTATCTGGCGGCGCGCACGGACCAGGACCACTACCGATCGGAGCGCGAGCGCGAGATCCGCGAGACCGTCGAGTTGCCCGAAAGAGAAACCGAGGAGGTGGCCGATGTCTTCCGCGGCTACGGCATGTCGGAAGAGGACGCCGCCCCGGTGGTCCGGGCCGTCTGCGCCGATCAGAAGCGCTGGGTCGATTTCATGATGCGCTTCGAGCTGGGCCTGGAAGAGCCCGATCCCAGCCGCGCGCGCAACAGCGCGGCGACCATCGCGATTTCTTACATCCTGGGCGGCCTGGTGCCGCTGGCCCCGTACATGCTCGTCCGCCAGCTCTACTCGGCGCTCTCCGTTTCGGTGGTGGTGACGCTGATGGCGCTCTTCGTCTTCGGCTACGTCAAAGGCAAGCTGACGGGCATTTCGGCTTTGCGCGGCGGCCTGCAGACGGTGACCATCGGGGGCCTGGCATCGGCCGCCGCATTCGGCCTGGCGAGGTGGATCAGTTGAGCTGTTCGTCTTGATCCCTGGTAGGATTGACAACAGAGGCGACCATGACGCTCGATGAGCTGCGCGCGACCAAACGCGATGCGATCCTGGCGATTGCCGCCAGGCACGGCGTGAGCGGAATTCGTGTGTTCGGTTCCTTCGCTCGGGGAGAGGCCCGGAATGACAGCGACCTCGACTTGCTTATCGAGGCGGGGCCGATCCGAACCCCCTTTTTCCCAGGCGGCTTTCTTGCCGACCTGGAGGATGAATTAGGCCGTCCCGTAGACGTGGCGGAGGAGTGCGCCCTGCATAAGCTGATTCGCGACCAGGTGTTGAAGGAGGCCGTGCCTCTGTGAAGAGCGACCGGCTTTACGTTGAACACATTCTGGGGGCCCGCCTCACACGGAGGAGGTCACGGGTTCGAACCTGTCGGGCCCACCATAAACCGGCTGGCGGCTCAGTACGTCAGCAAGAGACGGTCCGCAACGACTTCGCCTTCGAGTGTCCGGCCGTCCATCTGGAATCGCTTGAGCATGGAACGTCCGATGCTGATGAATACTTCCCTCTCAAACAGCCCTTCGGGAATTGGCAGATCGCACACCAGGTCGCCGGAGCGCTTCGTGCCGTCGATGCTGAGGGCCACGCGGACACCACGGTGCTTGCAGCGCTGGATCACCCCGAACAGGTTCTCCAAGCTGAACGACTGCGCGCCATAGAGGATGGATTGGCTGTGGCTGTACGGTGGATCGCAGTACACGAGGTCGCCCGGCTTGGCTCGGCTGATGGCTTCCTCGTATTCCATGCACTCGAAGACCGCCCCTTGGGTTCGCCTGTGCCACTCATCGACGCGGCGGGCGAAGGAACCCGGGCTGATTGGATCGTGGATGCCCACCGGAGTCGACATGTATCCATCGGCTTTGCGAAAGCGAACCACGCCACCGTAACAGGAGCGACACAAGAACAACAAATCAGCCGCATTCGGGTTGGTGTTGTATGAACTCTTGATTCGTTCGTAGACTTCTGGCTTGTCGCCCGCTGCAAGTTGATTCCAGCGTTCTGCGTACCACCGCTTGAGCCTTTCCGGTGACCGGCGCAGCGTCTGCCAGATTTCAACCAGAGGCGCGAACGAATCGGAACCCATGGCCCGGTGTGGGGATAGAGTGGCCAGAACCGCGCCGCTGCCTATGAACGGCTCATGGTACGTTCCGAAGTCGTGCGGGAAGTAGGAAGCGATTTCGTGGGCGAACCGCTGCTTGTTGCCGATCCACTTCAGTAGGCCGCTTTGAAACGGCTCGACTCTGACGGGGCGCTCCGTGTCGAACATGGCGAGTTGCATCATGGACGCTGCTGGTCTCATCGGCATTCTTCGATATTTGATTATACCTCCAAGGGTATCCGATTTTGGCATATTCTTTCCAGACTGGATACGCTGATGGTTCATGCCCGGAACGCAATCGGTGCGGCCACAGGAGCAGCTTCGCTCCCTCCTGCGATCCATCCGCACTGAGGCGGGCCTGACCCAGACGGATGTGGCTCAGAGACTGAAGCAGCCGCAATCTTTCGTCAGCAAGTACGAATCGGGTGAGCGCCGGTTGGACGTTCTGGAACTTCGGGAGGTCTGCCGGGCCATTGGAGTACCTCTGCCCGAATTCATCAAGAGCCTTGAGCAGGCACTGCGATGATCCCCAACCGGTTGTTCCTCAACCAGCCTAAGCGACTCTGGGCATACGTCCGCTCGATCAGCCAGGCGGTCGGCTACACCGTGCGCGGTCAAGGCCAAATCAAGGTGCCTTCGGTCGAGGAAATGACTGGCGCCCTCACCAGCCTCGGCCTTGACGCTGGCCGCCTGCGCCGGCTGGACGGAAAACCCACCAAACTTGGGCAAACACTGGGCGCTTATTATGCCTACCGTGCCGATGTTTTGAACAACTTCGTTGAACCGCGACTGATGACGGTGGGCCAGGCACGGGGCTTGTTTTCCGACTTCAAGGCCCGGCTGCGGTACACCGGGCCAATCCCGATGAACAAGCAGAAGGGCGACAAGAAGGCTCCATCCTACCTGACGGCGCTCATCAACATGCTCATCTGCTCGAACATCGAAGGGATGGCGTGCGACTATGACCCTAGAGCGTTGACCACCGTCACCTGTGAGGGCGCGCCGCTTAGAACCCTCGCCAGACGTGTTGACGGGGCTTTTCCAAGCGCCGTGAACCCGATCGCAGTGTGGGAGATAAAGGAATACTACTATACAACCACCTTCGGCAGCCGCGTTGCCGATGGCGTCTACGAAACGCTGCTGGATGGGATGGAGCTGGAGGAGCTGCGGGTCAACGAAGGCGTCAACGTTCTCCACTACCTGATGGTTGACGATCACTACACATGGTGGGACTGCGGGCGCCCCTACCTTTGCCGGATTCTGGACATGCTTCATATGGGGTATGTCGATGAAGTCCTGTTCGGTTCTGAAGTTGTGGAGCGCCTTCCAACCCTCGTAAAGGGCTGGGTGAATCTGGCGAGAGAGAACAAGGGCACGGCTTAGTTGACCTGGTGAGCGCCTCAGGCCGCGCGCTGCCTCTTCCCATCGACCCTGTCCCTCGGGCACGCCCGGACCGAAGTGAGGCGGGGCTTGAGCCGGGTGCATACCGCCACGTCTTCCCCGCGCCGAGTCAGGTCTGCTGCGACGAGCGCCGGCTTCACACGCAGGAGGTCACAGGTTCGAACCGGTCGCGCCTCCATCGGGCATGCTCCATCCCCCTGTTGCATCGACCACCCAGCCTCGTCCTTGATACGATTGGACTCACAGGGGCCATGACTCTTCAGGAACTTCGCGACAGGAGGCGCGGAGAGATTCTGCGGGTGGCCGCGCATCGCGGTGCGTGGAACGTGCGGGTTTTCGGTTCCGTCGCGCGGGGAGACAACGATGAAAAAAGCGACTTCGATTTCCCCGTCGAGATGGAACCGGGGCGCACGCTGTTCGATCTCAGCGGACTGCTGCTCGTCATCTCTCGTATCGTCGCCGGCAGGGATTCGATCTACTCTTTGCATGGAAGCTTCGTTCGGCCGCCTGTGGCCGGCTCAGCAGAGTGCCGGTGATACCGCCCAACGCCCTACGACGCCGCCTTGCGCGGGCACGGTGGTGGAGTCGGCGCGAGCGACACTTGGCGGACAGCTCGAGCGTCAGCTTACGGAACTCAGCCGGGTTCAGCTTCGCCGCATTCACGGCTAAACCACTGCCATGGTCGTTCCCGTAGGGACTCTTCCCAAACATGAATCGTGGTGCTGAGAATTCAAGCGCCTAGATCGGCCGCGAATCCCGGATGTGGCGGGCCGTCCTCCCGTTCAGGCCAAACGGTTTCACGTCACTCCTCCCCCCACATGTCACGGAACCTGTACTTTCCGTTCGGTTGCCGGACCACTTCAACAACTACGGGCTTATTGACGTACGGCCCGACGACGTCATCCACAGCATCCCCAATTTCGTAGATCTTTATATGTTGACCTTCGATCGAAAGCTCAAGCCAGTCTTCGTCCAGGTGCACTCCTCGAAGCACGCCACGAAGCACCTCTTCAACCTCTTCCGGCTTGGTCTCCTTTGGGAATTGCGTTCGGATTGATTGGTTGATTGATTGGCGGGAATCTCGGTCGAGCGTCAGCCAGTCTGCGTCGCCCGCAATTCTTACCTGCAACTGTGAAAATGTCTTCCCCGTGGGTGCAAGGTTCCTGGTCAACTTCATGAAAGTAGACCGGTACTGAGGATTAGGAACCATCTGGAGAAGGGCGTTGCCAGGGTCAAGAGAGGCTGCTCTTAGGATCGCCAAGAAGGTGCGCGTAATCGCTTCGGTGCTGGGCGTCGCAGGGCCAAACAACTCGCCCTGTGCCGCGTCCTCGATAGCTACGGCGAACTGGTAGCTCGAAGGGGCTGCCTGAAAGAGCCAAGGGCGGCACGCTTCCTGAATTGCCGAGGCCGCTGGTCCCTGTGGCCGGTACGGAAGATTCTGAATGAATTCGGTAGTACGATGGAACAAGGATTTGACCGTCTCGACCTTGCTCAGAACCAGATCAAGTGGAGCGCCGCCGGTCACAACACGCCCTCCTCTCACGGCGACCAGAACTTCGCCGCCGACGAACTTGACGCCGGCCCGCTGCCGAACTTGTGCGCTCCAAGTAGCCTGCAAAAGAGCCTGCAATTGCGTGACGGCGAACTGGGGGAGTGTGCCCGTCCCAAGCACCTTATGTGCCAACTGTTCAGCGGCTGCGTACTCTTCGGCCTTGTACCAGAGGGCGACAGCACTGACTGCCGTAATAGCCAGGGTGCGCGACTTCGACGGATCAACCCCTTCGAAGGCGGCAGCTTCGCCGGCGGCCGCGCTGCGGTACAGAGCTTTGGCGTCCTCAGTCCGCCCAGCCCTAGCTGCCACTTCAGCCTCGGCTGCGAGGTGCTCGCTGTCCGTGTGACGTTGTGCCCAGGTCATTTGTCTTTGACTCGCTCAATACGTATTAGCAGCGAAGGGAACCCGACCACGCCGGCCAGGGCCGGTAAGCTGCTCGAACCATCCAGGGTCTGCTGCACTTTTTCGCGGAGCTTTCGTTCAACGGCTGATTGCGCCTCCGCATTGGTGCCGGAGACCTCCAACCGCAAGCAGTCCTCCAGATCTTCAATGCCCTTGCCCAAAGGAGCCACGTAGTAATCTGCTCCTGTGCCAGTCTCCGCCCGACGCACTGCGAACAGGCCCTCGACCAACTCGACTGCTGCGATAACGCACGCGTATGCACCCGCTTCAGTGGTATCGGTCTTGTTAGCATAGGCTCCCCGCACCCTGTCGTCAGGTGCCTTCCATCGTGCCATAGCCTGCGAAGCCGAGGTCTGGGTTTGAATTGTGAACGCCTGAGGGGAAATGTGATGCCGATCAAGGCAGACGCGTGCCGCCTCAAGATATGACGCCGCGAGGGCAGGCGTCAAGGCTTGATGGCGATCTGCCATCTGATCGAGAGGCAGCGTGGGGACCATAGGGCGTCCTAATCATTCTCCAACAATTCGCATCGGACTGAAACTGGCCTCAGGCTCCGAGCAGGACATCCCTCGCATCACACAAGTCAGGCGTGCTGTTCCACGCCTTCTCAGGGGGGCGACGACTGCACGTCGGTACATCCCCGAGGGGAGCCTGTTCCGGAAGAATAGCGAAATCAGGCATGCCCAAACGGCCATGACACTTGACACGCAGGTAGTCTAAGCTAATACATATGTGGATGCGAGTGCTCCGCTGGGGAGCCGTTCTGGGCCTTCTTCCGTTGTTGCACGCTGCCGCGCCGCCGCCCTCCGACTGGGTTCCGATGCGCTGGCCGTGGTCCGATCCGGCATCGCTCGAGCTGCTCTCCGGCACTCCCATCAATTGCCTCCTGCTGAAGACGGTGCTCCCCGATTTCGTGCAGGCGGCCGCGGCGCGTGGCGTGGTGACTCTGGCGGTGCTCGCTCCGGACGGTGACGTGGCCGGCGCCGCGCGGCGCGCCATGGCCGCCAAAGTCACCGGCATCGTGATCGAAGGCGATTTGCCGGAGGGCGCCGCCACTGTGAGGGAGGCTGCCGGAGGCGCGCCGGTGATCGAGCTAACCGCGCGCAGCCGGATGCCGCTCGGCTCCAACGCTCCCATCCTCGGCACGTATCAAGGTGTGTGGCCCGGCATCGCGGTGGAAGCAGACGGCGCCAAGAAGGCTGCCCCCACCGGCTCGGTATGGATCGACACCAACACCGGTTTCATCCGCGCCGTCCGCGCCTGGGGCGGCGCCACGCTGTGGATGGCCAACCAGCCGCCACCTAAGACCGTGGTAACGGGCGCGCGCTACCTCGAAGTCGTGGCCGATGCCGCCATCTCCGGCGCCCGCTGGGTGCTGGCGCTGGACGACGATTTCACCGCGCGCCTGGCCCGCCGGGAACCCAAAACCATGGCGGACTGGAAGCGCATCGCCGATCTGCTCCGCTACTTCGAACAGCACCCCGAATGGCGCCACATGCAGGAGTACGGAAAGCTCGCTATCGTGCAGGACCCCGCTAAGGGAGGACTGCTGTCGGGCGGCATCCTGGACATGATCGCGGTCAGACACACGCCGGTGCGGCCGATTCCCCGCCAGCACCTCACCCCGGAAGCGCTCGCCGGCGCCACCATGGCGGTGAACGTGGACGCCGACGCGCTGACTCCCGAGCAGAAAGAGGTGCTGCGCGATTTCACGCGCTCCGGCGGCATGCTTCTCACTGGCCCGCCCGGCTGGAAAGATCAAAGCCCCCAGGGCGACAAGATCACGCTCGACAAGGCGGAACTGGAACGCCTCAACGACATCTGGCGCGACGTGAATTCGATGGTGGGGCGCAGGAACATGGGGGTGCGGCTGTTCAACGTCTCCTCGATGCTTTCCAACCTGCTGGCCGCCGCGGACGGCAAAACGGCGGTCGTGCACCTGGTGAATTATGCGGATTACCCGGTGGAGAACGTCGCGGCGCATTTTCCGGCCGAGTACAAGCGCGCGACGCTCACCACGCCGGAAGGCGTCGAAAAATCCCTGGAAGTATACCCAACCGAAGAAGGCGGGGGCGTGGACATCGACAAAGTCCTGGTCTGCGCCACCATCAAGCTGGAGCAATAGTATGACCCGAAGAGAATGGCTCGCCATGATCGGCGCGGCGCCCCTGCTGACGGCGGCGCCCGGTCCCGAACCGCCTGCCGCGCCGGTGTCTATCGCCAGGTGCGCCTCCTATGATGAGGACGTCACGGCCAGGCTGGCGACCCTGTTCAACCAGTTGGGCGGAATCGATGGCCTGGTGCGTAACAAGACGGTGACCGTCAAGCTCAACATGACGGGCAGCCCGGGGATTCGATTTCAGGGCCAGGCGCCCGGCCTGACGCACTACACCCATCCGAAGCTGGTGGGCGCCACGGCTTACTTGCTGGGCCGCGCCGGCGCCCGGCGCATCCGTTTTGTGGAAAGCCCCTGGGCCACCGCCGGACCTCTCGAAGACGTGATGCTCGATTCAGGATGGAACGTGCGCTCCCTGCAATCGGCCGCGGCCGGCGTGGAATTCGAAAACACCAACGCTCTCGGAAAGAGCAAGGCCTACTCGCGGTTCAAGGCGCCAGGCAACCCCTACATGTTTCCAGCCTACGACCTCAACCATGCCTACGAGGACACCGATGTTTTCGTCAGCCTGGCGAAGCTCAAGAACCATGACATCTGCGGCGTGACGCTCTCTCTCAAAAACTGCTTCGGGAACGCGCCGGCCTCGATCTACGGCGACGACGCGGGCGTCGACGAGCCGAACGAGAAACCAACCTCGGGCCGCGAGGCGGTGCTGCACAATGGCAAACGCCAGCCGTCGCGATCCGCGCCGCCGGAGTTGCACCCCGGTTCGAGTCGCGAACCGGGATACCGCGTCCCGCGCATCGTGGCGGACCTGGTGGCCGCGCGGCCCATCCACTTGGCCATCATCGATGGCGTCGAATCCATCGCGGGAGGCGAAGGGCCGTGGATCAAGCGTATCCGGATGGTCAAGCCCGGCGTGCTGATGGCGGGTCTCAATCCCGTGTCGACGGACGCGGTAGCCACCGCCGTCATGGGCTACAGTCCGCGCGCCGTCCGCGGGACCGCGCCCTTCCGCACCTGCGACAACACGCTGCTGCTGGCGGAAGCCCACGGCATAGGCACGACGGACCTCAGGCGCATCGAGGTTCGGGGCCTTCCCATCGAGGAGGCCCTATACCGCTACGATACATAGTAGATGCCGACTCGTAAACGGACCGGGCGGTCCTACCGCGTCTTCCGGCTGGAATCCTGGGAGGCGTTTCTCGAGCTCATTGTCAATCCGCCGTACTCGAACTGGGCATTTCGCGGCGAGCGCGACGAGCGCTGGCCGCTCTACAGCTCGCTCTCCCGCTATTTCCGGAATTTCGGCGTGGCGCGCGCCGCATGGCCGGAACAGGAGGGCCGCATCCTGCGCATCTTCAAGCGCAAGGCTCACCAGTTTCTGGAAAAGCCGCCCGACCCCGACGACGACTTCCAGTGGCTGGCTCTCATGCAGCACCACGGCGCGCCCACGCGCCTGATCGATTTCACCTGGTCCCCGTATGTCGCGGCGTTCTTCGGCCTCGAGCGGACCCTGGCCGACGGCGTGGTATGGGCCATGAACCCCGCGCACATCGACAGCAGCCGCGCGGACAAACCGGTGCGCATGGACCCGCGCGCCAAAGGGAACTTCCGCCGCTATTTTCTGAAGGGCAACCATCGGTTCATCTGGATGGGCGAACCCCACACCATGAACCGGCGCCTGATCGCGCAATCCGGCACTTTCGCTGTGCCGGGCGTTCTCGACGTGCCCATCGAGCGAATTCTGAGCGGCGCCCGCCAGGAAAATATTCTGGCGAAGTTCATTTTGACGAACGCCGTGCGCGAGGTGGGAATGCGCGAGCTGTACCGCATGAACATCACCTACGCGACGCTCTTCCCGGATCTGGACGGCCTGGCGAAATCCCTGGCCTACGAACTGGAGTTCCACTGGGCCTACAACCCGCGGACCATGGAGCGGTATCACACGTAGGCGGCGCGCGGGGCCGGTCAGAGCCGGAAGAGATAGCTGATCTTGGCAAAGAACTGACGTCCGGTGGTGGTCAATGGAAAACCGATCCGCGCCACCATGGGCGGAGAGCCGGGGAACAATCCGAGGTTTTCCAGCCGGTCGATGCCGATCGCCTGGCCGGTCAGGGTCCAGTTCTGATTGACTTTGAGGCGCGTGTCGAAGGCCTCCACGCGGTTGAAGCTGCCGGCGAATTCGCGGTCGGTCAGAAGGAAACCGGCGTTGGATTGTTTGCCGAACTCGCGCTGCGCGCGGACCACGCCGATCACGGCGTGATCTCCCTGGTTGGGGTCGCCGGGATCGGTGGTCTCCCCCGGCGCGCGCTTGTCGATGCCCAGCAGGCCGATGTTCCAGCGGCCCAGCTTGCCGGTGAGGCGCGCCCCAAACTCCGGATCTACGGTGCGGCGCGAAAAGAAGAGGTTTTCCGGCGTGACGAAGAAGCTGTTGTTTTCGAGGAAGAACGGACGCTTTTCGGGGAACTGCACTTCGTCATCATGGCGGCATAACCTTCGGGCGTGAGGCGGCCTTCGGAGTACCACAGCGTATCGAAAGTGAAATCGTCGCCCTAGCCTTCGGTTTCGATGGCGTCGGCTTGAATGCCAAGGGGATTGACGAAGAACTCGTACCCCCGTTGGTGGGAGTGATAGGTATCGAGGAAAAAGCCGACCACGTCGTCGCTGAAGATGTCTTCACGCTTGGAGAGGCGCGCGCGGGTCTTGCCGGCGGGCGACTCGCAGACGAAGACAGCATAGAAGTTGCTCTCGTCGTAGCCCACCCATGCGGACGTCTTCCGGCTGACGGGAGTGCCGTCGCCGGGCTGGCGCTGGCGGAAATCGCCGATGCGCACCATGTCGGACCGCGAGTTGCCATGGAGAAACTGTTCCAGTTGCGGCCTGCCCTGAATCTTGGGGATCTTGACGTCTTTGACTTGTTGAGCGTGGAGCGCCACACCGATCGCCAGCAAACACAGTACAAGTGTGGCTCTGTCAGGCACTGAGAATAGTACGAGCGTACGACAGCATTTGTTGCGCGGCATCCGCCCTTCCGAACCCCCATGCTACAATCGGGTGAAAATACCCCCCATTGCGAGGTTGCCTTCGTATGGCACAGCAGAATGATGTTTCCCGCCGCGATGTATTGAAAGCCGCCGGGGCCGTAACCGCGGTCGCCGCCGCCCTCCCGGCTGTCCAGGGAGCCCCTTTCATCCAAACAGTGAAGGCCGCCAACGAACAGGTGCCATACGGCATGATCGGTTGCGGCAGCCGCGGCACCTACCTGCTGAAACACCTGAAGAAGATCGCGAGCGGCCGCTGCGTGGCGCTGTGCGACATCCTGCCGGAAGCCCTCGACCATGGCGTCAAAACCATCGGCGGCAATCCGAAAACGTACAAAGACTACCGCGATCTGCTGGCGCGGAAGGATATCGATGCGGTGTTTGTGATCACACCGCTGTTCGTGCACTTCCCCCTCACGCGCGATGTTCTGCTGGCAGGCAAACACGTGTTCTGCGAAAAGTGCCTGGTTTTCAAGCCCGACGAAGTGCACGCGCTGCGCGCGCTGGCGCGGGAACATCCCAAACAGATCCTGCAAACCGGCCTGCAGCGGCGCTACAGCTACTTCTACCAGGTGGTGAAGAACATGGTGGACAAGGGGATTCTCGGGGACGTCCACCACGTCCACGCGCAGTGGCATCGCAACATGATCAACAAGCCAAGCGCGTTGTGGACCATGAAGCCGGGCGGCGAGTCGAACATCGCCAACTGGCGGGTCTACCGTTCCATGTCGGGTGGTCTGCCGGCTGAGCTGACCTCGCACCAGGTGGATGTGGCGGACTGGATGTTCGGCTCCTCGCCGGAGTTCGTCATGGGCCTGGGCAGCCTGGACACCCTCAAGGACGGGCGCGACGTCTACGACAACGTCCAGTTGATCTACCGCTACCCCAAGGGCCAGAAGCTCACTTACTCTTCCATCAGCACCAACCAGTTCAACCCGTTCTTCAACGGCGCGCGCCCGGAGATGGGCGAGATCATCATGGGCACGGATGGCACCATCGAGATTACGGTGGGCGACGACTTGCACACGGCCGTCGCCTGGTGGTACCTCGAGCCGCCCAAGACCACCACGGTGACTAACGCGGACGCCAGGAAGAAGGAAGCCTTCGTAGCCGGCGCCACTATGGTAGCGTCGGGAGGCGCCCGCGGTCCCATTCCCATCATGACCAGCGACCTGGACTTCACGCCCAATGCCAGCTTCCTGGCCCGCGAAGCCAAGTTTGCGCGGCGATGGCTCACCGCCAAGGGCGTGCTGGTACAGGAGGAACAGGACAACCCCGTGGATATCGAACTCGAAGGCTTCTTCCGGAGCTGCCGCGATCTGACGCCTCCGAAGGCGGGCCTGGAGATCGGCCTGGCGGATTCCGTGGCCGTGATTCTCTCCAACCTGGCGATGGATGAGGGCCGCAAGGTGTACTTCAACGAGATCGACAAGATGGGCCGCGGCGGAGAGAAGGGCAACGGGCGGCAAACGAATTAGGGTGCTGTCCCAGCCAAGAATTGACAGTGAACTTGTGGGGCGGCCATTCCTGGCCGCAGCCGGCTTTCAGCCGGCAGGACCCGCTGGAGAGCGGGTCCGCAACCTGAATGGGCTGTCCCACATCGACCAGCAGTCGCGTTTGAGTCGCGGGTAGCCCCTGGTCGAGGACGATGCGCGTCATGCGGCATCGATCTGAAGATCGATTGTGCCGTCCACAGTGGCCGCTGCGAACTCGAGCGCCTGTTGAAGATCCGGGTAATCCTTGAAAAGCTCCAGCCTGCCCGGATATGTCGCCAGGATTTCGAGTACGCGCCGGACGGTGATCCGCATCCTGCAGGTGCGGGGCTGACCGCCCAGGAGGAAGAGTCCGTTGACGATTTTCTGGCCGCGGTGCGCGAATGGCGTGGGCACGCAAGAACTGACCCGGCCGCATGAAGCGCATCGTACTCGACACGGATGTCGTGCCGTTTCTCTTCAAGGCTGACACCCGCGCACAAATATACCTTCCACAGCTTCGAGACCGGCAATGGTTCATCTCGTTCAATTGTTCCTCCGCTGCTTTGTAGTCGCGCCTTCGTCACATGACCTCGTTCTGAAGTGGGCGGAAACGATGGTCGCTGCTCGAAGAAACGGCCGGCGGATCGAAACCGCCAACGCTTGGATTGCCGCGACAGCCCTGCTCTATGATGTTCCGCTGCTGACGCACAACAAGACCGATTACCTCGGCGTTCCGGGGTTGCAGCTTAGCTGAAACGCGCCAAGAGTTGGAAACGCATCCACGATGGGGGGCCTGCCGAGCGGATCTTCGCCACCGTGAGCGGGATGCTGATTGCGCCCCCTACCGCTGGATCGTCAGCAAGACTCCCGTCTGCGTGGAAACGCCGCCAATGGTTGCCACCACGGCGGCATCGCCGCTGGGAAGATTGGGCGCCGTCACGTTGAACTGATAGAGGCCCGATTCCACCAGGCCGGCGTACGCCGCGGACGCTGCCACACCCCCGATGGTGATTTGGACGGCGTTCGCCGGCGGGGTCGCCGTGGTGACCAGTTGGCCCGAGGGCTGCGGCGGGTTGGCCGGACCGAATCCCACGCCATACAACAGGATGATCTCCCCGGGTTGGGCCGGGGTGGTCACCGCGCCCGGCAACAGGTTCGGCGCTCCCACCAGGCTATAGTCCGCATGGAGCGCGGCCACGTGAGTGCCGTCAAAGGTCAGGAACGCCGGCGCAAACAGGCTCTTTTGCACGGTCACGGCGTTGCTGGTCTCGCCTGCCGTGGTCACCTGGACCGGGACCGGGCCCAAGGTGTCATCGTCGGGAGCCAGCGCGTTGATTTGCGTGGGGCTGATGTAGTCCACGTAGGCGGGCAGGCCGTTGACGGTGACCGACACCCCTTGCAAGGAGGTGGGCAGCGCCCCGTTCACAATATCGCTGGCCTGCCACAGATAGGTGCTCTGGGAAAGGTTCGTGCCGAAGATGGAGATCCACGTGCCCGAGGCGATGCCGGGCTGGTAGCTTCCAGCATTCACCACGGCGGTAACCGTGACCGCGGGCGCCGCCGGCGCAACCGTCAGCGTCACGGCCACCGATACCGGGCTGTTGGACGCACCCGCGGCCGAGATCTGAATGGAGCCGTTGTACGTGCCCGCGCTCAGAGCTGCCGGAGAGACGGATACGGAAGGAGTCGACGGAGCCGTACCGGACGCGGCTGATACGCTCAACCAGGAATCGCTCGCCTTGGCGGTCCAGGAGAGCGCGGCGGTCCCGGTCCCGCTATTGCTGATCTGGATCGGCTGCGCCGAAGGAACCGTTCCGCCCGCTGTATAGGTGAAGTGCAGACTCGCCGGAACCACGGCGATGGTGGAGGGCGCAGCCACCATGATCCCGATGGTATCGGTTCCCGATGCCGCGGCCGCCAACACTTTGAGTGTCAGCAGGCCCGTCAGGTTGGCCGGAAGCTTTACCGAAATCGCCGCGTTTTGCCACGATGTAACGGTCAGGGCCTGCGCCGTGCCGGAGCCGGCCGGATAGGCCAGAACCTGGCAGCCACTGCATTGCGAACCAAGATTCGCGCCGTTGAGGGTGACGGTGGTGCCGGCGGCCAGCACCTGCGGGCTCTTGCTGGCCAGCGGCGTGACCGAAGAAACGGTCGCGCCCATCTTTCCGCGCACCGCCGAAGTGTAACCCAAGGCTAGCGCCAGCGAATTGAAGCTGACGGCGCCCAGCGACTGGCTGGTAGCTGTCAACGTGCCCGTGCCCGAGGCAAGGTCGACGTAGAAAATGGTATCGATATCGCCGCCATTTTCGAGCGGCACGGTTCCCCATGACACCGCGCTCATATCCGAGACGTAGTTGCCGGCGCTATTCACCAGCGCGAAGAACATTCCCCCATACTTTGCCAAATAAGGGTCCGACGCCGCCGGGTTTCCAATAGAAGACCAGGCCGTTGTGCCGGCGAGGAAGGAGCGAACGATTTGGCCGGTGGGGTGCGATGTGTCGGTGACATTGGCGATTCCGGGGGCATTACATGCGGAAGCGCCCCAGAGGGGGTTTGTATACGCGCTGGGATCAATGTGGCAATATGGCACGACGCGGGTGGGGAATGATTGGCGTGGATAGGCAAAGCCGAGAGAGGCGCTGGTCAGCGTTACCAGCCCATCACTGGCATTGTTATTCATATTGCTGGATGACAGGTTGGGTATGTAGGAACCGGCGTTGCCAATGACCGCGATGGCGTCCACGCCGCGCAGATCGTCGTAATACTGGTTCCACGTGGCCAGGTTCCATAAGAGCTCGCTGCCAGGCGCCAGCTCGGCGGATTGGCTTCCCGCCACAATCGAGTTTACATAGTTCCCGGCGACAAACGAGCCGAAGTTCGGCGTGGCAATCAGGACCAGCTTGCGAACCAGCGTAGGCGCCGGCGGCAAGAATGTCTGGTTGGGCTGAATGCCGGCCAGGTATGCCCGGGCGATCAACCCGCCCATACTGTGGGCCACCAGGTCGATCTGGGGCACCTGTGCGCCCGAGTCGTACTTGATGGTGTTCAGGAACGCGCCCAAATCGGCGCCTAAAGCCTCGATGGTATTGCCCGGGTCCACTGCGCAGTTGTCGAAGAGATACACCACGGGGACGCCATCCGACACCAAATACGGGGTGAGATTGCCAAATGTGTCGGCGGAGGTGGTCGCTATGGGGCACGAGTTGGTGAAGCCGGTCAGCCATCCATTCAAGAGCACCACCGGGGGGCGTGTCGCGCTGGGTGGCACGGTCGCTTGAGGCTTCACGACTACGGCCAGAGTGGTTTGCCGCTCCTCACCCGTTTCGCTGGTGGCGGAGAGCGTGACGGTGTACTCGCCGGGTTTCGCCCGCGGCGATGGCGCCAGAAGGATTTGATCCGGCGTATAGCCCGGCCCAACCACCAAGCCGCTGGTTTCCATGCCTGCGATGGACGCGCGCCGGGTCTTGGCATGCAACAGGAAGTCGAGCGTTTCCGCCGGCGCCGCGATCCGCGCCGGCTCGCCCGCGCGGATTTCGTACCGGGATTCGAGCAGAGCCATCGGCCGGACCGCGCGGAGGTTGCCGGACACCTCGGTGGTCTGGGCTAAGGCGCAGATAGCGCTACACAGTAGCAGGCTGGCGGCACGAGACATCTCTGATTAAGAGAGACGAATCCCTCGCGGAAAGCGCGCAGGCAAATTCGCCGAGGGTGCGCGACTGGAAAGAGGGAATCTTCCGCTTCCCCCATAGTGGTTAAAGCGCATTTCTCACGGCGTCACACCTCCGTTACCCGAATGGTCTGCGAAAACCTGGGGACTGAACGAATGTGTCGGGGTGCCCGGCGCAGCCGGGCCCCGCGCGCATCCCTCGCCCAACACCGGGGTGCCCTCTGGGCCCGGCACACCGCCGCGTGGACGCATCCGTCCCCTGGTTTTCGCCCCTTTACCGAAAACCTTGCTCTCGGGGGTGTGAGAAATGCGGGTTAAGCACCCCCCGGCGCCCGCCTTGCGCTCAAACGCAAATACCGGCATGATTGTCCTTAGTGAGGTGCGGTGATTGAGATGAACAAGCGAATCGTAGGGATCGGCATCTTCTGGGCCATGCTTTCGTGGGCGCAGTCCCCGGCATTGAGCGGCATCGCGCATGTTGCCTTTCGCGTTGCCGACGTTGCGGCCGCGCGCGCGTTTTACCAGAAGCTGGGCTTCGAGCAGGCCTTCGAAATGACCAGAGACGGCCAGACCACCGAAGCCTTCATCAAAATCAGCGACCGCCAGTTCATCGAGCTGTACCCTCGTAATGGCCAGCCGGGAGGGCTGATGCACGTCTGCTACGAATCCAGCGGCCTGGACCCTTTGTATGCCGAGTACGTCAAGCGCGATCTGAAACCATCCGCCGTCCGAAAAGCGGGGGCCGGCAATATGCTGATGGTCGTTCATGGTCCGGAAAACCAGACCATCGAATACACCCAGTACATGCCGGGGTCGATGCATTTCGAGGACCACGGCAACCATCTGGGGGAAAATCGCGTTTCCCAGCATCTCCTGGGGGCGACCCTCGCCGTGAAGGACCTGGCCGCCGCCCGCGCGTTCTATACCGGCAAACTGGCATTCGAGCCCCGCGAGGAGAGTGCCGGCGGAGTCTTTCTGCGTCTTCCCGGGGACTCCGGCGAAGAAGTCAAACTCGAACCGGCTGGCGACGACACCAAACCCGGCCTGTTTTTCGCGGTGCCGGACCTCCAGCGCGCCGCCGGCGACTTGCGGAGCCGCGGACTGGCGGTGAAGACCACTCCCACCTCCGTCTCCGTCACCGATCCGGACGGCGCCATCATCGTCTTTACGCGAAGTGGCGCTCGCTGACAGTCACACGGCCCCGGATCGCGGGCCCGACGCACCGCGTGCCCGGAGCCGGGACAGGGAGAAGGAACTCACTTCTGGCTGTCATTGGGTGTGACGCGCGGGAAGGGGATCCGGTTATAGCCAGTATTGCCACTGATCCATCGTCAACACGTACACCGACAAGAGGCCGTTGGTGACCGCGTGCGCCAGCATGCAATCCGCCAGGTTCCGCGTGCGAGTAATCCACCAGTTGTAAACGATTCCGGCCGCCAGGCCGACTTCCCAATAGGGCCCATGCTCGGAGGCAAACAGCACAGCCGTAATCCAGAACGCGGTGGGCGCATACGTTCCCAGCGGCACCTTCAGGAAGTCTTTGCCGATCAGCCAGCGCATCAGCCAGCCGCGCCAGAACAGCTCCTCTAGAATCGGCACCAGCGCCACCGAGGTGGCCACCCGCAACAACACGAATATGACGTTCCGTTTGAGGGCGGGAGCGATCGAGCTGGCAGGGACGCCGGTGATGAGGTTCTCAAACAGCCAGTGATGTCGGTATGCCCACAGGATATCCGGGCCGATCCAGATCAGGAAAACGGCCATCCCGATCCCTATGCTGGCCAGCGGGAAGGCAGCGCGAAAGCGTAAGACCCGCCGCGAAACCACACCAATGGTCAGCAAGACCGCAAGAAACTGCGCGGGGTAATACCAATGCGCCGGCGGGTGGATCGCGGCCTGGATCGCCATGAAGGCGACAAATACTACGAAAGGCGCTATATAGGCGAGGGTGGCGCGCTGGCCGGCGGCGTGGTCTGAAGCAGGATTCGAGACAGGCAAGCTATCTATCATAGTACGCTGAGCAGCGGTAGCGCCGCCGGCGCCGCCTTGGTTCACCGGTTGCGGCGGGAGGCGGCAGGCCCAGACGGCATCCCGCCTGGGGCCGGGGCACGCGCACTCACCACGGGGATCAGACTGTTGCGGCCCTCCATCTCGGGTGGCTGCGCCGTTCGCGCCGCCAGTTCGCGGTTCAAGGACGCGATAAACTCCTGAATCTGGGCCTGCATTTCGCCCATCTTCTCGCGCATGTTGAGAATGATCTCGACGCCCGCCAGGTTGACCCCCAGGTCGCGCGTCAGGTGGAGAATCACTTCCAGGCGCTCGATGTCGCTATCCGTGTAGAGCCGCGTGTTGCCTTCGCTGCGGGAAGGCTTCAAAAGCCCCTCCCTTTCATACAGCCGCAGCGTCTGCGGATGGATCTCGTATTGTTCCGCCACCGCGGAGATCATGTAAGCCGCTCTGGATCTGGCTTTGGCCATGTCAGACCTTGGCCCACATTGCGGCGCGCGGATCCTCGGGATGCAGCTTGGCGAGCTTGCGCAGCAACTCGCGCGTGTCCTCGTCGCGCGGATCGGGCGCCTGGATGGCCACTTCGACAATCTGATCGCCGCGCTGGTTGGTGCGCGAATTCAGGACGCCCTTCTCCCGCAGCCGGAAGCGCTGGCCGTTGGTGGTTCCCTGCGGAATCTTGAGGAGCGTGCGGCCATCGATGGTGGGCACCTCGATCTTGGCCCCCAGCGCCGCCTCCCACACCGCGATGGGGACCTGGATTTCGATGTTGTCGCTCTCGCGGTGGAAGAAGGGGTGTTCCTCCACTTTGGTGGTGATGTAGAGATCCCCCGGGGGGGCTCCCATGGTTCCGGCGTTGCCTTTGCCCGGCACGCGCAGGCGGGAGCCGTTGCGCGCGCCCGGGGGGATGCGCGTCTCCACCGTCTCGGTGCGGGTTACGCGGCCCTCGCCGCCGCATTCGGGACAGGCATTCCGCAGTTTCCCCGTGCCTCCACAGCGCGGGCAGGTCAGGTTGAACTTCATGGCCCCGGCCATCTGGGCGACGTTGCCGGTCCCCTTGCATTGAGCGCAGGCGGCCTCGCCGGTGCCGGACATCCCCGAACCCGATCCGCGGCACGTGCCGCACACGTCGTAGCGCGTGATATTCAGGCGCACCTGCGTGCCCTTGATGGCCTGCCAGAAGTCGATGTCCATTACGTATTCGAGGTCGCCGCCCTTTTCCGGTTCCGGTTGCGCCGGGTGGGCCGCGCCGCGGCCCCCGAAGAACTGCGAGAAGATGTCGCGGAAGCCGCCGCCGGCGGCATCCGTGCGCCTGCCCGCGCCACCCGCCGCGCCGGAGAAGGCATCCGAAAAATCGAAGCCGCTGAAATCCATGCCGGGATGGGGAGCCTGGCCTCCCGGACCCCCGGGGCCGGCGCCCGCGAAGCCGCTCTCCGAATAGAAGCCAAACTGGTCGTACATCTGACGCTTTTTCGGATCGCTCAGCACGTCATAGGCTTCCTGCACGTTCTTGAAACGCTCCTCGGCGGACTTGTCCCCGGGATTCACGTCGGGGTGGTGCTTGCGCGCCAGTCTCCGGTAAGCTTTGCGGATTTCATCCGCCGCGGCTTTTCGCGGAACGCCCAGCGTTTCGTAGTACTCGTGCTTGGGAGCGGCCATAGGAATCCGGGCCGGGCACGCGTGGGTACCGCATGCCCGGCCCCTGCCGGTTTACTTCTTCTTGTCGTCCACGTCGACAAATTCGGCGTCCACGACGTCGTCTTTGCCTTTCTTGCCGTCCCCGCCGCCGGGCTGCTCGGGCGGCGCCTGCTGCGCGCCGGGTTGCCCCGCGGTCTTATACATGGCCTCGGCCAGCTTGTGGCTGGCGGTGGTCAGCCGGTCGACCGCCGAATTGATGCGCGCCGGATCGTTGTCGGCCATGGCTTTCTTGGTCTCTTCGAGGGCCGCTTCGATCTCCTTGGCCTCCGCCTCGCCGACCTTGCTGCGATGCTCCTTCAGCGTCTTTTCCACGTTGTAGACCATGGCGTCGGCGCGGTTGCGGGCCTCGATGGTGTCGCGCTGCTTGCGGTCTTCGGCTGCGTGCGATTCGGCGTCCCTGGCCATTTTCTCCACCTCGTCTTTGGCCAGGCCCGAAGACGACGTGATGGTGATCTTCTGCTCGTTGTTGGTGGCGCGGTCCTTGGCGGTCACGTTGAGAATGCCGTTGGCGTCGATATCGAACGTGACTTCGACCTGCGGAATGCCGCGCGGCGCCGGCGGAATGTTGCCGAGCTGGAACACGCCCAGCAAACGGTTGTCGTGCGCCATGGCGCGCTCGCCCTGGTAGACCTTGATCTCCACCGACGGCTGGTTGTCCGAGGCCGTCGAGAAAACCTCGCTCTTGCGCGTTGGAATGGTGGTGTTGCGCTCGATCAGCCTGGTAAACACGCCGCCCAGCGTTTCGATGCCCAGCGAGAGCGGGGTGACGTCCAGCAGCAGCACGTCCTTGACTTCGCCGCCCAGCACGCCGCCCTGCACCGCGGCGCCGATGGCCACCACTTCGTCCGGGTTCACCCCTTGGTGCGGATCCTTGGCGAACAGCTCGCGGACCAGCGCCTGGATGCGCGGCGTGCGTGTCTGCCCGCCCACCAGCACCACTTCGTCGATCTGCGCAGGCGTCACGTTGGCGTCCGTCAGGGCCTGCTTGCACGGGCCCATGGAACGCTGCAGGATGTCCTCCACCATCTGCTCGAAGCGCGCCCGCGTCAGCTTCATTTGCAGGTGCTTGGGGCCCGAGGCGTCGGCCGTGACAAAGGGCAGGTTGATCTCGCTTTCGAGCAGCGTGGAAAGCTCCATCTTGGCCTTTTCGGCGGCTTCCTTGAGGCGCTGCAGCGCCATCTGGTCGCGCGCCAGGTCGATGCCGTTCTCTTTCTTGAACTCGCTCACAATCCAGTCGATGATGCGCTGGTCGATGTTGTCGCCGCCCAGGTGCGTGTCGCCGTTGGTGGACTTCACCTCCACCACGCCCTCGCCCACTTCCAGGATGGAGATGTCGAACGTGCCGCCGCCGAAGTCGTAGACCGCGATGGTCTCGTTCTTCTTCTTGTCGAGACCATAGGCCAGCGCGGCCGCGGTCGGCTCGTTGATGATGCGCATCACTTCCAGGCCCGCGATCTTGCCGGCGTCCTTGGTGGCCTGCCGCTGCGCGTCATTGAAGTACGCCGGGACCGTAATCACCGCCTGCGTGACCTTTTCGCCCAGGTAGGATTCGGCCGCCTCCTTCAACTTGGTGAGGATCATCGCCGAGATCTCGGGCGGTGAATACTTCTTGCCGCCGATGTCCACGCGCGCGTCGCCATTGTCCCCGCGGGTCACCTTGTAGGGCACCATCTTCATCTCTTCGTTGACTTCGTCGTAGCGCCGCCCCATGAAACGCTTGATCGAGAAAACCGTGTTCTCCGGGTTGGTGATGGACTGCCGCTTGGCCACCTGCCCCACCAGCCGCTCTCCACTCTTGGTGAATGCCACCACCGACGGAGTCGTCCGAGATCCTTCCTGGTTGGCAATGACCGTCGGCTGCCCGGCCTCCATTACCGCCACGCAAGAGTTGGTCGTCCCCAGGTCAATTCCAATGATCTTTCCCATGTTGATAACAATCCTCCTGCCACCACGAAAGTGATGGTAATTTAGTACAAGACCATTATCAATCTTTAGTGGGCTATTGTCAAGTTCCTATGAGGCTCCGCGAATGTATGCCCGCATGTGGTGGAGTTCCTCTGTTTTACGCGCCAGTTCGTGGTGCATGAGGTCCCGCATGGAAAGGAACGCCACGACGCGGGAGCCGCGCGTCACCGGAAGGTGCCGGCAGTTGTGCGCGTGCATGGCCTCCATGGCTTCTTCCACGCTGGCCATCTCATCGATGGTCGCGATGTCGGTGCTCATCACGTCCTTGACCGGCGTCAATTCGGGATCGAGCCTTTCGAGCACCACGCGCTGCATGAGATCCCGCTCGCTGAATACGCCCCGCAGTTGCTCCCCCTCGAGGACCACGATTGCTCCCACGCGCATCTCCGCCATGCGCCGGACCACGCTGGCCACATTGTCATTCTCCCCCACATGGAAGAGCTCGCGATTCTGCAGGATGTCTTGAACTCCGGACATACATTCCCGTCCCTTCAGTCATAATGATACATGGCCGAGGGCTTGCGTTTCGAGTGCCAATCCGGATGTACGGGATGTTGCCGCCCAAAGGGCTTCGTATACTTGGCCGAAGCAGACCTGGCGCGGGCCGCCGCTTTCCTTCGCATGACCGCGGCGGCATTTGAACGCCAGTACGTCTACCGCACGCGCCACCGCATGCGCCTGCGGATGTCGCGCCATTCCCTGTGCCAGTTCCTGCGCCCTGACGGCTGCTCCATCCATCCCGCGAAACCCACCCAACGCCGCATCTTCCCATTCTGGCCGGAGCTGCTGGAAGCCCGCCGCGAATGGAACCAGACCGCCCGCTGGTGCCCCGGAATCGGAAAGGGCCCTCTAATTCAGATTGAACTCGCCCGCGCCCAGGCCGAGGAGATGCGCGAAGCGTACCCGGCGATGTATTAGCAGCTAGGATTTGCCGTGAGCCTTTTGTCAGTCCTGCGGCTATTTCACGGCTTCCGCGAGGCGGTTCAGGCGTGCTTGCAACGGAAGCTCCCGATCTTCCGGCGGCGGGACACCAGGCCAAAAGCGAGCAGCGCCAAGCCGGCCAACGACAGCGTTCCTGGCTCTGGCGTGGCGACGCCGTTACTGGAGAGCGTGAAGTTCATGTCCGAGGCGATCAGGGAGCGGCCCGAACCGGTGACATCCTCGTATGACCTGCCGTCGCCGCCCGTGCCAGTGGCCCAGCCCCAAGGGTCGCCGGCGTCCCCGGTGGCCACGATCGACAGCCAGTACTGGGTTCCGGCGGTGGCACTGAAACTCAGACCGGAGACCGAATAGTCGTAGGCGTTGCCGCCGCCGGGGTGAACGGGGTCCACCGTCGCGTTGGCGTTGCCGGTGATCGTTGCCGATTTCAGCAAACCGCCCGGCTGACCACTGGAATCCGCCCAAAAGTCGATGGTAAAGGCCGTGATGGTGCCCGTGGGCGAATGTAAGAAGCCGCCGTTCCAGACGAGGTCCGTCACCACGGCGCTCGAAGCAAGCGTGAAATTGTCGTACACCGTCGCGAGCGAACCCGATGACGGGTCGGTCTGACTCTGGTAGGCGACACCCCTCTGGTCCCACGCCTGGGTGTAAACCACTCCGGCGAACAAACTGGTAGCGCCGCCGAGCAGGAGGAATATCCCGATAATCTTACTTCGCATGCCAATCCTTTCCGCGATCATTGCCGGGCGCGGCTGGGAGCGCCGCCCCGGCCCGACGGCAGCGCGAGGGCTGCGACACCCCAATCAAGACAAAAGGGTCTGGTTGCAGGGTAACGATTTCCGGCTCGGCCGGCAAGTGAATCACGGTGAAAAACGGCTGACTTTCGGGTGTTTCACTCGAAAAGAAATCCCATGGCGGCCGATCTCGCGAGGCGGTACACTACGCTTACCATGAGCGCCAGCTCTCCAGTCCTGGCCGAAGCGGTCGCCGCCGAGCTGGAGCGCATCCTGGAAAGCCAGGAGTTTGCCCGGTCCTGGCGGCTGAAAGCATTGCTGCGCTACCTGTCTGGCCGGAGCTGCTGGAATCCCGCCGCGAATGGAACCAGACCGCCCGCTGGTGCCCCGGCATCGGCAAGGGCCCTCCAATTCAGATTGAACTCGCCCGCGCCCAGGCGCAGGAGATGCGCGAAGCGTACCCGGCGATGTACTAGCAGCTAGGATTTGCCGTGAGCCTTTTGTCAATCCTGCGGCTATTTCACGGCTTCCGCGAGGCGGTTCAGGCGTGCTTGCAACGGAAGCTCCCGATCTTCCGGCGGCGGGACACCATGCCAAAGGCGAGCAGCACCAAGCCGGCCACAGAGCGCAGATCGTTTTATCGCGCCAATCGCTTGCGCATCACTACGGCGAAACCACCCAAGGCGATTGCCAGCGTACTGAGCGTGCCCGGTTCCGGAACGGAGGAGCCACCTGAGGGTTGGTCGCTGACGGTGATCTCGCTCAGAATGAAGTTGCCGTTCCCGGCCCGGCCTGGTCCCCCGTCAGGCAGACTCGCATTACTGAGCGTCTCCAGCCGGATGCCGGTGATCGCGGTGAGATTCGTCCACGCCGTAACTGTGTAGACGGTGCTACTAGCCCAACTTCCACATAATTGAGGGCGCGGCCCTGCGGAATCAATCAGTTGCGTGGTCGTTCAGTGACTATGCGGCTGCCTACCGGCTCGGTAATGATTTCCGGGATCCTCAGCACTTGG
>JBEKSR010000058.1:0-33300 GCA_049516835.1 Bryobacteraceae bacterium | reverse complement strand
CCTTCCCCCGTAGCACCTCGCCGCACCTCCTCCAAAATGGAGTCGATACGGGTATACACCACCTCACAGGGGCTGGGGAATTTTCAAGCGGCACTTTGGGGATTATTGCACCGGCGGTGACACAAAGAACACGGGGCAGGGGGCGGCGTGCCAAGGGGCCGAAAACAAGAATGACGAAACGGACCCAATTGGGGACGCAACTCCCAATGAATCAACGGTACTGAGACCCCCGCTGGACAGCCAAACGAAGCCGATTGTCCAGGAATATGGTCAGGCGGCCGGGGCGCCAAGGGGCCGAAAACAAAAATGACGAAACGAACCCAAATTGGGACGCAACTCCCAAAGGATCAACGGTTCTGAGGCCCTCGGGGGACAGCGCCCCGAATGGACCGCTACCTGCTCGGGCCCAGGCGATGGACCCGATGAGCTTCCCGTGCCGTCCCGGTTACCGAATCGGGAGGCGGCGCAGGCGATATCGCTCGTCCTCTACAATGATGATCGCGCCCCGTTCCAGTTCGGCGCGGCAGGCGTCCAACACACGAAACAACTTTGGGGTGACCGCGGCCGGCGTTTGATTGCGCATGCGAAACAGAATCACGCTCGGAGTAGCGTTGCCGCCCGCGGCCAGGAGGTCGCCGAAGTCCAGGTCGAACGTCAGGACCACCCGTTGCTCCCGCCTCGCCTTTTCAAGGATCGCGTCGTCGGGCAACCGGTGCAGCCCCTCGTCGCGCAGATGGACGACCGCTTCTCCAGCTTGACGCAGCAGGTCAACCGTCGTCATCGACACGCCCATGCCGGCCAGGAATTTCACGCTGCGGGCCTGGTGAACAGGTGAACCTCTTCGTTGGCGAGGGCCGAGGCGTAGGCCAGCGCCTCCCGGATGTCCTCCGGTTCAAGGTCGGGGTACTCGCGGACAATTTCGTCGGCTGACATGCCATTGGCAGAGAGGTTGACGACGAGCGAAACAGTCATGCGCATGCCTCGAATACAGGCACGCCCGCCCATCACAGCCGGATCAAAGGTGATTCTCTCGAACATAGTCTGGTCCAGACTTGCAATTATGAGCCTACCAGCTTACGGACTCGCGATCTCACGGGCGAAAATCGGCGACGAGCAAATCCGCCTTATGCCGCGCCGGAAACGGCATCCGCCGCGGAACAAAGCCAAATTGTCAAAGAACACGGGTCAGGGGCCGGGGCGCCAAGGGGCCGAAAGCAAGAATGACGAAACAAACCCAATTGGGACGCAACTCCCAATGAATCAATGGTTCTGAGACCCTCTTTGGACAGCCTCCCGAACGGACTGCTACCTGCCACCAGGGTAGCACACGGCTAATCGGGTCCGCTCATAAGTGACTGAAACGGTTGAGGAAAGAGCTTGTGACTCAAAAAGGTTTGCTCGGTGCGGCGGCGCCGGAAGCTTGGAGATTGGCGGAGCAGGCAGTACTCGCAACGGCCGGCTGCCCGCCGCCGCACGAAGTCACGGGTGGCAGCATCCATCGGGTCACATGGAAATCGGGCGCAGGTGTTGGCGGGCCGTGATCCTAAGGATTGAGACGAAGTCCGCGGCGTTGATCAGCGCCTCGTACTCGGCGGCTTCGTCGCTGGTAAGCACGCCGCCATTGGCCCGTTCGGCGAGCGTGTCAATTCGCTGCTGCACGGGCGGAGCGACGCGCAATTCGACAACGCGGCGAGCCGACTCGGCGTCCAGGCAGCGGCCCAAGGGGTCCAGCAAACCGTCGAGCGCGGTGGCGGCACTCATGCTCTTACGATAGCGCGAAGCCTCCGGGTACGTGGCGTACTAGAATCGAATTTAGGCATGCCCGAGCTAAGCAGGTTCTTCGGAATCGTGGTCCGGATGTACTTCAACGACCATCATCCGGCCCACTTTCACGCCTGCTACGGGGATTCGGAAGCGCTGATCGAAATTGAGACTCTAAACATTCTGAGAGGCGAACTCCCGAGACGGGCGTTGGCCATGGTTCTCGAATGGGCTGTTCTGCCTCGCCAAGAACTGAGGATGGCCTGGATGAGTGCGCGTGGCGGGAAACCCGCATCGGCTATAGAGCCGCTGGAATAGAATGAAAGCAGCATGACCTTAGTACGCATTCAGGAGGCCGCACCCCTCGACGGCTACCGCGTTCGACTCAGGCTGACAGATGGCCGAGTAATCGAGCGCGATCTGGCGGAATACCTCACGGGGCCGGTCTTTGCCGATATTCGCAGTAGTCCGGAGCGGTTTCGGGAGTTTCGCGTGGAGGGAGGGACCTTGGTGTGGCCGGACGGCGCGGATCTCTGCCCCGACGTGTTGATCTGGGGCGGCCTGCCGCCGGCGGACGCTGTCTCCGACGCAGCGTAGAGCCGATAAGCGGAAACGTCCGGTCTGCCCCCGTGTTGCCGACATGCTACCGCAACTTGAAACACCGTCTGGATGGCCCCTCCCCGAGACTGCTGTTCCCCATTTCGCCAATTCAGAAATTCAGAGGCCGCGCAACTCCCGAACGCCGGCGGCTAAGCCATTGGGGGCTGCGTCGTCTCCGAAGCCCCCGAAACTCCCCAGAAGTAGCGGGAAATGTCGAGCTGGCCGCGAAGAGCCAAGCCTTTTTTGTCGTTGCCGCTTGAGGGGGATGCTACGATGAATACGATGTCACGTGACAAGCGCCTCAGCGATGCGGGCAACGGAACCCTGAAGGGCTATTCCGCTTCCCCACTACCGGTGTGGTACGAATTGACGATCATCCAGCATTGGTATGATCCGAGCGAGGGGCACACGACTACCCAGACCGCGCTTTTATCGCAAGATGGTTATTGTAGATTGTTTGAACGCGATTCGAGGAGGCCGATCCGTCCGATATCGATATCAGGGCACGTGGTTAGCCTCGAAACGGAACGCGGAGAGAATTACAGCCTCATTGGACGAGACGGTGGCGTTTGGGAGGTGACAGCATGAGACCAGCAGCGAGTAGCAGCGGCGCTGCGCGCTACATTTATTCCTGCAACGGGCCTGTCTTCTGAGCCAACAACGACTCTTCGTACGTAGCGCGAATTTTGGAGGTGTCGAACGCGTCGCCATTGGGTAGCCTAGACCTGTCCAGAAGTTGAAGGGCCAACTCACTGGCTCCGCTTCCTTTAACAGCGATGGAGTGATGCTCGCTGAACCAGATTCGGCAATGACCCGGGCTCATTTCAGTAACCATGCGCACCTGCGACAGGTGAATCAGCGACATCCCAGCGGCACCATCGTAGTCTATCAGAATAACAAAATCTCTATCGGGAGACTCCATTTACTTTCCTTTCGATTGGCCCCACGGCGCCCCTGCCGCTGATGAAATCGCGCCGAAGCGGGCGGGATTATCCGAATGGTAACACCAATTTCATGAGGAGGCAGAACATCTGAACCAAGTGCGGCCCTGCATGTGGTTATTTGAACGAAGCGGACAGCTACCTCGCTTCAATTGGCGTGGTGGTAAGCTATAGGCCGGGTGCGCAAGCTGCGCCAGGGAGGAGTTTCTAGAATGCGTCTGCTGCCTGCTGTTCTTCTCGCCTCGGTCTTGCCCTGGTCTGCATCTGGTCAGACCTACACCATATCGACATTTGCCGGCGGCGGGCTGCCCGTTAAGATCTCAGGGACGTCCGCCAGCCTGGGCCCCGGCATACCTCAGGTTATTGCGTCTGATCGGGCAGGCAGCGTGTTTTTCGTGGATCAAGACACCGTTCTGCGATTGGACGCTACAACGGGCGTCGTAACCCTGGTGGCAGGAGACGGGACATGCGGTTCCAGCGGCGACAACGGCCCAGCCACCAGCGCCCAGTTGAACGCTCCCACGGGTCTCGCCGTAGACACCGCTGGCAACCTCTACATAGCCGACAACTGGAACAGCCGTATCCGCAAGGTCTCGAACGGGGTGATCACCACCGTGGCGGGAAACGGGACGCCTGGCTTTAGCGGCGACAATGGCCCGGCCACCAGCGCCCAACTGGACGGCCCCTATGCGATCGCCGCTGACTCTTCTGGCAACCTTTACATTACCGACTCTGACCGCGTCCGCAAGGTCTCGAACGGAGTGATCACCACCGTGGCAGGGAATGGGACGCTAGGCTTCAGCGGCGACAACGGCCCGGCCACCAGCGCCCAGTTGAACATTCCCGTAGGCGTCGCAGTGGACCCTGCGGGCAACCTCTACATTGCCGACAGTTGGAACAACCGGATACGCAAGGTCTCCAACGGTGTGATCACTACCGTGGCGGGGAATGGGACGGGGGGCTTCAGCGGCGACAACGGGCCGGCCGTCAGCGCCCGGTTAGATTTCACCGGAGTCGCCGTGGACTCTGCCGGCAACGTCTACATCGCCGGCTCCGCTACTAGCCGCATCCGCAAGGTCTCCAACGGGGTGATTACCACCGTGGCGGGGAATGGGACGGGGGGCTTCAGCGGCGACAACGGCTCGGCCATCAGCGCCCAGTTGAACTATCCGGGAGGCGTGGCAGTCGACTCCGCGGGCAACGTCTACATCGCCGACTCTGGTAACAGCCGCATCCGGAAGGTCTCCAACGGGGTGATTACCACCGTGGCGGGGGGCGGAATGCAGTTGGGCGACAGCGGCCCAGCCACCAGCGCCCAAGTGTACGGTCCCACCGGGGTCGCCGTGGATCCGGCCGGCAACCTGTACATGGCCGACACTTTTGACAACCGCATCCGCAAGGTCTCGAACGGGGTGATCACCACCGTGGTGGGAAACGGGACGCCTGGCTTCAGCGGCGATGGCGGCCCGGCCACCAGCGCCCAGTTGACCGGTCCTTTGGGCGTCGCCGTGGACTCTGCTGGCAACCTCTACATCGCCGACTCTGGCAACTACCGCATTCGCAAGGTCTCAAACGGGGTGATCACCACCGTGGCGGGAAGCGGGGGTCCCGGCTACCCGCTCATCGGCGACAACGGCCCGGCCGTCCGCGCCCAGTTGAACCCTTTCGGGATCGCTGTGGACTCTGGCGGCAACGTCTACATCGCCGACGTTGGTAACAACCGCATGCGGAAGGTCTCGAACGGGGTGATCACCACGGTGGCCGGGAACGGGACCTCCGGCAGCGGCGACGACAACGGCCCGGCTACCAGCGCCCAGTTGGACGGGCCGTGGGGAGTCGCGGTGGACGCTGCTGGCAACCTGTTCATCGCCGACGTTGGTAACAACCGCATCCGGGAGGTCTCGAACGGGGTGATCACCACAGTGGCGGGAACCGGGGCGCAAGGCTTCAGCGGCGATGACGGCCCGGCCACCAGCGTCCAGTTGAACGCTCCCACCGGGGTCGCCGTGGACCTGGCCGGCAACCTCTACATTGCTGACCGTAACAACAACCGCATCCGCAAGGTCTCGGGCGGGGTGATGACAACCGTGGCGGGAAATGGGACGCTAGGTTTCAGCGGCGACAACGGCCCGGCCACGGGCGCCCAGTTGAACTATCCGCGAGGGGTCGCCGTGGACTCTGCTGGCGACGTGTACATGGCCGACGTTGGTAACAACCGCATCCGGATACTGACGCCAGTTGGATCTTCCTGCACTTACTCTGTCTCACCAACCTCGTTGCAGGCGCCGGCCTCGGGCGGTAATTTGACGGTCAGCATCCAAACTACCACTTCCTGTTCCTGGACAGTCTCCGGCTTTTGGAGTTGGATCTCGGTTTCAGGCGCATCGTCCGGTACCGGTTCCGTGAATGTTACTCTGGTGGTCTACCCTAACAACTCTGGCGCGACCCTCAGCGCGGCCGTTGTGATTGCGGGCGTCTCAGTCACCGTGACTCAGCCAGCCGTGGCGACGGCACCGCTACCCCCCATCAAGAGCGTGGTGAACGCGGCGAGTTACATCGGCGGCTCGGTCTCCCCAGGCGAGATGGTTACCCTCTTTGGCACGGCCATGGGGCCCGCCACCGCGGCATTCGCCACCACGGACCCGGCCACCGGCAAGCTGGCGACGACCATCGGCGGCGTGCAGGTGCTGTTCAACGGCATCCCCGCTCCCATGATTTACGCCAGCAGCACACAGGTGTCGGCGGTGGTGCCGTATGAGATGGCTCCCGCTGTTAGCCTGTCGGTGTGGATCAAGTACGCGGGGCAAACGTCTAACACGTACCAGTTGTTCTCGGGGGCCACAGCCCCAGGGCTGTTCACGCAGAACGCTTCGGGGAGCGGGCCGGGGGCCATCCTGAACGAGGACAACAGCGTGAATGGGCCGGGGAATCGGGCGGCCAAGGGCAGCATCGTACAGGTGTTCATGACAGGCGAGGGCCTGACCAGCCCGCCGAGCGTCACGGGCGCGATCACCACGGCCACCTTGCCGCCTCCACAGGTGACGCCGGCGCCGCTGCTGGCGGTCGGGGTGACGATCAACGGGCAGCCGGCGCTTTATGTGTACGCCGGGGAGGCGCCGGGGTTGGTGGCGGGAATGATGCAGCTCAATGTGCAGATTCCGGCGAATGCGCCGTCGGGTGATTTGGCGATTTTGGTGTCAGTTGGCGGGAATACGAGCCAGAAGGGCGTGACGGTTTCGGTGCAGTAGGCTCGTGCGGCCGACACTGTGCGCCGCCCGTGTTGGACCACGCCATGAGCGGTGACAGGTTGACTCTCCTGGCTTGTGGATTCTTCATCTGGCCTTTTCGTTCTTTGGTTCCTTCAGCACGTAGTGTGCATCTGGATCGCGTTCCTTTGCGAGATCATGAACGTGATGCAGGATGTCTTTCTCTGCAAGTCTTGCCAGCAACCGCTTCGCCGATTTCCAACTTCTGCCAGTGAGGCGCTGAAGCTGGCTAACGTTTACGCTGCCATGCTCCGCAGCGAAATTGATGGCGCGGTGATCGTCCTGGCCCAGTTTGGGCAGTAGTTCCGTGCCGACCAGTTTGCTCGCGTCGAAGTCGATCCAGACCCTGCGGTGCTTGATGTTGTTCCTGAGCGTCACGCGGACCGCGGCGTGCCCGCTCTGCTTCTGCTCAAACTCCGGAACCGGCAGATTCATGGTTGCCATTGTGTCGCGAATCCGGCGGGTTCCCTCATTGGCGCACTTCACGAAATCCAGAAAGTACATGGCATTCATCAGGTGAGGGTTTCGCGGGTGGTGCGAGTCGTAGATGTTCTGCGGCGTGACGAACGGAGGGAACGGGCCAGGGCTTTCGATCACCAGGCGGTCGTCGAACATCTTCACGAAAATGTTCATGTTTCTCAGGCCATACGATCTGTGAACACAGGCGTTGACAACCGCCTCATACCACGCAGCCTTTGGGTACTCGGGAGCCGTATAGAACTTCCCATCCGGCCCAAGGCGCGAGAATTCTCTGATCTGCGATTCGATAAGCCTCTCAGCGCCGACAATGAGAGATGGAACGCAGCCCTCGATCCAGCGATCCTTCACAGCGTTGAAACGTTCCCCGGTGCCCTCCCACTCGCCATCGAAACGGAGGAACCGGATCTTGCACCCCGGGAACTCCAGAACCGGATCATTGGCGAACAGAAGCGCACATGCGACGTTCGGCGTGAATTTGTCACCGCTCCGCCTCCCTAACCTTCTATGCTCTAGAACCTCCTCATCGGTATGAATGCCCTCGAGGCGCCCTATTAGACGAACCGCGTCCGTGAACCTCCGGACCAAAGCGGTGTCGAACTGATCTGGATAAACAAGCCGGCTCGGCTCCTGTTCGAGGTCGGTTTGCCCTTTGTCGATTTGCAGCTCCCGGACCTCTTGGGTTGTCAGCTTCTTTCGGGCCTCCCCGAGCCGCGTAAACGCGTTGCCGGCAACGGTCTCAACTACTTTCGAGTCGTGGTAGTAGATTCGAAAAACCAGTAGAAAATCCGGGTCCCCATCCGCATTGACTACGGGTATCCGCCTGCAATCATAGCGGGCGTCCGGGCAGTATACCTCTCCCGCCCGCTCCAATTCGTTGAGTCGCGCGGTGGTTTGCTGTGAACACCCGGTGATTCTCCCGTCATTCTCTATCCCAAGGACCACGATTCCACCGTCAGGAACGGCGTTTGCCCACAGCGAAAAGTAGTCGCCGAATGCGTTGGCGTGGATTCCTGCCGGTTTGCGCTCGATCCGGCGGTCTTCATTTAGACGCTGAAGGAGTTCTTGGCTTGCAGAAGAATAGATCTCATCGGGGGTCATCAGCGGCTCTGGCTTCATGAAGTCCAGATCGAACTGATGCGCCCTATTTATTTGATTTTTCGGGGGATATCGTGTTTCGGCCATAGGGTTCGAAGGGGGGTTCGAACCCCCTTCGAGCCATTCTACCGCGCAATCAATTTACCGCAACTCTTCCATGACCTCATCGAGCGCCGCCTTCGGCGGCCGAGTGCGGGATTGCGGGAGGGTGCCGACTGGGTCGTCTACCATGTTCAATAGGTCGATGAAGGTGGGCTTCGCGGTGTTCACGTATAATACGCCGGTGACTACCTCGCCTTTGGCGTCGGCGGACTCCAGCATGGTCAGGGCGGCCTGGCGGTTGGTGGGGTCGAAATCGCGAGCGAGCTTGCGGATGCGGAGGTGGGAGCCGTCGTGCAGTTGAACGTCCATCACCGCGCCATCCGGGATCTCGACTGAAATATCCTCGAATGACGGGACGAAATCCAAGTCTTGCAGGATCTCTTCGTGCTCCTTCACATAGCTGTAGCTTTTGGTGGAACCCTCGTGGTCGTTGAAGGTGACGCAGGGCGAAATCACGTCGATGACGGAGAGGCCGCGGTGCGCGATGGCGGTTTTGATAATGGCCTGAAGCTGCTTTTTGTCGCCGCTGAAAGAACGCGCCACGAAGGTTGCGCCCCATCGCATCGCCAGGGCGCAGCAATCGAACGGCGGCAGATCGTTGCGCACGCCGGTCTTGAGCGTGGAGCCCAGGTCGGCGGTGGCCGAAAATTGCCCCTTGGTCAGGCCGTATACGCCGTTGTCCTCGATGACGTAGATCATCGGCATGTTGCGGCGCACCAGGTGCATGAACTGGCCGAGGCCGATGGAGGCCGTGTCGCCGTCGCCGGTGACGCCCAGGCCCAGGAGGTTGCGGTTGGCCAGGAGCGCGCCGGTGGCGATGGCGGGCATGCGGCCGTGTACGCTGTTGAACCCGTGCGAGAGGCCCAGGAAATAAGCGGGCGACTTCGAGGAGCAGCCGATCCCCGAAAACTTGGCCACCGTCCAGGGCTGCACGCCGAGCTCATAGAAACACTCGATGAGGCGCTCGGAAATGGCATTGTGGCCGCAGCCCGCGCACAACGTACTCTTGGCGCCCTTATAATTGAGAACCTCCAGCCCGATGTGGTTGACGCTCATTTGCCCTCCTGTCCGGCGACATCTTCGGTGACCGTGCGCGCGTCCAGCGGCAGGCCGCCGTAGTAGGTCACGCTGCGCAGTTTCGCGATCAAATCGGCGTCGAGCTCTAAGCGCATCAGGCCCAGCAACTGCGCGTCGCGATTCTGATCCACCACGTAGACCCGCTCGTGGCGGCGGATGAAATCCTGTAAGTGCGGGGTGAACGGATACGCTTTCAGGCGCAGGTAGCTGGCCTCGATATCGTAGTCGCTCTTCAACTGGTCGCAGGCTTCGCGCACGGCGTAATCCGACGTTCCCACGGCGATGAAGCCGATTTTGGCCTGCTCGCCGATCTGGACCACGGGCGCGGGAACGTGCTGGCGCATGGTTTCGAACTTGTGCGCCAGGCGATCCATGTTATTGATGTAATCGTTCTCGCGCTCGCTGTACTGGGCCTTGTCGTTGTGGCCGCTGCCGCGCGTGAAATAGGCCGCGGCGGGGTGATTGGTGCCGGGAAGCGTGCGATAGCCGACGCCATCGCCATCGAGGTCCCGGTAGCGCGCGAAACCGCCGAGCCTTTGGAGAGCTTCGGCGGTCAGCACCTTGCCGCGCTGGATGGGTTGTTCGGGGTACTGGAACGGGTTGGCCATCCAGTTGTTCATGCCCAGGTCGAGGTCGGTCATGACAAAGACCGGGATTTGGAACCGCTCGGCCAGGTCGAAGGCTTCAATCGCCATGGAAAAACACTCTTCGGGCGAGCACGGAAAATACATGGGGTGGCGGGTGTCGCCGTGCGAGAGGATGGCGGTGGTCAGGATGTCGCCCTGCTGGGTGCGCGTGGGCAGGCCGGTGGAGGGGCCAGTGCGCTCGACATTGAAGATCACGGCGGGCAGTTCCGCGTAGTAGCCCAGGCCGACGAATTCGGACATGAGCGAGATGCCCGGACCCGCCGTGGCCGTCATGGAGCGCGCGCCCGCCCAGCCTGCGCCCAGCGCCATGCCGATGGAGGCCAGCTCGTCTTCCGCCTGCACGATGGCGTAGGTGGCTTTGCCGGTTTCCGGATCGCGCCGGAACCGCTTCATGTAGCCGATCAGCGATTCCACCAGCGACGAAGAGGGAGTGATGGGATACCACGTCACCACCGTCACGCCGGCGAACATGGCGCCGAGGGCGCAGGCGGAGTTGCCGTCGATGATGATCTTGCCGGCGGTCTCGTTCATGCGCTCGACGCGGTAGGGGTCGGTCTTGGTGAAGGTGGCGGCGGCGTAATCGAAACCCGCCTGGCAAGCGCCCCAGTTCATGTCGGCGGCCTTGGCCTTGCGCTGGCCGAATTGCTTCACCAGCGCCGCGCGGACCTGGTCCATCTCGATGGAGAGCAACCGAGCCAGTACGCCGTCGTAGATCATGTTGCGGACCAGCTTGCGCAGGCGGGGCTCGGGACAAACCGGCGCCACGAGTTTATCGAAGGGCACGGGATAGAAGTGTAGATCGCTACGCAGCTCGTTGAGCTTCAACGGCGCGTCATAGACCACGGCGGCGCCGCTCGCGAGCTGCATGACGTCTTCCCGCGCGGTTTCGGGATTCATGGCCACCAGGAAGTCCACTTCCTTGCGGCGGCCGACGTACCCCTGCTTGCTGGCGCGGATGGTAAACCATGTAGGCAGTCCGGCGATATTGGACGGGAACATGTTCTTCCCGGAGACGGGGATGCCCATTTGAAAGAGGGCGCGCATCAGGACGGTATTGGCGGTCTGGCTGCCGGAGCCGTTCACGGTGGCGACCTGGATGCTGAAATCGTTGATGACGGGTTGGCTCGCTGGGCCTGAAACAGGCGCCAGCGGCGAAACCTCTAGCGTTGACATCGATGGAGATTCCTTGTAAGGGGGAGTGTAACCCCCGACTCTATGATGAATACTCACACCGCTGGGTTGCAACCTAAGGTAGCGCCGGGCCCAGAGGGCACCCCCTTGTCGCCGGTGGGGTTGTCCGGACCCGAACCCACCGGCGGCAAAGACCGCCGGCGCTACCAAATCACACGAAGTTTGTGTTACACTGAATTCGTGTTGAAGAACGTAACTATCACCGTGAGCGAGGAAGCCGCGCGCTGGGCTCGCAAGAAGGCCGCCGAAGAAAACACCTCCGTGTCCAAGCTGGTGGGGCGGATGCTTGAGGATCAGATGCGGTGCACTGACGAGTATTGGCGCGCTTATGAGAGGTTGAAACGGATCAAGCCGATCCCAGGTTTGGCGGCGCATCGCCTCACCAGAGAAGAGGCGCATGAGCGCCGCTGAGCGGTTCTTTTTTGACACCAACGTTTTGATTTATTGGCTCGATCCGGCGGAAGGGAGCAAGTACGAGTCGGCTCGGCGTTGGGTGTCGGCCGTTTGGCCAGGCGGCGTTGGGCGAATCAGTTGGCAGGTTCTCAACGAGTTCTATGTCAACGCAGTGCGGAAGGTGAGGGCGCCCGCCGGAGACGTGCGAGCAATGGTCCAAGCATTTGCCCAATGGCAACCCACCGGATTCGGCCTGGGTGTGGTTCAGCGCGCCTGGTACTGGGCAGACAAGACCGGAGTGCATTACTGGGACAGCTTGATCGTTGCGTCGGCTGAAACTGCCGACTGTGCCTGGCTGTTGAGTGAGGATTTTCAGGCAGGGCAGAGGTTCGATGCCGTCACTGTGGTGAATCCATTTCGCACCGGCCCCGAGGAGTTCGGGCTGTCTTAAGGATTTGTGCTTGCCGGAAGCGCACCGAAGAGCGTCCCGATGAGTCGGGACGCGGCAGACTGAAGGTCTGCGCCACGGCTACTGCTCGTGCACGTCTTCCAGGTACGTGTACCCGTGCAGGCCTTCTTCGTAGAACTTGAGCAGCGCGCCGCTTTCCTCGTAAGTGAGCCGGCTCTCGCGCAAGGCGGTTTCCACGTCGCGGCGCAGCTTCGCCACCAGCGAGTCCGAGGAGAACTGGACGTAGTTGAGCACCTCGCGCACGGTGTCGCCCTTGATCACCGAATCCAAGATCACGTCGCCGGCTGGCCCCAAGCGGACGTGCACGGCGTTGGTGTCGCCGAACAGGTTGTGCAGGTCGCCCAGGATTTCCTGGTACGCGCCCAGCAGGAAGGCCCCCAGGTAATAATCGCCGCCGTTGAAAGTGTGCAGCAATAGCGTGCGCTTCACGTCGCGGCGGTCGATGAAGGCGTCCACTTTGCCGTCCGAGTCGCAGGTGATGTCGCCCAGCACGGCGGGGCGCGACGGCTCTTCCTCCAGGCGGTGAATCGGCATGATGGGGAAAAGCTGCTTGATGGCCCAGCTATCCGGCATGCTCTGGAAGAGCGAGAAGTTGCAGAAGTAAGTGTCCGAGAGCATGGCGTCGATGCCCTCGAGCTCCTCGGGGAAGTAATCCAGCTCGCGCGCCATCTTCTGGATCTTCCGCGAAATCGCCCAGTAGAGGTTCTCGGCGATGGAGCGCTGTTCCAGCGAGAGGTAGCCGAGGCTGAACAGGTTGAGCGCCTGGTCGAGCGCCTGCTGCGCGTCGTGGTAGCCTTCCAGCAGGTTTCTCGCGCTGAGCGAGCGGTAGGTTTCCTGCAAGTCGATGAGCGGCTGTTCGGCGTCCGGCGGCGGCTCGGACGGCACGTCGGCGTCGCCCATTCCGGCCACCCCCAACACGTTGAACACCAGCACGCTGTGATAGGCGGTGATGGCACGGCCGCTTTCGGTGACGATGGTGGGGTGCGCCACGCCTACCTCGTCGCACACGTTCTGCACGTGGTAGATGATGTCGTTGGCGTACTCCTGGAGCGTGTAATTGACGCTCGATTCGAAATCCGTCTGGGAGCCGTCGTAATCCACGCCCAGGCCGCCGCCCACGTCCAGGTACTTCAGCCCGCCGCCGGCGCGCGCCAGGTCCACGTAGACGCGCACCGATTCGTTCACCGCCGCCTTGATCTGGCGGATGTTGGTGATCTGGCTGCCCAGGTGGAAGTGCAGCAGGTTGAGGCAGTCGGCCATGCCGAGGTCCTTCAACTCCTGGAGCGCGCGCATAGCCTCGGTGGCGGAGAGGCCGAACTTCGACCGGTATCCGCCCGAGGACTTCCACCGCCCCGATCCGCGGCTGGCCAGCTTGACGCGCACCCCGATGGACGGGCGCACACCGACGCGCTGGCTGTACTTCAGGATCAGTTGGAGCTCCGTGTATTTCTCAACTACCGGGATGATCTGGCGGCCGACTTTCTGGGCCAGCATGGCCATCTCGATGTACTCGTCGTCTTTGAAGCCGTTGCAGACAATCGGGGTGTCGTTGTCGGCCAGCGCCATCACCGCCATCAACTCGGCCTTGGAGCCGGCTTCCAGGCCGAAATGGAACGGCTTGCCGAATTCCAGGATCTCTTCCACCACCTGCCGCTGCTGGTTGACCTTGATGGGGTACACGCAGCAGTAGCCGCCCTGATACTTGTGCTCCGCGATGGCGGTGTCGAATGCGCCATGCAGCTCGCCCAGCCGGTGTTTCAGGATATCGGCGAAGCGGATGAGGATGGGGAGGTTGATGCCGCGCAGCACCAGCGTATCGACCAGCTCCTTGAGGTCGATCGACCGGGCGGGGTCCTTTTCCGGGTGGACTCGGACATGCCCGCCGTCGCTTACCGAGAAGTAGCCCTTACCCCAGCTCGCGACATCATAGAGGTCGCTGGCCACTTGCGGTGTCCAGCGCTCCGTCGGCTCCATCACCAGCGAGCCTTTGCGCCCGTTTCTGTCCAATGTGGCATCTCCTTAAACCACAGTGTCCTTCGAAATGGGGGAATGAGCAAGGAAAAAAGCAGCTCGCTTCGCTCGCGGGGTCAGGGGCCAGGGGCCGGGGGCCGGGGAATGGAAGCTCGCTTCGCTCGCGTCTTCCTACCGCGCCGTGAAACGCGTCCACGGGCGCGCGGGCATGTCTCGCAGAACGTCTTTCTGCCATGCGAAATCGGGATGCCCGGCCAGGTGGCGCGCCGCTTTGAAGCCGGTGCCGCAGGCGTGGCCGAGCGCGGCGGTCAGCGACATCTTCTCGGCGCCCGCCGCATCCGTCACCTTGTTCTGAACGGCGCCCGCGGGCGCGTAGGGCAGCTCCCAGGTTCCCATCCCGCGCGGCGAAAGCTCGATATGCCCGCAAAGGGTGCGCTCGCTGGCATGGACTTTGCCTTCGTAGGCGTCGAAGTGGTCCGCCAGGAACCTCTGCCCCGCGGCTACGTCGATGCGGCCCTTGTTCTGCTCCATCAGCGTCAGCCAGCGCTGGCGCCGCGCGCTTTGGCTGGTGGTTTGGTCCGCCGGATCGAAAGTGGTTTCCTCTTGGGTCAGCTTCGGATCCACCGGGAAATTCGCGCCCACGAAAAAACCGTCCTTGGTGCGCTCGAGCGTCACATTTTTCAGCCCCAGCTCGAGATCGGCGAGCTCGTTGGTCTTGCGGTCGGCCACCAGCCAGTTGTTGGCATACCCGCCGTTGTTGCCCTCCTTCATGATCCGCGCGAAATCGTCGATGGAGGCGGCGTATTGCATGGCTTTGCGCGCCCGCACGAACTCCGGAATGCCGCCGGGGTCGAACCCGTTGAAATTGCTGATGGTGGTTTCGGTGACGATAATGCCGGCCGCGTTCACTCCGAAATCGTCGCCGCTGTGGATCAGGCCCGGCATGCCATCCATGAGGATGCGGCTGCCTTTCGCGGGCGCGATGTCGAAGATGATGTTCCAGCGCTCGCCCGAGGCATAGCTGGTCCAATTGTTGTGCCCGATCACCACGCGCCCGTCCTTGGTGTAGCTGCCCGTGGCCGCGAACGCGCTGCAATGGTCTCCCGGGCCGGCGGCGGCGGACGGTTTGCCCTTGTCGAGCCACTTGTCGTAATAGGGCAGCTCGAGCCACGCGTTCAGCGCCACCACGTCCCATACGTCCAGCGTCGCCCCGCGCGCCTTCAGCCCCTCGGCGATACCCGCCAGCTCATCCCGATACTCCTGCTCGATGTGCGGCCAGAAGACCTCCTGCGCGGTCTTGCGGAAGAACTCCCAGGGCTTCTTCTCATCGTGCGTCATCTCCATGGAGATGTCCTGGAAGGTGTCTTTGATTTCGGGCGCCAGCAGGTACCCGTGCTGGAAACCAATCTCGCCCGGCGTCCCTTCCAGGTGCACCTGGACCCAGCCGTTTCGCGCGCCGGCGCGGGACGCCCTCCTCAGGCGCGGGTCGGTTTGCGGCTCCCGCGAAACCAGCGAGAAAGCCAATCCCAGAAGCAAGACAGCGGAGAGAAGTGAAGTGTATCGCATCCCCGTTATTATAGTCTGGTGGGGCAGGCCTTCTGCTGATATGAAATCCAACCCGATCATCGTCGCCCTCGATGTCGAGTCGGCCGCGGAAGCGCGCGCGCTGGTCGCGCGGCTTGCCGGCAGCGTCGATTTCTACAAGGTCGGCATGGAACTCTACGCCGCCGCCGGCATGAATTTCGTCCGCGAGCTGCTGGGGCAGGGAATAGACGTTTTCCTCGACTTGAAGTTCTACGACATCCCCGAGACCGTGAAGAGGGCCGTGGCGCAGGTGGCGCGCACCGGCGTCCGCTTCCTCACCGTGCATGCCGTCGGCTCGGTGATGCGGGCGGCGGTGGAGGGCAGGGCCGCCAGCGATCTGAAGCTGCTGGCCGTCACCGTGCTGACGAGTTTCGGCCGCGCGGACCTGGACGAGCTGGGCTACGCCTGCGAAGTCTCCGACCTGGTTGAGCGGCGGGCGCGCCAGGCCATGGAGGCCGGCATGGACGGCATGGTGGCGTCCCCGCTCGAAGCCGCGGCCCTTCGCCGGATTGTGGGGGCAAGCGCCATCCTGGTGACGCCCGGCGTCCGCTCCGCCGGCGCCGCCAGGGGCGACCAGAAACGCGTGGCCACCCCGGCGGAAGCCATCTGCGCCGGCGCCGATTATCTGGTGATGGGGCGTCAGATCACGCGGGCGGCCGACCCGGCAGCCGAGATGGTACGGGTGTTGGAAGAGATCGCCGGCGCCTGTGCCGCCCGTGGCGCGGGCCTCCAGGCCGGCTAAGCCGGCAGTCGTGCCGGCTTTCTTTCCGCACCCAAAGAGTGCCGCCAGGAACGGCGGCATAGCAGGCCGGTGGCCTGCTCCACGGCCTGACAAGAGCCTACTCCGCCGGTTGCTGCTGAGTCAAGCAGTGCAGGGTGCCGAAGCCCAGCACCAGGTCGACGGCATGGATCCCCACCACCATGCGGTCGTGGAAGAGTTCCCCGAGTATGCCCAGCGCCATCCGGTCGTTGGGGTCGTTGAAGGTCGGGACCAGCACGGCGGCATTCGAGATATAGAAGTTGGCGTAGCTCGCCGGCAGGCGGTCGCCGTCGAAGTAGAGCGGGCCCGGCATGGGCAGCGCCGCCACCTCGGGCTTCGAGCCGTCCTCGAGGCGGAAGTCCTGGATCCGCTCCCAGTTCTCCGCCAGCGGACGGAAGTTGACGTCCTTCGGGTCGTCCTCTTTGATCACCACCACCGTCCTGGCATTCACGAAGCGGCAGATGTCATCGACATGCCCGTGAGTGTCGTCGCCGGCCACGCCGCCGCCCAGCCAGAAAATGTTGGTGGCACCGAGGTAGTCCCGCAGAGCGTCCTCGAATTCCTTCCGGCCCAGGCCCGGGTTGCGAACCTGCGTTTTCGCATCCAGGTAGCACTCCTCGGTGGTGAGCAACGATCCGCGGCCGTTCACTTCGATGCCGCCGCCTTCGAGCACCAACGGGCGTCCCTTCCATTGTGCGTGAAACAGGCGTTTCCCGAGCCGCCTGGCGACGGTCGACGGCACACGGCGGTCCTTGCGCCAGTCGCGATACTTGGCCCACGCGTTGAAATGGAAATGCACGACCGCGGTTTCGAGCCGCGGGCCAGGGGCGCCCTCTGGGCCCCGCCGCACAAACACCGGGCCGCTATCGCGAGTCCAGCCGCGGTTGGTCGGATGCACGATGAACTCCACGCCCCGCGCATCCACGCCCGCACGGCTCAGAAAGCGGCGGGCCAGTGTCTCTTCGCTGCGGGAGTTGACCAACATGCGGATGGCCTCGCCCGGCGAAATCCGGCGCACTATTTCGGTGTAGACCCACCGGATGATATCGAGCTTGTCCGGCCAATCCGTGGGGTTATGAGGCCATGCCAACCAGGTGGCTTCGTGGGTCTCCCATTCCGCGGGCATCGAGAACCCCAGCGAAGCGGGCGTCTGCTCGATCAAGTCAGGCCAGCCTCTCCCGCTTCCAGTAGCCGCGCATCCTCCAGGTCGATCCTCCGGCCCGCCGCCCTCTTCGAACGAATCACGTCCTCCCTCGACGCCACCCAGAACGGTTGCCCCTCAACCTTCATTTCCACCCGTCGCGCCCAGGCATCCGCAAAGGCAATCCCCGGCGTTCTGGTCGGCACGTCGATCCGGTACCGATCCTTGAAAATGGTGATCTCGTGTGCCAGCAGTTCCTCGGCGGTGATGAGTTCCGCTGTTCCGAAACCCGCTTCCCTCAGGGCGGCGAGCAGACTCGAGGCATTCGCGGGTGTGGTCTCGATGAGGATGTCCACATCGAACGTGGCCCGGGGTACGCCATGCAGAATCGCCGCCATCCCGCCGATCACGACGTACTTAACGTCGTGGGAGTGTAAGGACGCGAATACGCCCTGTAACCGGTTGAGCATCCTTCCGCTCCGCTATTTCGGGGTTGTTCTCCAGGATCAGGTCTGTCCACGCGCACAGCATCGCGATCCGTTCGTCCACCGGGAGGCTCTGAAACCAACGCGCCTTGGCCTCCGGCGTCTCGTCCTCGAAGCTGTGCGAAATCGGCGCCGCCATTACAAGCCGAATCTTAACATGAAAACCGCGCGGGGAAGGTTCCGCGCTAAAATCGTTAGCTTACCAACCATGGCCAAGACTCCGCACTCCCAGCGCCGCTACCGCGAAGATCTGTCCGAAATGCCGGACTGGCTCAAGAAGAAGACGTGCCCCAACCGCGACAAGTACCTCTCCGGCAAACGCATCCTGCCCAAGAACCTCACGGGCAAGGAGAAGCTGGCCGACGTCATCGACAACGCGTTTCTGGCGTACAACGCCGCGCGGCTCAAGGAAGGGTGCCAGCTTTTTGTGGCGAAGATGCTCGAACCGGATGTGACCATCGGCATGAGCCTCTCCGGCGCGCTTACTCCGGCGGGCCTCGGCTGCTCTTCCATCGTTCCGCTCATCAAGACCGGTTTTGTGGATTGGATCGTCTCCACCGGCGCGATCCTCTATCACGACCTGCACTTCGCGCTGAACTACCCCGTGCGCGTGGGCAGCTTCAAGATGGACGACACCGAGCTGCGCGACAACGACATCGTGCGCGTCTACGACGTGCTGCTCGGTTACAGCGACTGCCTCATGGCTACCGACGAAATTCTGCGCGGAATTCTGATCCAGCCCGAATTTCAGAAAGAGATGGGCACCGCCGAGCTGCATTACCTGCTCGGAAAACATGCCGCCGAGTGGGAGCGGAAGGCAGGGGTCAAAGACGTCTCCGTGCTGGCCGCCGCCTATCGCGCCGGGGTGCCCTGCTACACCTCTTCGCCGGGCGATTCCACCATCGGCATGAACGTGGCCGGCGTGGAGCTGCGCGGCAATAAGCTGCGCGTGAATCCCTCCATCGACGTCAATGAGACCACGGCGATTGTGCTGGCCGCCAAGCGCGCGGGCGGCAAGAGCGCGGTGGTCCTGTGGGGCGGCGGCAGTCCCAAGAACTTCACGCTCCAGACCGAGCCGCAGATTCAGGAAGTGCTGCGCATCAAGGAATACGGGCAGGATTATTTCCTGCAGGTGACCGACGCGCGCCCCGACACCGGCGGCCTGAGCGGCGCCACGCCCAGCGAGGCCGTGAGCTGGGGCAAGGTGGATCCGGACCGCCTTCCCGACGCCGTGGTCTGCTACACCGACACCACCATCGCCCTGCCGCTCCTCACGCACTACGCGCTGGCCCGGCACAAGCCCCGCAAGCTGCGCCGCCTTTACGATCAGCGTGACAAGATGATGAAGGCGCTGACCAAAGAGTACTTCCTCCATACCAAGGTGAAAATGGTGGACGGCTCCGATCCCGTCCTCGACTGATCCATGACAAGGAAACAACTGCTCGCCATCGCGAAACGGTATGGCACCCCCGTGGTAGTGATCGACCACGACGCCCTCCGCCGCAATTACGCCACCTTTCGAAGGCGTTTGCCGAAAGTGCAGGCGTACTACGCGATGAAAGCCAATCCCGCGCCGGAAATCATCCGCACGCTCTACCGCGCCGGCGCCAGCTTCGATGTCGCTTCACTCCCCGAATTCCTGCTGGTCCACGAGAACATCCAGCACCTCCCGGCCAAGGAGCGGCAGGATTTCATCTGGGACAAGATCATCTATGCCAACCCCATCAAACCTAAGGAAACGCTCGAAGCTCTCGACGAATACAAGCCGCTCCTCACCTACGACAACCTGGAGGAGCTGCGCAAGATCGGACGGTACGCGCCCCATGCCGGCCTGGTATTGCGGTTGCGCGTTCCCAACACCGGCTCGATGGTGGAGCTGTCGAGCAAGTTCGGCTGTGACACCGGCGAGGCCGTGGATCTGATCCTCGAAGCGTTCCGCATCGGGCTGGTGGTGGAGGGCCTGAGCTTCCACGTCGGCAGCCAGTGCACCAATTTCGACAACTTCGTGCAAGCCCTGAACATTGCGGCGGCGGTGATGCAGGAAGCCCGGGCGCGCGGCCACGAGATCAAGATCCTCGACATCGGCGGCGGCTTCCCGGTGCCTTACGACGCGCGCGTGAAGCCCTTCCCGCTGCTCGCCCGGAAGATCAATTCGGAAATCGGCCGGCTATTCGCCCCGGACATCGAAATCCTGGCCGAACCCGGCCGCTTCCTGGTGGCCACCGCCGCCACCGCCGTCGCGCGCATCATCGGCAAGGCCTTCCGCGACGGCAAAACGTGCTACTACATCGACGACAGCGTGTATCACACCTTTTCCGGCATCGTATTCGACCACTGCCAGTATCGTCTCAAGGCCTTCAAGAAGGGTGACACCGAGATCTGCACGGTATTCGGGCAGACCTGCGACGGCATGGACGCCATCGTTCAATCCGAAGAATTGCCGAGGCTCGAGATCGACGATCTTCTCTACTCGGAAAACATTGGCGCTTACAGCAACGCCTCCGCCACGCACTTCAATGGGTTTGAGCCGGCGCAAGTGGTGCATGTGAACGAGTGAGGAGGCGCTGGCCTCTTCGCGGCTACTGCGTCGGGATGGCAGCCACTTTCGCCACCCCAATCAGTTCCACATCCTCTTCCCAGTCCCAGAGTCGAACCTGCGCTTCAAGTTGCTGTCTGGCAAGTTCGTAGGCGCGGTCGAACTGCAGGCCCTCAAGGTCCCGCGCCAGGCGCTGCGTCTGGGGCGAAGGTGGACCCTCTTTGCTGTACCGGCTGGCCGCCCACAAAGCCAACTGGTCATCGACCGCGCCGTCAGCACGCACCACAATGGCGTGGAAGTCAAACAGGTACTCGTCTCCGTCTTCGCGTTGCACGCGCGAGCGTACGATGAAGTTAAACTGCAGGCCTGTTCTGACCTCGCCGGGCTGCAACTCGGGAGCTTCGATCACCCGTACAGCAGTGTGGCCACCAGAACTGTAGTCGCCGACCTGTTGAAGCATCGCATCCACGAGCGGGTGGCCCAGCGCGAAGAACTCCGCCTGGGGATTCCGAATCGCCACGCCGCGGTCGAACGTGACCGTCTTGTATCGCTCGGGAAGCTTGCTTTCAAGCAATCTCTCCGGGGAAAGAAATTCGTAAAAGCCATCCTTACGCTGTACCTGCCGCCGCTCCCGTGCTAAGTACTTCAACGTGAAGCCTTCGAGGTCTCTCAGGCCTACCGGACTGGCCAAGTCCTTCCGGTAGTCGTCGAAGCTGTAGCTCGATACGTCCTTGAAAAGGCTTTGCGTAGCGATTTCGTAAGCCTTCTGCGCACACCGCACGGCTTCCTGGATCTTTTCTTTGCTCTGCTTGTTGAGTGTTCCTTCCACTAACGCCAGTGTGTAGATTTTGTCCGGCTCAATCTCCGCTTCCAGTTGCCCGTTTAGACTGGCAATCAGCTCTTCTGGGTCCTCGCCGGTAACCTGCCGCAAAGCTTCAGCCGCTACTCTCAAACGCTGCTCAAAGTACGAGCGCACCGTGTCTTCCACCGTGCCCTTGGCGCGCAGGTTGTAAATCTGCACCACCTTTTCCTGCCCGTAGCGATAGACACGGCCGATGCGCTGTTCATAACGCATCGGATTCCAAGGCAGGTCGTAATTCACCACGATGTAGCAGAACTGCAGGTTGATTCCCTCGCCGCCCGCCTCGGTCGAAACCAGGAAGCGGACTCCAGACTCCTCGCGGAAAACGCGCTGGCTGCGCCGCTTACTTTCCGCCTCGGGCGTCTTGCCCTCCAGTTCCATGTCGCCGTTAATCAAAACGACCGTGTTCGCCCCGTACCATCGCTCAAGCTTCTCCTTCAGGAATTCCTGTGTGCGCCGGTATTCGGTGAAGATCAGCACCTTCGCGCCCGGAGTTTCCTCATCGATCTGCTGAAGCAGGTCACGAAGCCGGTCGATCTTCTTTTCCCGCTCAACCGGAATGGCTAGAAGGGCCTTCAGGATGTCAATCTCGTCCTGGACTATTTCCCGGTCGCTCTTGAGCACCGCCTCCTCATCCAGTTCGCCCTGGTAGCGCTCGTCCTGCTCCGGCTCCTCCTCTTCTTCCGGCGGCAGCTTGTCGAGCTTTTCCTGCAACCGCTTCAGCCGGCCCTCCAGGGCATGCTTGATGGCACGGACCGAGCTGGTGTTGAGCCTCTGAAATGTCGTCAGGATGAATCCTACGGCGCGCTGGTGCATCGGGTCCTCAATCTGTTCGAGCGAGTTGTAACCCGTGCGTATGTAAGCCTCGACGGCTACGTAGAACTCCTTCTCCCCAGGATACATATTGAACCCCAGGGGAACCGTGCGTCGCCCCTTGAAGACCACCTGTCCCTCGGCGTCCGTCACCTTGAGCTTGGGGGTGCGCAAGATCAGCGTGGAGTAAGGCACCGCACCCTGAGGTCTGAACAGACCCTCGTCGATGAGCGGCGCGAAATCCACGTTCGGTTCCAGCAGTTTGATCAAGTTCACAAAGCGAGTGTGATTTGGATCCCCTGCGTGAGGTGTGGCAGTGAGCAGCAGCAAGGCGTCTGTGTAGTCGCGCAGGGCCTCTGCAAGCTGATAGTTCTGCGTTTTCTCGGTCTTCTTGGGGTAATCGCGCGCGCTCAGCCGGTGCGCTTCGTCAAAAATGATCAGGTCCCACTTGCGATTTTCCAGGAGCGTGCGTTTGTGCTCCTTCCGTTTCAGCCGGTCCAGCGAGGCGATGGCCGCAGCCCTCAGGTCCCACACGCGCGGGTTCACGGCGGTGAAATCCCGCCCGAAGATCTCGAAATCCGCCTGGAACTTGTCCTTGAGCTCTTCCTGCCACTGGCGTGTCAATCCGGCGGGTGTGATTATGAGTGTCCGGCTAGCATTGCCGCGCTGCGCCAGCGCTTGCCACACCATGCCCGCTTCGATCGTCTTTCCCAGGCCCACCTCGTCCGCCAGCATAAACCGCCGCCGGGGGCTGGAGACCACCGTATAGGCTGTGAAGATTTGGTGCGGCAGAATCTCCGTGCGGGCATTGGAAAGCTGCCCGCCTTTGTTCAGGGTCAGAAAGCGTGCCGCCATCTGCCGCAAGTCGAACTTCCAGACTTCGTCCCAGTGCCCGGCGTCGGCTAGCTCAAGCGGGGTCGGGCAGATTTCCAGTTCGGCGGTCCTCTGCAAGTAGTTGATCGAGCGGTGCGGCGGCTTCGAGAAAACAGTGGGGTTGAATTCGACTTTGCACAGCTCATCCCGGACCTTCTGGACTCTGCCGACGCCGTGAGGCCTGTAGATCGGGTTCGAGCTGCGGACGTGCACGCCAGGTTCGACCCTCGCGATTTCGTGCTTGAGATTGACCAACTTACCAGACATCAGCGTTACACACGCCGCAGCGTGCTCCTAGCGCCAAAGGCGCGGCATTAAACCCTCTAGATCCTTGGAGAGGTGTTCAATCTGACTTGAATCGCCGCTCCCGGTGGCACGGTGGAGGTCCACCGACATGCGCGCCAGTGACCTGTGGAGATCGTCTCGCTCGTCGAAGGTGGGCACTGCGATGCTGCGAAAGAGGTGCGTCGATATCTGCGTACCAACCATGGAAGACATCGCAGCCCTGTTGACGAAGCCGCTGTTGAGCACGGCACACAGATAATGCGCCTCCCTTCTTGAACCCGCCGGCACCAACACCAGCTTGTGGTCGGGAATTATCAGTTTCTGTCCAAGGTCTCCAAAACGACTCGTCGACACGACAGCGGCCTGAATTGAAGTGGCAATTTCCTTGAAAACAACCTTCCAGGGGGCGAACGTGTACGAGCCGACGGCGTACAGGGCGTAAAAAGGCTCACCTAAAGGCTCAAGCAGTTTCTTCCACTCCTTTCTCTCACGAAGAACCTTCTCAAACTCGCCCAAGAACTCTAGGGCGTGTGGAAACTGGCGCCGCATTTCCTTGAGGGGTATCGCCGTTTTTCCAACGCCGGGCACCTGCGGAAGTATCATATGAAGTGACGGAACCGCCTGCCACTGCTTTACATCGCGGCCGCGCAAGAGCGGAAAGATCAGGTCTGGCTCAATCGCCTTATTCTGCTTATGAGTTTTCTTCTTTCCTATCGTGCTCAGATTCTCCACCATGACTAAGCCCGAAGGCATCGTCGCACGACACATCACCCAGTAGACGCTGTTCGCGGAGGTACACACTCCCTTACGTGCGGTGTAGTCTGATGGACCTCGCAGCTTATCGGGAACCTCCTGCCCGGGGCTGTATATCTCCCAGCCCGAATCCTGCCTATCCTTATCGGAAGGCCTTGCGAGCTTCGCATCGACGCTGAGTCGCTTACGGGCCTGCGCAAAGGACGATTCCCCGAGTGTTCTCGCTGTGCCGGTCCTTGTCCACTCCCAATATGGAACAGGATATTGGGTGGGCCTTCCCTTCAGAATCGTGAACGTGACCGTTCTGTTCTGGGCCGCCTCAAAAGGGCGGACCTTTACGAAGTCGTGGACGCTCTGCAACGCGAGTTCGGAGTCTGGAGTCCTAAAGCGGCGGAAGCCTTGGCCTCCAACTGACTGAAACACTGATTGCGTAATCACGAAACCCAGGCGACCGCCCTCTCGCAGGAATCGGTCGACTGCTACGTACGTCATCAAAATCGATATGTCGTCGTTCGCAGCAGCTAGCCTGGCTTTCATGCCCTTGTGTTCGTAAAGCCCATATTCCTTCCAAATGGCCTCCGTTTCCGCACGGTACTCGGTGGGCAAATCCTCCCAGGCCACCCACGGGGGGTTCCCTGCTATGTAGTCGACTTTTCCCACGAAGAGCGGCGCGAAATTGTTCTTGATAATTCTCGCCCAGATGCCGTTCTTACTCTCCCTGTCAAGCTTGACCAGCCTGCTGTAAAAGCTGCTGTGCAAGTCGCGTTCGGAGGTCGGAAGTCCTTCCTCGTGACACCGCCTCAAAAAGTCCTCTGTCCCGTACTTATTCCGGACACAGAACTCCAGAACTTCAGCATACTTGGCTGTTTTCTCCCGGCTCTGGGCAATTCCGGCCTCGACCAGGAATATCCCGGCTGCCGTCCTGACCGCTACTGGAGGATTTGACGGGTCGTAATGGGCACCCGTCTCCGTCAGGAATGAGACCTGTGCGGCGTGCGAGCCAACCTGAGAGGGCGTCAGGATCGAGTCGCACAGATAGACAGGAATCTCCACGGAATCCACGTGGCGAATTAGCTCCTTGATGGCCACCAGGTAGTTAGTCCTTGCCGCCATGACGGCCAGCGGGTTCAGATCGAAACCAATTACGTTCGCCAGAATCTTCTTTAGCAGCTCACCTTCATCGTAGGCGCATTTCTCCCGGTTCAGGTCGTACCAGCGCCGGATGCGGTTTATGGCCATGACCAGGAAAGTGCCCGAGCCACAAGCGGGGTCAAGCAGGCGCTTGTCCGGGTCGCCCTCGCAGCCAAGCTCGTTCAGCACGTGCTCCGCCAGCCAGTCGGGCGTGTAATACTCTCCGAGGTTGTGACGCACAGACTTGGGGAACAACTGCTGGTAGAGCTTCTTGAGCAGGTCGCGGGACTGCGCCGGGTCTTCGGAAAAAGTGCCAGGGTTGTACTCGTCCAGCTTCGAAATCATCTTGCGCACGAGTGCCTCAATCGGCTCGCTCCAGACCGCCAGGTACCAGGAAAAGAGATCGCCTTCGAGGAAGTTTGTGATCCCCATCTGGTGGAAGATGCCGCCGCGCTCCAGCTCTTCGAGCTCCTTTTTTAGCTTTCCAGGCGAGGTGGCGCTTTGTAGTTTCTCCACCCGCCGGGGCATCCAGGGGTTGAAGAAGCTCACGATCTCCGCGGCCACAAGCTTGATGAAAATGGCGTAGTACGTGTGGACGGCGAAGAGGAGCGGGGCGGGTTGGGGCTTGCCGTCTTCGATGTAGAACTCCGCGAGCTTTTTCAACTTGTCGGACAGGTTCTCAACATCGTACCCGCACACCTCGCCGAACAGGATCTTCCACTGGTTGAAGAAGACCTGCGCCTTCGGGTTCTCGGTGGCGAGCATTTCCTTGTAGAGCGTCCGCACACCTTCTCGGGCCAGCGGGCTGTCGGACCCGAAATCGGCGTTCAGGTGTCCTGGCTGGTAGGGCTTTCCTTTTTGGCCGAGGTTGTAAAGCGCCCAGAGAAAACGCTCAGTGGAATAGCGATCGACCTCCAGCGGTTCCTGGTCCGTCCACTTGTCGTCCCGGAAGCGGAGGAAGATGAAATACTTTCCGTCCGTCCCCGCGCCAAACATGCTGCCCCAATTGCGGTTTTCCTCCCGGTTCATGTCGTAGAACCGCTGCTTGAGCTGGACGATCAGGGCCTTGTTGGCGGCAGCGTCCTTGCTGGAAGAGAGCGTGCCGGGCTTCTTGTATTCCACGATGACGCTGCCATATGCCGAATCGGGCCGGCCCGTAGCGATGGTGATGTTGTGCCGTCCCTCCAGCTTGATCTGCGCTCGCTTGGCAAATTCCTTCAGCGCCCCAGCCGCCTCGATCTGAAGCTGCATCTCCGAGGCGTCCCAGGACGCCGCTGTCTGAATTTGGTCGGCAATCGCGGCGGCGCTGCGGCTGACAATTTCGTCGAGAGATTCGGGCTTTGGAGACTTGACGGATTTGTCTGGCATGTTCCCTTTCCCGCCCAATCTGGCATGCCGGAGAGACTGGCCTCCATTCATAACATATAGCGCGTACAGCAACGCCTCCGCCACGCACTTCAACGGCTTCGAGCCGGCGCAGGTGATCCACGTGAACGAGTAGCGCACCCGGCGCGCATCCGGCGCCGGGACGCCGGCCGTTTCGAGGTGTATACTAGGTCCAACTCGGAAAACCTGACTGGCAGGCGATGGCAGTCAACGGCAAGCGGGGTTTAGCCGATGACGCCACTGCGGCAGGTACCCGCCACGGCTGGGTCACGCGTCGTGAGGCGCCAAGCGGAGGGCTTGTACGCTTCCATAAAGGGTTCATGAAGAAGCTGCGGATCGGCATTATCGACATCGTTTCCAGGGGCCCTACCCGGGCTTTATACGCACGCATAATGAACGCCAGCCTCGCGAGTATCATGCCTCAGGTCATTGGGGTCTGGTGCAAAGAGGAGGGACATGAGGTTACCTTCGTTTGTTACACCGGCTTTGAAGATCTGCTGACGGAGTTGCCCGATGACGTCGACGTGGTCTTCATCGGCGCGTTCACCGAAGCCGCGCACACGGCGTACGCCCTGAGTAATCTCTTTCGTAGGAAAGGGGCGATCACCGTGATCGGGGGGCCGCACGCCCGCTGTTACCCCGAAGACGCCGCGCGTTATTTCGACTATGTGCTGGGCTACACGGATAAGGGAACGCTCCGTGACGTCTTGCGGGACCGCTCCGAACACCGGCCCGCGGGCGTTCACCTCGCGGCCTCCCAGCAGCCCAGAACCCTCCCGGGGGTACGCGAGCGTTGGCAGTTTATCGACCAGACGCTCAGGAAAGCGCCCCTCCTCAAGGTGGTTCCCATGCTCGGCAGCCTGGGGTGCCCGTACACTTGCGCCTTTTGTATCGATGCCACGGTGCCCTATCAACCCATGGACTTCGAGGTGCTCCGCGAGGATCTCCGGTTTCTGCTGACCAGGTTCAAACGGCCCCTAGTCGGCTGGCACGATCCCAATTTTGGAGTCCGCTTCGACGATTACCTGGACATGATCGAGGACGCGGTCCCTCCCGGCAGCATCGACTTCGTCGCCGAAAGCAGTCTGTCCCTGCTTTCCGAACCGCACCTCAAGCGGCTCAAACGCAATTCCTTCAAAGGCGTCCTTCCCGGCATTGAATCCTGGTTCGCCCTGGGCGACAAATCGAAAACCGGCGCGCTGGTCGGGATGGCCAAAGTTCGCCAGGTGTCCGAACACGTCAATCTGATCCTGCACTACATACCCTACATCCAAACCAACTTCGTGCTGGGACTAGATACCGACGAAGGGCCCGATCCTTTTGAACTCACCAAGCGGTTCCTGGACATGACCCCGGGGGCCTTTCCGGCCTATTCGTTGCTCTCCGCATTCGGCCGGGCCGCGCGGCTCAACCTGGATTACCAGCGATCCAACCGCGTGCTGCCCTTCCCATTCCACTTCCTCAACAATAACGGCGCCATGAACGTCAAGCCGGCAAACTATTCCTGGCGGACCCTCTACGACCACATCATCGACCTGACCCGGTATTCCTTCTCCACGCGCGCTATCTTCCGCCGCTTCCTGGCGACCGAAGGGGTGACTGCACGCTGGATGAACCTGGTGCGCGCGGTTTCGACGGAGGGCTTCGGAAGGGCCAGGTATCACCGCGAGATTCGCGATCGCCTGGACACCGACCCGCAATTCCCGCCCTACTTCGAGCAGGAGAGCCGCGTGCTTCCCCATTTTTACAAAAACATAGTGCGCCAGGGCCTAGGACCGCTGATGGAGTGGCTTCCCGAGGGCGCTCTCTATCACGATCCCAACGCCTACCTGAAGTCCGAGCGCTCCCAAGACGTGGTAGCCCTCGTCTAACCCCGGAAGTCGGGCCTGCGGCATCCGCTCCGCCGCCGGTGCGGTATCATCCTTGCAATCATGGCATACTGCGCCAGATTTGCAATGGTGATGAGAGGTTGTCCTTAGAGCGTGTCATTTCCAGAATATCGGCGGGCCCCGAGAAAGGGTTCTTCATCGCCTGCGACGATCTTAATCCGGCGCGGCGGGCGAAGCTGGCTCCGTGCTGCTCTATGAGCCGCGGCGGCTCACAACACACGATGAAAATGGATTCTGTCCGGCACGAGGAATCAACAACTTACGTTCCATTTTCGGAAGAGACACCAGCGTCCACGCGGCGCAAAAAACGCGCCTTGGGACGCGTGTGTCAGTCCCCACCGCCCTCCGCCGATAGCGCGTACAGCAGCGACTGCACGCGCTCGGGCGATCCCGTGAACAGATTCAGCGGCGGCCGGCGGTAGCTCAACATCTGGCGGTAAATGAAATCTTCCAGGCTGGAGTTGATGCCCCATCCGGCCAGGTATTGCAGCCGCAGATCTCCGTCGCGGTTCAGCTCCGCGCCCGCGTACCATGGCCCCAAGTCGGACTTCTGGCCGGCATACGTCGCCAGCAGCTCGACCGGCGAATGAATCCCGATTTCGCGGAGCGATTCCGCCACCGCCCGATAATCCGGGCTGTTCAGGCGCTGATCGAGCTCGTCCAGGTCGATCTTCAGCGGCCCGGCCTGCCCCAGAAAAACCATGTCATAGCCTTGTCCACTGACGGTGTTGGCCCACACCGTCCCGTAAGGGAAGACCTCCATGAACGTGGCCAACTCGCTCTTCACGGTCTTCACGTCGCTCTCATACAGCGGCACATACAGGGTGAACATGCCGCCCGGATTCAGGTGTTGCTTCACCACCTCGAAGTACTCTTTCGAATAAAGGGCGGCGGTGCCTTTGACAAACACATCCAGCGGGTCGGAGGCGATGATGTCGAATTTCTCGGGCGTCGTCAGCACGTAGTGGCGCGCGTCGTCGTAGACGATGCGCGTGCGCGGGTTATGCAGCACGTCGTAATCCTCGCGGGCGAAGTAGCGCGTCGAGATGGGCGGGATGATCGGCTCGATTTCGCAGATGGTAATTTGCCGGATGCTGGGATAAGTGGTGAACGTGCCGGCGGAAACTCCCGCGCCGAATCCGATTCCCAGCACCGACTGGGGATGCGGATGGAGGAGCGCCGGCAGGTGCCCCACGGTGCGCTGCAGCTTCATATCGTAGGGCTCGGTGGTAGCCTCGACGTGGCCGTTGACGTCGATCTCGATGGCCCCGTCGTTCCACTGCGAAATGGCCACCGAGGAATTCCTTCCCTCGGCCGTGTAGAGGATTTTCGCTTTGCCGGCCGAGATGGCCATGCGGCGTCCATAGGCGATCAGCTCGCCGGGAATCGCGTCCACACGCCAGGCCAGCAGACCAGCCACCAGCATGGACACCGCGAGCCCGGCCGCCAGCGCCTTCGACCGGTGCTTGCGCGCGTGCGGCGCCAGCACCAACAGTGCGCTCAGGGCCGAGACCACAAGCAGCGCGCGCTGGGAATTGCGCGTGCCGATCCAGGGGATCAGCGCCAGGCTGACACTGAGCGCCCCCACGATGGCGCCCAGCGTATTGGCCGCATAGATGCCACCCACCAGCCGCCCAGGATCCTCGCCCGGCGCAGCCACCGCCGCCAGTGCCAGCGGGAAGCTTGCGCCCCACAGAATGGCCGGCGGCAGGATGGCCCAAAGGCATCGCACCATGTCGAGCTGGAAGGTGTGCCAGGGGCTGATGGTCAGCAGCGGGTTGATGGGCCAATACGGCAGCGAGTCGGCGATCATGCAGGCGGCCCAGGCGATCCCCAGGGTGAGCAGAACCTGGCACCAGCCCAGCGCCAGCCGGGCCCCCGAGGCGCCTCGCACGGCGCGCACCAGCCACGACCCGCCGCCGCTCCCCATCGCCAGCCCGATCAGGAACACCGCCAGAATGATGGAGAACACGTACACCGTGGAGCCCAGCATCATCCCCATCAACCGCGTCCAGACCACCTCGGCGCCTAAAGCGCACGCGCCGGACAACGCGATGGTGACGTAAACCGTCCATTGGGGGTGCCCGGCCTCGATGCGCGCTTGGGTGGGCCCGGGTGCGGCCGCCTGGGCCGGCGTTCGGGCCGCCAACCCAAAGCTCATCGCGGCCACCACCACGTTGATCGCCGCGGCGACATAGGTGGCCGTGGCCGTGTTGTAGATTCGCAGCAAATAAAATCCCGCGAACAGGCAACCGAAGACGGCCCCCGCGGTGTTCCCGCCATATAACAATCCCCACCACGATACCCCGCGCGGCGTGGATTCCACCCAGCGCACGATGGCCGGCAGCGACGCCCCCATGAGCACCGTGGGCGGCAGCAGGCATACGGCACAGGTCAGCCCGCGCAGCAGCATGCCCGGCAGACCGTGCTCCGCCCCGGCTACGTAAACGCGATCGATGTACGGAATTCCAACCAGCACCAGAACGCCGCAGAGCGCAATCCCCAGCTCCAGCACGGCGTAAATCCGCAAAGGATGCCGGCGCGCGAAACCGAGGCGCGGCAGACCGACGCTGCCCACGCATAAACCGCCCATGAAGGTGGCCAGCAATACGCCCAGCGACACCGCCGTCGAGCCGATGGCCAGTTGCAGCAGTTGATACCAGACAATCTCATAAATCAGCGCCGAGCAGCCGCTGCCCGCGAACAGAATCAGCAGTAAAGGAAAGAAACGCGAGGCGTCGAAACTTGCTGGTTTGGTTTGGTCCATGGTCAATCTAGATTAGTAACAGAAGTTACACCGTCTCGCCGCGCACTAGGTCCTCGAAGGTTTCGCGCCGGCGAATCACGCGATAAGTGGCGCCTTCCACCAGCACCTCCGCCGCGCGCGGGCGCGAATTATAATTCGAGGAAAGCACGAAACCGTAAGCCCCAGCCGCGCAGACCGCCAGGAAATCGCCGGGCATGACGTTGGCCAGTTGCCGGCCGCGCGCCAGGAAATCGCCGGTCTCGCAGATGGGGCCCACCACGTCCGCGGTCAGCGGCGGAAGCGAATTCTTGCGCACCGGAATGATCTCGTGGTGCGCGTGGTAGAGCGACGGACGGATGAGGTCGTTCATGGCCGCGTCCACCACCACGAATTCCTTGGGACCGTTCTTCTTGCGGTAGAGCACGCGCGTCAGCAGCACGCCGGCCAGCCCCACGATGGAACGTCCCGGCTCGACCATCACGCGCAGGCCGCTCTCACCGAGGCGCGCGCGCAGGCTCCCGATGAATTCGCGGATGGCCGGCGCCTTCTCGCCGGCGTGATAGGCAATGCCCAGGCCTCCACCGAGGTCCAGGTGCCGGATGGGGCGTCCCTCGGCGCCGAGCGCGGCAACCAGCGCGAGCAGTTTGTCCACCGCTTCCAGAATCGGCGCGGGATCGAGGATCTGCGAGCCGATGTGGCAGCTCACTCCTTCGGCCGAGAGATTTTTCAACCCGCGCGCTCTCTTATAAACCGCCAGCGCCTGGGACATGGCGATGCCGAACTTGTGCTGGCTGAGCCCGGTGGAGATGTACGGGTGGGTGGAGGCGTCCACGTCGGGGTTCACGCGGATGGAGAAGCCCGCCTTCACTCCCCGCCGCGCGGCCATGGCATCGATGAGCGCCAGCTCCGATTCCGATTCGCAGTTGAAGCTGTGAATCCCGCTGGCCAGCGCGTATTCCACCTCGTCCGCGGTCTTGCCCACGCCGGAGAAAACCACCTTGGACGGGTCTCCGCCGGCCTGGAGCACGCGGAACAATTCGCCGCCGGAAACGATGTCGAAGCCCGCTCCGGCTTTGGCCAGCAGCCCGAGAATCGCCAGCGACGAGTTGGCCTTCACCGCGTAACAAACCGAGTGCGGGAGATCGGCGAAAGCTTCGTCATACGCGCGATAGTTCGCCAGAATCGCCTGACTGGAGTAGACGTAGGCCGGAGTGCCGGTGCGATGAGCCAGGTCCGCCAGCGCGACCTGCTCGCAGTAAAGATCGTTTTGGGAATAACAAAACATCTGGGTGATTGGCCGATTGGCTGCCGCCTTTGCCAGTATGGCACGCGGAGTCAGCGCCGGGTGGCCCGGCGATAGAATGGGTTCATGGAACCGGATGCGGCGGAAGTGCTAAGAGACGCGCTAGCCCTATCGCCCGAAGTTCGCGCTGCGCTGATCGACTCTTTGATTAGCAGTCTGGATCAAACGGTCGACGCTGCCGCGGAAGAAGCCTGGCGGGAGGAGATCTATCGGCGTCTTCAGCGGATCGACAGCGGAGCCGTTCCTCTCATTGCCTGGGAGGAGGCGCGCCGCCGTCTCCTGTCCCGGCTGGAGCGGTGAGCGGCGCATCCGTTCGAATTCACCCTGCCGCTCGACCGCGCGATCGGACGAATCGGAGATCCCCCCGGGCAGTTCCCGTCAACGACAACGACGATCCGGAGCCGCTGTTCAGCAACGACCACAGGCCAACCCCAGACTGGTTAAAGGAACACTGGCTATATGCCGGGGTGCCGCCTGTCACGCGAATACTATGCAAAGACGAGCCCGACACGAACGGCATCATGGCCTTCATCTACTTCCTCGCACAGATTGCTGGCCACGCTGGAAATCCGCGAGACCGCGCCCCCCGATAGTACAAACATAACGTTCCTTATGTCGCATCAACCGCGCAGGCTAGCCACAACGTCTTAAGTAATTGCGCATAATCGGCGCAGGGTATCGTTGCGGTATGCCCACTGAGCGAACTCTGCTTCCACTGCGGCGATCACATCATTCAGGTGTGGGAAATATCGATTGTGCA
>JBEKSR010000057.1:0-30287 GCA_049516835.1 Bryobacteraceae bacterium | reverse complement strand
GTGCCGAAGCAGGGGATCTCGCGGCAAGCCTGCGCCCAGGCGGTGGCGCAGCGCGAGTGGGTGTGCACCACGCCGCCGACGGAAGGGAACGCGCGATAGAGCGCCACGTGCGTCGCCAAATCGGAAGACGGCCGCAGGCGGCCTTCCACCACGCGGCCTTCCAGGTCCGTGATCACCATGTCGGCGGGCGTCATCTTTTCATAGGGAACGCCGCTGGGCTTGATGGCCACCAGGCCGTCGTCGCGCGAGAGGCCGCTGGCGTTGCCAAACGTGTACAGCACCAGGCCGCGGCGCACCAACTCGAGATTGGCTTCGCAGACCTCAGTGCGCAACGCTTCCAGCACTCTGGCCTCCTCGCGCGCGCGCGGCGATTCTGCGCAGCTCGGGCAAAACATCGCCCATCTCGACGGCCTTGGCCCGGCGCTCGCCAAAGGCAAAGTACAGTTTCCGGAAGAGCGGGTACAACTCCGCATACGTCGCGGCCGCCGCTCTTTCCGGCTGGATGGTGATATAACCGGGGCACAGCGCGTCCTGCGCTTCTTCGATGGTCCGGAAGGCGCCGGCGGCCAGAAACGCGAAGATCGCCGAGCCGAGGCTTGTGACATCGCCTTTGGGCACCAGGATGGGCTTTCCCATGGCGCTGGCGTACACCTGGTTGAGCACGGGATTCTTCCGCGGGACGCCGCCGCCGTTGATGATGCGGCGCACCGGGACGCCGTGCTCCTCCATGCGCTCGAGAATCACGCGCGTGTGGAAGGCCGTGCCTTCGATGGCCGCGAACAGTTCATCCTGGGCCGAGTGGGTCAGGCGCCAGCCCAGCGTAACGCCGCTCAGCTCGGGGTTCACCAGCACTGTGCGGTCGCCGTTGTCCCAGGTGAGGCGCAGCAGGCCGGTCTCCCCGGCGCGGTAATTCTCCAAGCCGTCCGATAATTCGGCGACGGCCGTGCCGGCGCGCCGCGCGATGGCCTCGAAAATGTCGCCCGTGGCCGACATGCCGGCTTCGATGCCGATGCGATGCGGATGGATGGACCCCGGCACCACGCCGCAGACACCCGGAATCAGCTCCGGCTTCTCCCCAATGGCCATGATACAGGTGGAGGTTCCCACCACGTTCACCACGTCGCCCAGCCGCACGCCGGCGCCGATGGCGTCCCAGTGCGCGTCGAAGGCGCCGACCGGAATGGGGATGCCGGGGCGCAAGCCGAGTCGCGCCGCCCAGGCCGGAGCAAGCTCGCCGGCGATCTGGTCCGAAGTGGCGTAGCGGCCGGCCAGTTTGGCGCGCACGCCGGCGAACAGCGGATCGACCCCGACCAGGAACTCCTCGGGCGGAAGGCCGCCCAGGCCCGCGTTCCACATCCACTTGTGGCCCATGGCGCAGACGCTGCGCGGAACCGAGGCCGGGTCGGCGATTCCGCACAGCGCGGCGGCCACCATGTCGCAGTGCTCGAGGGCCGTGGAGAAGCGGCCGCGCTTCTCGGGATTGTGGCGCAGCCAGTGCAGCAGCTTGGCAAAGCCCCACTCGGAGGAGTAGATGCCGCCGCACCAGTCGAGGGCCTCGAGGCCCCGGCTGCGCGCCGCGGCGGTGATCTCGCCGGCTTCCTTCCAGGCGCGATGATCGCACCAGAGATAGTAGTCGTCGATGGGCTCGAGATGCGCGTCCACCGGGATCATGGTCGAGCCGGTGGTGTCGAGCGCGATGGCCTCGATGGCGTTGCCGTCGATGCCGGCGGCTTCAATGGCGCGGCGCATGGCCTCGATCAGCGCCTGCATGTGGCTCGAGTGGCTTTGGGTGGCGTGGTCGGGGTCGTCCTTCTTGCGGAGGAGCGGGTACTCCGCCACGCCAGAGCCGAGACGGCCTTTGGCGCTGTCGAAAATGGAAACCCGAACGCTCAGGGTTCCGAAATCTACGCCGGCAACAATGCTCATGGGAACCTTTCGGGGGCCGGGGGCCGGGGGCCGGGGAAAACCCTGGCTCGCGGCCCTTATGAATGTCGGCACACGCTCCAGCCGAGATAACGGGTGGCGGCTTCCTGTACGGCGGCGGCTACCGGGGCCAGGTTGGCGGCCACGTGATGTTCGAAGCCGCGCTCGCAGATGTAGCGGAGCAACTCTTGCAGCCTGGGGATGCGCACCACGCCGGCGCCGCCAAAGGTCTCGAGCGGATCGTCGGTGAACTCGCCTTCCCCCACGTAGCCGTGAATCGAGCCTTCGCGATCATTGGTCGAAAAGCGCGCGAAACTCATCGGTCCCGACTTCACGCGCCCCACGCATGTTCCGTAGGTGTTGTCGCGCCCTACCGTGCCGGCGATAATCTGCTGAAAGTCCATGCGCGCCTCCTTGAAGAAGTGCTTGGGGAGGTTGCTGCAATGGAAGCAGACCGCTTTGTCGGGGTCTTCGCCGTAATTGTTGTTCCAGTCGAGCAGGGCGCTAGGCGTTCCGGAGGCCAGTTGCAGGGCGTGCATGCCGATGACGCCGCAGATATCCACCTCGCAGGCGCTGGACATCAGGTTCTCGCTCATCATGCTCATCACCGTGCAGGGCACCACGCCGAAGAACTCTTCGAGCGAAGTCCAGCACTGCACGGCGCTGATGGAGACATCGGTCTGGGCCATCCATTCATCCACCACCGCGCCGAGCTTGGCCATCTTGAGGAGCGGTTCGGCGGGCACGCCCTCGGTCGGCACATAGCGCCGGATGGCGTCGAGTTTGGCGACGGCCGCGGGGTGCTGGTCGCTCATGCGCGCGATGCGGCCCAGGATTTCGGAAAGGTCGATGGGCTCGACGGAGATGCCGGCGGCTTCGAGGATCTTCTCGCTGTAGCGGACGGTGTTGAAGGCCGCGGGCCGAGCGCCGATGGCGCCGATGCGCAACCGCCGCAGCCCCCGCACGACGCGGCACACGGCGGCGAACCAGGCGAGGTCATGGCGGAAACAGTCGGAATCCGGGGCCTCGGTGTGGCGCGTGGTGAGCGAATAAGGAATGCCGTACTGGGACAGGTTGTTGCACGCCGACATCTTGCCGCAGAAGCTATCCCGGCGGTCCGTAATGGTCATCAGGCCGGGCGTATCGGGGGTGGCCTGCACCAGCACCGGGACGTTCAGATCGGCCATGCGCAGGGTATCGGCTATGGCGCGCTCCTCGCCGAAATTGGGCAGCGTGACGATGACGCCGTCGATCGACTCGCGGTGCTTCTTGAACAGGTCCGCGCAACATGCCGATTCCGCGCGCGTCTCCACGGCCCCGAACTTGGTGTCTTCCGGACCGGGCGCGACGGCCTGGTATCCGGCCTTCTCGAGGGCCGCAAGCATCTCGGAGCGTCCGCTCTGAGCGAGATGGTCGGGGAAAAATCCCCGGTTTCCGACGATCATACCGAAAGTCATCATTTTCCCCTTCCTGGCTTAAACCGCAGCGAATAAACCACGCCCATGGCGACCAGCAGGGCGCCCCACCAGATTCCGGCGTGCAGGTCGGACCTCACCACGGGGTGCGCCGCCGGATTCCACAGATCGTAAATTCCGGCGCCCAAAATTAAGACTCCGTAAATCAGGAGCAGGACACCGATGAAGAACCAGATGGAAATCATGCCAACGCGATGCATCGTTCACCTACCAGAAAATGACTTGCAAAACCACAAACACGAACGCCACCACCCCGGCCCAGAAAATAGGGCGCTGGTAGAGCGCCAGGTGGCCTTCCGAAGGCAGCTCCGTGCAACCGTAGACGAGGCCGGCCAGCTCGGAGTCGGGCTTGGGCCGCGTGGCCATGCTCACCACCACCGTCACCACCACGCAAATGATCCAGGCCCACAGCGCGCGGAACATGTTCTCGGCCATGGGCTTGGCCTGGGAGGAAAGGGCGATGTAGCGCAGCGCCGTGGGGTCCAGGTAGACCCACAGCCACATGCCGATGGAAGAAAACGTGCCGGTGAGCAGGCCCCAGAAACCGCCCTGGGGCGTGGCGCGCTTCCACAACATGCCGAGAATCACCGTGCCGAACAGCGGCGCGATAAAGAAACTGAAGAGCTGCTGCACGTAGTCCATGATGCTTCGAAATTGCATCACGAAGTAGGCCGTGCCAATGCTGACCAGCACGCCCAGGATGGTGCACCAGCGTCCCATGGCGACGTAATGCGCGTCGGGGGCCTGCTTGCGGAAGAGGGCGCGGTAGATGTCATAGGTCCACACCGTGGCGAAGGCGCTGACGTTGCCGGCCATGCCGGACATGAAGCCGGCGATGAGCGCGGTGATGCCCAAGCCGAGCAGGCCGGGGCCGCAATAGCGCGCCAGCATGATGGGCAGGACTTCGTTGTAACTGTGGCCTCCGGTGGCCACGGCCTGGGTCTCGCCCGTCAGGAACCCGGGAGGCAGCAGCGCCAGCCCCAGCAGGCCCGGCAGAATCACGATGAACGGCACCATCATCTTGAACGCCGAGCCGATGATGGGCGCCAGTTTGGCGGCGCGGAGGTTCTTGGCGGCGATCACCCGCTGCACCACCAGAAAGTCCGTGGTCCAGTATCCGAACGAGATGACCCACCCCAGTCCGAAGACGATGCCGACCCAGTGGATGCCCATGGGGTTGTCGCTGAAAGAACCCATGGTGCGCCACAGGTGGGTGAAGTCCTGTGCCGGGAAATTATGATGGATGCGGGCCACCATTCCGCTCCAGCCGCCGGCCTCCATCAGTCCGATGATGGAAATCAGCAGCGCGCCCAGCCAGATGAGGACAAATTGCAGCACTTCGTTGAAGATTGCCGAGAGCAGGCCGCCCAGGCCAACGTACACGGCCACGGTGATGGAGGAGACCCAGATGCTGAAGTGGATGTCCCAGCCGAGCACGACTTTCAAGACCAGCGCCATGGAGTACATATTGATGCCGCTCATCAGGACGGTCATGAAGCCGAAGGAGATGGCCGAGAACGCGCGCGCCGGCTCGCCGTAGCGAAGCTTGAGATAGCCGGGCACGGAGTGCGTCTTGGAGATGTAGTAGAAGGGGATCATCACGATCCCCAGGAAGAGCATGGCGGGGATGGCGCCGATCCAATACCAGTGCGTGGCGAGGATGCCGTACTGGTAGGCGGACGCCGCCCAGCCCATCAGCTCGAGCGAGCCTAGGTTGGCGGCGAGAAAGCTGAGGCCCGCCACCCAGGCGGTCATCTCGCGGCCGGCCAGGAAGAAATCCTCGCCCGTCTTGGTGTAACGCTTCAGATAGAAGCCGATTCCGATGACGGCGAAGAAGTACAAAACAATGATCGCGATGTCCACGCCCGACAGGGAGACCAAGCGCGAGGGAGCACTCTGCAGCAAGAGAGACAGAGGGAGTTGTGCTGTAATCGCTTGCACGTGCCCATCGTAGGGGAGGTGAGTAGGGATGTCAAGCTGGACGAGCGGGCCAGATTCGGGGACTGACCGCTCTGTCCGCGCGGCGCAAAAGCAGCGCCTTGGGACAGAGTGGTCAGGCCCCTAGAGCCCCCGGCGCGGGCCCGGTGGAATCGCGCAGGACGAACTCCGGATCGATCAGGATGTCGTGCTCGATGGCAGTGGGCTGGTCCGGCTTGGGAATCAGGCAGTCGCAAATGATCTGCCCGATGCGCTCGCGCGGAATGTGCACGGTGGTCAGAGCCGGGTGGCAGAACTCGGAAAGTTTGACGTTGTCGAAGCCCGTGACGGAAACGTCCCGCGGCACGCGGATGCCGCGCTCGCGCAGTTCGCGCAATGCTCCCACGGCCATGACGTCGTTCACGCAGATGATCGCGGTGGGCGCGAAACCCGAGGCCAGCAGCGCGCGCGTGGCCTGCCGGCCGCCCTCGAGCGTATCGGCGTCGGCGGCGGTGCGCACTTCGATTTCGGGAATCCGCGCCACGGCATCCAGCACGGTCTTCATGCGCTCATTGATCGGCCCCAGGAGGGCGTGGTGCCCCACGAAACCCAGGCGCCGGTGGCCCAGGCTGTGCAGGTAATCGATCACCTTCTCGATGCCGCGGCGGTAGTTGACGCGGATGTTGGTGATGTTCGGCCGCGGCGCGCCGACGTCGTAGAAGACCACCGGAATGCGGCTGTCGGTGAGCTCGTCGATGAGCGCCGGCTCCATCTCCGACACGATGGCGGCCAGGCCCTCCACGCGCCGCCCGATCATCAGCCGGACGCTCGAGACCAGTTGCTCGGACCGGTAGTCGGTGTTGGCCATCACCACTTCGAAGCCGCGGGCGTGGGCGCCGGACTCGACGGCCTTATAGATGTCGAAGAAAAACGGGTTCTCCAGGTTGGAGACGATCACGCCGATGGTGCGGCTCTTGCCGCCGGCCAGGTTGCGCGCGTGCAGATTGGGATGGTATTTCAACTCCTCGATGGCCTTGACGACGCGGGCGCGGGTGGTGCTCTTGACGACGCTGGCATTATTGAGCACCCGGGACACCGTGGCGGTGGAAACCTTGGCCCGCCGGGCCACTTGTTCGAGGTTCATGCCGGTCACCTTATTGTAGCTGGCGGTCAAGAGGCTGTAGACACAGTTCGACTGTGCTGAGCGGAGTTAGCCGGGAATTCGTTGCGGCGGCCGGAGCTACAGGAAGAACCTGCGGACCTTCGCCGTGCGTTGTCCAGCCCGGGGTGAAGCGCGGATCTGGCCACCCGGCCCGGAACCCCTCAAAGGGCGCCGTCTTAGAAAAGCCCACCCTGCCCCCGGGCTCGCCCGACCTCCCCGGCACGTTATACTCGTAGCTTCCCATGTTCCATTCCATCGAAAAGCGCGTTTCCAACGCCTTTCGTGCACACATACTGGCGCGCTACGGTCTCGATCTGGCGGTAGCCGTCGAGCAGCCGCGCCAGAGCGATTTCGGCGAAATGGCCGTGCCGGCCGCATTTCAGCTTGCCAAACAGTTGCGGCAGGCGCCCCGAAAGATCGCGACGGAATTGGCGGCGGAGATCGGGCCGATCGAAGGTGTGGCGGCGGTGGAGGTGGCCGGCAACGGGTACGTCAACATCCGGCTCGATCGCGGCGCGTTAGGCGCGGCCCTGCTGCGCGGCGAATCCGAAGAGGCCGCGCCCGCGGGCGAGAAGGTCATCGTCGAGCACACCAACATCAACCCCAACAAGGCGGCGCACATCGGACACCTGCGGAACGCCGCGCTGGGGGACACCTTCGTGCGCATGCTGCGCGCGCGCGGGCAGCGCGTCGAGGTGCAGAACTACATCGACAACACCGGCGTGCAGGTGGCCGACGTGGTGGTGGGGTTCCACTACCTGGAGAACAAGACCCCCGAGGATGTGAAGGCGCTGCTGGCCGACCCGTCGGTGCGGTTCGACTACTACTGCTGGGACCTCTACGCGCGCACTTCCAGCTTCTACAAGGACCATCCCGAGGCGCTGGAATGGCGCGGCGCGACGCTGCACGCCATCGAAGCGGGAGCGGGCGAGCTGGCCGGGATAGCGCACCTGGTGGCGGACGCCATCGTGGAAGCGCACCTGGCGACCATGCTGCGGCTGGGGGTCGAGTACGACGTGCTGCCGCGCGAGAGCGAGATCCTGCGCCTGCAGTTCTGGGCCTCGGCCTTCGAGCTGCTCAAGAAGCGCCAAGCCATTTACCGCGAGACCGAAGGCAAGAACGCGGGCTGCTGGGTGATGCCGGGCCTCTCGGAAGAGGGCAAGGTGATCGTGCGCTCGGATGGCACCGTCACCTACGTCGGCAAGGATATCGCCTACCAGCTTTGGAAATTCGGCCTGCTCGGCAAGGATTTCTACTACCGCCCGTTGCAGACGTACGCCGACGGCCGCGTGCTGTGGGTTACTACCGGCGAGCCTACGGAAACCGCGCAGCAGTTCGGGCACGGTTCGCGCGTTTACAACGTGATCGACGCGCGGCAGTCCTACTTGCAGGACGTGGTGGCGGCCGGGCTGCGCGGCTTGGGCTACACCGCGCAGGCCGATCAGTCGGTCCACTTCTCTTACGAAATGGTGGCGCTAACGCCCGGATGCTGCGCGGAATTGGGGATCCCGCTATCGGAGGAAGACCGGGCGCGTCCGTATGTGGAAGTCTCCGGCCGCAAGGGCCTGGGCGTCAAGGCGGACGACCTCATGGACGCGCTCATCGCCAAGGCGCTGGAGGAAGTGGCATCGCGCCACCCAGAGGCTTCGGCGGAAGAGCAGAAGCGCGTGGCCGGCCAGATCGCCATCGGCGCGCTGCGCTACTTTCTGCTGAAGTTCACCCGGACTTCGGTGATCGCTTTCGATTTTCAGGAGGCGCTGAGCTTCGAAGGCGAGACCGGGCCGTACCTCCAGTACGCGGCGGTGCGCGCGCGCAACATTCTGCGGAAGCTCGAGGAGCGCGGCGAGAGCGTCCCCGATTTCGCGGCGGAGATCGGCCGCGAAGCCATGGCGCGCCAGCTTCAGTCGGAAGATTTCTGGAAGCTGCTGCTGGCCGCATCCAAGGCCGATTCCGCGGTAGAGGAAGCCGTGACCGCCGGCGAGCCGGCGCACGTGGCCAAGTACGCGTTTCAACTGGCGCAGGCGTTCAACAACTTCTATCACCAGTACCCCATCATTCACGAGGAGAACCGCGAGAAAAAGGTGTTCCTGCTGTGGATGACGGATTTCTTCCGCCGGCAGCTCGAACGGACCGCGGTCATTTTGGGGATTCCGATTCCGGAGTACATGTAGGCGCCTGCGGCTGGGTTCACGTAAAGGGGCAAACCGGGTACAGCCATCCAATTCCAAAAGGCGGAATTGGATGGCAGTCCCCGTTTTGCGGCTTACAATAGGGGGTTGGCGGAATCCTATGCGTTTACGGACGTTGGGTATCGTGCTGGCCGGCGGGAAGGGCACCCGGCTGTATCCACTGACCAGGGAACGGGCCAAGCCGGCCGTTCCGTTTGGCGGCAAGTACCGCATCATCGACTTCGTGCTGAGCAATTTCATCAACTCGGGGATTTACTCCATCTACGTGCTGACGCAGTTCCGCAGCCAGTCGCTGTTGCAGCACCTCAGTGAAGGCTGGCAGTTCGGCGGGCTGCTCAAGACGCAGTTCCTGATCCCCGTGCCGGCGCAGATGCGCTCGCCCGATGAGACCTGGTACCAGGGCACGGCGGACGCCATTTACCAGAACATCAACCTGGTGGAGCAGTCCGATCCCCACGTGGTGGCGATCTTCGGCGCGGACCACATTTACCGCATGAACGTCGCCAGCATGATCGAGTTCCACGTGCAGAGGAGCGCCGAAGTTACGGTGGCCGCCATCCCCATGGCCAAGCAAGTCGCCGCCGAGCTGGGCGTGATCGAAGTGGCCGGCGACGGCCACATCACCGCGTTCCACGAGAAGAACCCCGACGCGCCCACCATACCCGGCGATGCGGAGCGCGTCTACGCCTCCATGGGCAACTACATTTTCTCGACGCGCACGCTGCTGCGGCTGCTGCACGACGACGCCGCCGATGAAACCAGCAGCCATGATTTTGGCCGCGACATCCTTCCCAAGCTGACCGGCAAAGCCGAGATCTTCGCTTATGATTTCCAGACCAGCCGCATTCCCGGCGAGCCGGCCGATGGGGTGCCTTACTGGCGCGACGTGGGGACCATCGATTCCTACTACGAAGCCAACATGGACCTCCGCTCGGTCACCCCGGCGCTCAACCTCTACAACCGGGAATGGCCGCTGCGCACCACGGCCTACCCGGACCCGCCGGCGAAGTTCACGTTCGACGAAGAGAACCGCCGCGGCCAGGCCATCGACTCGATCGTCTCGGGCGGCTGTCTCCTTTCCGGCGGCGTGGTGCGGAACTCGGTGCTGAGCCGCAGCGTCCGGGTGCATGCCGGCGCCCTGGTGGAAGACTGCGTCATCCTCGACAACTGCGATATTGGCCGCCGCGCGAAGATTCGCCGCGCCATCCTCGACAAGAACGTGCGGGTGCCGGAAGACGCCGAGATCGGCTACAACCTCGACCGCGACCGCCTCAACCATTACGTCACGGAGAGCGGAATCGTGGTGATCGCCGGCAATCGCAGCCAGGTCGAGATCACCGGCTTGGTGGTATAGCGATTGGAACAACAGGTCCTAGCCTGGATCACGCAGTACGGCTACCTGGCGATCTTCGGTTTGCTGGTGTTTGGAATTATCGGGCTGCCGGTGCCCGATGAAACGCTTCTCACCTTTAGCGGATACCTGGTCTTCAAGGGCCATCTTTCGCTACCGCTGGCATGTGCCGCGGCGTTCGCGGGCAGCACTTGCGGCATCACCATCAGCTACACGCTGGGCCGGACGTTCGGGCTGGCCCTGATTCATCGCTACGGAAGGTACCTGCGCATTACCGAAGAGCACATCCTCAAAGCCCATGCCTGGTTTGAGCGCGTGGGCCACTGGGGCCTGACGTTCGGCTACTTCGTCCCCGGGGTGCGCCATGTCACTGCCTATGCCGCGGGCATGAGCGAGGTGGAGCCGCACCAGTTCGCGCTGTTCGCCTACAGCGGCGGGTGCCTGTGGGTGGCCACGTTCATCGGCCTGGGCTACTTCCTGGGCGACCAATGGGAAGCGGTGGAGAGAGAAATCCATCACTACCTCGTCGGCGCGACCGTCGCGGCCGCTATACTGATTGCCGCATACTTGCTGTGGTGGCGGTGGCGCCGGGCGCGAGGTAAGTGATGGCCAGCGCGGTTCCGACTACCACCACGCAGCCGATCACGTTGTACCAGAGGTACGACATGCCGGTGAACAGGAAAGCCGAGAAGATGGCGGCTTCGCCGGCCAGCATCCCGATGAACGTGGCCGTTCCGCCGACCCGCCGGAAGGCCAGCGCCAGCACGAAACATCCCAGCAGAGAGCCGTAGAAAAGCGATCCCACCACGTTGACCGCCACGATCAGCGATCCCAGCCGCTTGCCCCATCCGGCGAATGTCACCGCATAGACGCCCCAGAACAGCGTGGCCCAGCGCGAGGCCGCCAGGTAGTGATGGTCGCTGCCCGCGCGGCGAACGTAGCGCCGGTAAATGTCCACTACCGTCACGGTGGCCAGAGAGTTGATCTCCCCGGAGCTGGCGGACATGGCCGCCGCGAAAATCACCGCGATGATGAGCCCCACAATTCCCGCCGGCAGATGGCGCGTGACGAACGAAAGGAAGATGTAGTTGGTGTCGCTGAAATCTTTCTCGCCGCCGGTGCGCTCCACCAGCTTCGCGGCTTGAGCGCGCGCGCCGTCGATCTCCATCTGCGCCGCCCGGTATTCCGCAATGCGGCGCGCAACGGCTGCGGAATCGCGCGCGTGGTGCGCTTCCACCAGCGCCAGCGCCGCCTGGCGCCGGTCCTCGAACGCCCGGTTGTATTGCTCCGCCATGGGCTGGAATGCACCCGCCTGTTGGATGCGGCCGAGCTCCGCGCGCTGGAACAGGACCGGCGGCTGCACGAACAGGTAAAAGACAAACACCATGGCGCCGATGAACAGAATGAAAAACTGCATGGGGATTTTGGCCACGGCGTTGAACAGCAGGCCCAGCCGGCTCTGCGCGATGGAGCGGCCCGTCAGGTAGCGCTGCACCTGCGATTGGTCGCAGCCGAAGTAGGAGAGGAACAGGAACGTGCTCCCGATCAGGCCGCTCCAGATATTGAAGCGGTCGTTCCAGTCGAAGTGGGTGGTGACCGCGTTCAGGCGGCCGGCCGCGCCCGCCAGAAACATGGCGTCGCCGAACGAGACCGACGACGGCATCAGCACGATCACGGTCACCAGCGCAACCACCAGCCCCAGAAAGATGATGCCCATCTGCTGCACGTCCGACCACGTCACGGCCTTGATGCCGCCGAGCACGGTGTAGGTGATCACCAAGGTTCCCATCAGAAGCGTGGTGGCCCGCTCCGGCCAGCCGAGGATCACCGAGAGCACGATGGCCGGCGCGTAGAGCGTCAGTCCCGCGGAGAGCCCGCGCTGGCACAGGAAGATCGCGCTCGCCAGGGTGCGCGTCTTGCTGTCGAAGCGCCGCTCCAGGTATTCGTACGCGGTGTAGATCTTGGCCTTGTGAAAAAGCGGGACCACCGTGGAGCAAATGACGATCATGGCGAGGGGCAGTCCGAAATAGGCCTGCACGAAGCGCATCCCGTCCACGTACGACTGCCCGGTGGTGGAGATAAAGGTGACGGCGCTGGCCTGCGTGGCCATGATGGAAAGGCCCATGGCGTACCAGGGCATGGACTTGCCGGCCAGCAGGTAGCGGTCCACCGTGTTGCTGCCGCGTCCGCGGTAGAGGCCGTACAGGACGATGGAGACCAGGGATGTGATGAGGACGATCCAGTCGAGGGGCCTCATTGAAACGCTCGCGTAAACCAGTAAGCCCCCGCGACGATTACACAGAGATAGATGAGAACCGCTATGTAGACGCGCCGCCAGGTGCCCAGAAACGGCGGCGGCTCATCGGGCATGTCGCGAAGATCCGGCATGAAGGGAGTTTACTACGCCGCCAGTTCCCCCCGCATCACCGTCACCGCCTGGCCGCCCAGAATCACGCGGTCTCCATTGAGCCGCACCCGCACCACGCCGCCGCGCGCCGACGCCTGATAGGCCGTGAACTCGCTCTTGCCCAACCGCTCGGCCCAGTACGGCCCCAGGGCGCAGTGCGCCGATCCCGTAACGGGATCTTCGTCCACTCCCGCCGCCGGGGCGAAGAAACGCGAGACGAAATCGAACTCCGCCGGGCCCGGAGGGCGCCCCGGCCGTGACGTCACGATCACGCCGCGCACCGGGACCTTCCGCAGGGCTGTGAAATCCGGCGTCATGGCGCGTAGCGTCTCTTCGGACTCCACTTCGACGAGGTAGTCGAATTGGTTGCGGGCCACAAACCGGGCTTGCACGCCGAGGGCCGGAAGCAGATCCGGCGGCGCTTCGGCCGGGGAGCCAGCTTTGGCCGGGAAATCCAGCTCGATCCAATCCCCTCGGCGGCCGGCCAGCAGCAGCCCGCTGCGCGTGTGAAACCGCGCCTGCCGGCCCGCCGGCAGGTGACCGTCTTCCCACAGCACGTGGGCGCTCGCCAGCGTCGCATGGCCGCACAGGTCCACCTCCACCGCGGGCGTGAACCAGCGCAGGTTGAAGCCGCCGTCGCGCGGCGTCAGAAAGGCGGTTTCCGAAAGATTCATCTCGCGCGCCACATCGCGCATCCACTGCTCGGGGGGCGCTTCCCGCAGCACGCAAACGGCCGCGGGATTGCCGGCAAAGGGCCGGGCCGTGAAGGCATCGACTTGAACGATCCGAATAGGCATGAACCCAGTGTAGACCGGCCTCGTGGGCGAGGCATGCCTCGCCCAGAGCAGGTCAGGGCAGGTCGGAGACCTGCCCCACGATTGGCGCGAACCCTGGCCGGGCGCGCGCAACTGAAACCTTCGCTGGAATAGTAGAATCTAAGAGAAAGCTGTGCGGCTGTTCTCGGCGTTCTCCACGGTATTCGTCGCAGTGGGTCTCCTGGTCGCCATGTGGGGTCTGAGCGCGGTGGACCGGTCGGATCGCCGCGCCTGGGTCCACCCGGCGGGTGGGCCGGTGCGGATTCTTCGGTTCTATGCCAGCACGGGGATTCTCACGGCGGGAGAAACGGCGCGGCTATGCTATAGCGTGGAGAACGCCAAATCCGTGCGCATCTCTCCCATGATTCAGGAAGTTTATTCCCTTCCCGATCATTGCCTGGAAATCGTGCCGGAACACACCACCCACTACACCCTGCTGGCGGAAGGCTACGACGGCACGGTGGCCACGAAGTCGTTTACGCTTCAGGTGGAAGCCGAGGAAACCCCGCCGCCGCAGGTGGTCAACTACGCCGCGCTGTAGAACTCGCGCGCCCGCGCCGCCACTTCTTCCACCGCCGTCTCCGGCATATAGGGCCACAAGGGAAGCGACAAAACCTCGCGGCAGGCCGCCGCGTTCCGCCAGGAACTTCCGCAACCGGGCGCGCCCGGCAGCCCGCACCACGTAGAGATGGCACACTGAACCTGCCCGCCGCCCAACCGGCCGCACGCCGTCGCATCCGGCCAGGGCTTGGCCGTAGAGAGCCGCCAGCCGCGCGCGGCGCTGGTTCCACTCGGCCAGCTTCGGCAGAAAGGCGCGGAGATAGCAGGCTTCGATCTCATCCAGACGCGAATTGATGGCGCGCGTGCGGGCCACCTGGTCATGGCGCCGTCCGCCGTCGCCCAGGCAGGGCAGGTTCTTGGTGGGGTAGAAGCTGTATGCCACCGCCGGCGAAAAGCTGGTGAACGGGCGTCCTGCCTCTTGCGCACCGTGCGCCGGGCAGGCATCTTGCAACAGAACCAGCCCCCGCGGCCGGCATCCGGCCGCCCGGATGGCCTGCGCGGTGAACGGCGAGGTGAGCGCGGGCACGACGACCTCCGCGCCGCTCTCGGCCAGTCCGGCGGCTCTGATCCCCAGCTCGATGGCCGCCGTGCCCGACCCCGCCGTCACCGCGAACCTGGCGCCCCACGCCGCCGCCAGCTCCCGCTCGAATGCATCCACCTGTTCGCCCAGGATGAACTGCATACGCTCGAACAGGCGCTCGAGATTGGCCCGCCAGGCCGGCTCGGTAGCCGCCAGCATGGGCCGCAGATCGACCATCGGGATGGTCATTGTAGAATCACCAGCCTTACCCATAGCCGCACAAGCTGCAAGAGCGTGACCGCCAGCGAGCGGATCCGAAAGAACTGCGACCTTCCATGGAGACGCGGATAATGATGCACACCGGCTTCCATCACCTGGCAGCCGCTCAACTCCAGTTTCCGCACCAGCTCGACGCAGATGACGCCGCTGGTGGAGGTCAGGTGGATCTCTTCCAGCAGGGCGCGCCGGATCAGCCGGTAATCGCAATCGATATCGCGGATGCGAATGCGGAACAGCAGGCGCGCGCAAAAGTTGTAAACATTTCCGATCCAGACGCGGTGCCGTGGGTCATGACGCTCCAGCTTATAGCCGTTTACCAGCCCGGTGGCGGGCCCCATCAGCTCGAGCAGCCGGGGAAGCTCGCCGACGTCGTACTGTCCGTCGCCATCGGTGTAGAAGACAAACTCCTTGTGAGCCGCCGCGAACCCGCTGCGCAGCGCGCCGCCATAACCGCGGTTGTGGGCATGGGTCACCACGCGCAGCCATGGGCTGTACTCGCGGCGAAGCTCCTCCAGCACTGCGCCGGTGCGGTCCTGACTGCCGTCGTTCACCACGACGACCTCGTAATCGGCCACGTGCCGTTCCAGCGTGGCGAGCGTCTTGCGGACCAGCCCCGGCAGCGAGGGAGCGTCGTTATACGCCGGGAAGAAGACGCTCAGCGATGGGAATTTGCGGGCCTCCAAGGTTACACCATTTTCTCACCGATCAGGACCAGCGACTGGCCCACCGGGAGGTCGTGGCCGGCGCCGAGCCAGGCCGCCTCGAGCGCCAGCGGCGCGTACAGCAGCTTGTCGAGCCAGGGCGCCACCGGTTCGACTCCGCTCGAGGGCGGTTTACGGAGCAGCGGCTCCCAGACCCGGAATTTCGCCAGCGCCGCCGGCAGCAGCAGCGAATTGACGTAGGTGCAGCGCAGCACCCGGACGCCCGCACCAGTCATCAATCCCATCAGCCGGCGCCGCGTGAACCGCTGCCGCTCGAAGGCGAATTGGGAATGGCAACTGCGCAGGATGTCGAGCGCCGCCGTGCGGACCACCAGGAGACCGCCGCGCGCCAGCACCCGCGCCAACTCCCGCGCGGCGAGCTGCTCTTGGCCGCGCGGCAGGTGCGCCAGCACGTCCACGGACATCACCAGGTCGAAGGCGCCGTCCGCAAAGGGAAGCCCCCGGATATCACCCTGCACGGCGCGTTCGACGCCCATGTCGCGCGCGTAGCGAAGGCCGTGCCAACTGAAATCCATGGGCACCACCGGCCAGCCGCGTTCCCTCTGAAGCAGGTGCGAGAAGTAACCCGTTCCGCACCCGGCTTCGAGGGCGCGCCCGATGCTCCGCCCCGCCAGGTAGGGATCCAACATGCGGAACAGGATGGTCCGCATGCCCCGGTACCACCAGAAATGCCCTTCGGATTTTGCGATGTTGGCGAATTCCGCCGGGTTCATGAAGCCGCTCATGTTGACGAGCCGGCTCCATCTTCGGCGGGCGGCGAATCCGGGGACGCCTCTTGCCGCAGCCGCTCGTAAACTCCGCGCGCCGCCCTCTGCGCCGCGATCTTCTTGGTCCGGCCGTCGGCCTGTCCGGTCCACTCCTTGCCCACCCGCACCTCGACCGTGAACGTCTTAGAGTGCTGCGGGCCTTGCTCCCGCACAATGGAGTAACTCGGCTGCGGCAACTTGTGCGCCTGTGCGAGTTCCTCAAGCGCCATCCTGAAATTGGCGATGGCCGGCTGAATGTCGGTGCCCGCCTCCTCATCGCCGGAAAACGGGGCGTCGAGCACATGCGCGGCGACGAAGCCCCTGGCGGCTTCCAGCCCGCCATCCAGCCAGATCGCACCGATGATGGCTTCGAGGGCGTTCACCAGCAGCGTCTTCTTGGCGCGGCCGCCGCTCATCTCCTCGCCGCGGCCCAATTCCAGATAGCCGCCCAGATCGAGACGCCGCGCCACTCCGTGGAGATGGGCCGCGCACACCAGGTGGGCCTTCAGCCGCGAAAGCTCGCCTTCGCGATACTCGGGAAAGCGCCGGACCAGGGCCTCGGCAACGAGAAAACCGAGCACCGAATCGCCCAGGAACTCGAGTTGCTCGTTGTCGTTGAGAGGAGAGCTGACGCCCGCGTGGGATTCGTTGGCGAGCGAGCTGTGGGTAAGCGCGCGGCGCAACAGCTCCGCGTGGGAGAACCGGTAATCGATTCTCAGCTCGAGCGATGCCGGCTCCGCGCGCATGTCCGGAAGATTACTGCTTCTTCTCGGCTGGAGGCGGCGGGGCTGGAGCAGCCGGAGCGGCCGGAGCGGCCGGAGCAGCCGGAGGGGTGGTGTTCTTCCCGCCCGCCTTAATCGCGGTGGCGCGAATCGCCTGGGCCACTTGCCTGACCTGGGGAAGAACCTGCTGATCGGCCATCACCTTGTCGCAGATGGCGATGGCTTCGTCATTCTTGCCCCCCATCTGAAGCGCCGATGCCTCCCGCACCTGGTAAGCCGGCTCGGGTGGAGCCGAGCCATCCGCCGCCGTCTTGAACTCGGTGGCGGCCACGTCGTATTTCTTGCGCACCAGCGCAGACATGCCCAAGGCGCTGTGGGCTTCGGCCGTGAGGTCCTTCTTGACGTCTTCCCACTGCTGGTCCGAAAGCTGCGGATTGGGCTTGAGCGCACTTTTCACCAACTGGATGGTGTCATTGGCGAGCTTCTCGGACTTGCTCAGTTTCTCTTCCTTGTCCAGGTCGTTTTCGCGCGTGTTTTGCGCCAGCACCTCGGAAAGCATCAGCGTGGCCTGGAAGTTCTTGGGGTTGGCCTCGAGCGCGCGCTCGGCGTAAATCTGCGCCTTGTCGTAGTCGCGCTTCTGCTGGTAGGCCTGGGCCTCCGAGAGCAGCGCCACATCCTTGAAACTGGTATCCGCAAACTTCGTGAGCAGGTCCTCGGCGGCCTTGATGACGGCATCCGGGCCGGTCCGCGTCGCACCGAACAGCGCCTGCAGCGCCGCCCTTTCCGCGTTGGATACGGCGGGGGCCGGCGCCTTGGGGGGCGCCGCTTGCGCCATGAGGCTCGAAACACCAGCCACCAATGCCAGGGCGCCGGTGAAAATCATTCGTTTCATTTGAGAACTCCTTGTTTTCCGTCCTGCCTTAAAAGTTGTCGCACGCCCTGTTCCGCGGCGTCGCGCGCGAGTTTCGATGCGTCATCCACCTTCAGAGCGTCTTGGAAATGTTTGACCGCCTGTTCGCGGTCTCCCGCAGCCATGGAAAGCCTCCCCAGATAAACCAGTGCCCAGGCCTGCACCTGCGCCTCGGGTTGCGATTCCAGGGTTTTCTCGAACAGCTTCTCCGCCGTTTCGGGGTCTTGCTGAAGCACCGCGATCCGCGCGAGACCATAGTATACCGCCGCGTGCATGGGCTGGCTGTCCGTTTGCCGCAAAACCTCGAGGTATAGTTTCTTGGCTGTGTCCAGGTCCCGGGCCGTGTAAGTCTGTTCCGCTTCCTCCAGCGTCTTGGCTGCGCCGGTAAGGGGTGCGGGGGTGCCCACTGGGCCCGGTGGCGGCGCGGACTTCACTGTGCGCACGGTCTCCTCTCTATTGAATTCCACGTTGGAGAGGCGCTTGTCTTCCTTCACCACGTCGATGGCCCCCACCAGGTCCGAATAGTAGAACGCCATGGACTGTTCCTGCTTCTCGTAGGCCGCCAAATGTTCGGCGAAATAAGGGGCCAGAATGTAACCCTCGCGCAGGGCCGCCTGGACGCCTTCCGGCTTATGGTCCAGCCGCGCCTCCACCGCCTTGATCAGCGATTCCGTGACTAGCAGCAGGAAATCGTCCTTGAACGAATCGGCCAGCGCGTGCGCGCGCTGGGCGTGGTCGGCAAGTCCCTTTTTGCGTTCCAGAATCTCCTGGTAGCGAGTTGACAGCGGATCGAGCAGGTAGTGCAGATACGCGTGCCGCACATCGAAAGTGCGAAGCTCCGGGGAGGGCGTGATCACGATGGTGTACTCAAAGCCGTAACTGCGCGTCTGGATCTGGTTGGGCGCCGCCAGCAGCTCGATATAAACCTGAAAACGGCGGCCTCTGGCTCCGGAGGTTTGCTGCCGCAGGTAGGCGTTCACCTGGAGCACGGCCTCGGAAACGGGCTCGTGATACCGCTCGATGTACTGGTCAATGACGCGTTGCGACCGGTTCCACAAGTCTTCGATATCGGCTTCCTTGTAAAACGCCGCGAGCAACGGTGAAAGCCCCTTCAAAGGGGCCGCGTCCGGCGGGATTTCGACGTCGCGCTGCCTGATAGAGAAGTCCGGCGGCCCTCCCGCGGTGAGCGCGAAGGAAATGTACTGGCTCAGCTCGGCGGTGTCGTCGTTCTTGCGGTGCTTGTCGAAAAAGGCTTTGATGGCTGGAAGTGAAGGGATGTTCCGCTGGGCCAGTTCCGCGCGGATGGCGTCCCGCAGCGGATGATTATTGGGCGACGACAGCTCAGCCGCATAGCCGACGGCATTGATCGCGGCCATCACGGTGAAAAGCCCGGGGCTGGCGTCGAGCTGGCCTTCTTGAGACATGGCCGCGGGAACCCTCAGGGCCATTATCAGGAGGGCCGGAAACACAAATCGGTGCAAGTAGATCCGCCTTTGAAGAATCAGTGTAACACCCGTGGCGCAGGCGCCGTAGGGCCACTTCAGGCGTTCGGCCCAGCACCTCTACGCGGCATCCTCGAACGTCACGACGATCCGCTTGCCGAGCGCCGCCAGCGCAGCCTGAATCCTCTCTGGCTTGGCGGCGTGTTTCGGATCAAGCATACGGCGAATAACGGTTTCGCTCACACCAAGGCGTTTGGCCAAGCCCGTATTTCGCATGCCGCACTCGCGCATGGCGAGGTACAGAGCGAGCTTCGGCGCGAGGTATAGCGGAACACCGATCAGGTGCTGGCCACGCTTGAGGCTGGAGGGCGCCGGAATCCCGTCGCCCCGCCTGATACGCCCCGCCATGGCTTCAGCCAGGCAGTCGGCGGCCTGCGCAAGAGTATCGGCGAGGTCGTCGCCTCCGGTCAGAGCCTCAGGCACATCCGGGAACCGAACGTGGAACCCCCTGCCGTCCTTCTCGCGGAGGATGGTGGCGGGATAACTAGGTGTGAACATCAGAGATCCTCCCTGCGGATGCCGAGTTGCCTGCACATGTCAGTCAGCAGACCGGGTCCGAGTTCCTTCTTGAGATCTTTCACGACGGCGAGCCGATCGCCAATATAGACTGTGCCGTGGCTGCCGGCGCCGCGCTCCGGATCCCAGCGAAACATGAGCCTTTTCCGCTTGGCGATTACCTTCGCTTTGCGGAGAAACTCACTGCCTTTCACGGTTCTATTCTCGAACACTTCTGTTCGATTATCAAGCACGTGGGCTCTGTTTACAGCACGTGGTAATACCCGCCGCGCTCGAGCACTTCGACGGGAATGCCGAACAGGCCGGTGAGCGTCCGGGCTTCGAGCACCTGGCGCTTGGGCCCGTCGCGATAGACGCGGCCGCCGCGGATCAGCACCACGCGGCGCATCTCCGGGATGATGTCCGGAAGGTGGTGCGTCACCATGACGATGCTGATGCCGTTGCGCGCCAGCTTGCGCAAGATTTCGCGCAGCTCGTGGGTGGCGTGCAGGTCCAGGCTCGAGGTGGGCTCGTCCAGCACCAGCGCCTGGGGATCGTGCACCAGGGCGCGGGCGATCAGGATGCGGCGCGCCTCTCCGGACGACATCTCGTTGGTATTACGTTCCGCCAGGTGCGAGATTTCGAGCAACTCCATCACCTCCCGTGCCTTCCGCTCCATTTCCGGCGCGACCTGGTGGTTGGGCCCGATCCCCACGCTGCCGAAGAAACCGGAAAGCACAATCTCGTACCCGGAGTAGTCGCGCGTGCACATCTGCATCCAGTCGTTGGAGACGATGCCGAGATGGTTGCGCAGATCGAACAGATGCCAGCGGTCGCGGCCGAGAATGCGCAGCGACCAGGGCTCGGCCTTGATCACCGGATACAGGTCGCGAGAGATGACTTTGATCAGCGTGGACTTCCCCGAGCCGTTGGGCCCGAGGATGACGGCGTGCTCGCCTTGCGCGATAGAGAGCGTGACACTCGCCAGCACCACGCGGCGGCCGCGCCGCACGGTGACGTTCTGAAAATCGATAAGCGGGATAGAGGGCGCCAAGCCTCTATCTTACGCGGGGCGGCCCTCGGGTCTACAATGGGACCACATGTTTTCCTCCCGCTTCCACTGGGATTTCCGCACCAACCGCCTCACCCAGGCGCTGGAGGCCAGGCGCCGGGACGGGGCGCGCCTACTGGACCTCACCGAATCCAACCCTACGCGCGCCGGGCTGGTGTACCCGCCGGAAATTGTGCGCGCCTTCGACGACCCGCGGATGCTGGTCTACGAGCCATCGCCCGCCGGCGCGGCCGAAGCCCGCGAAGCGGTTGCATCTTACTACGCGGCGCGCGGCGAGCGCGTGGAAGCCGGGCGAATCCTACTCACGGCCAGCACCAGCGAAGCTTATGCCTGGCTCTTCAAGCTGCTGACGAACGCCGGCGACCACGTCCTGGTCCCCCGGCCTTCCTATCCGTTATTCGAGTTTCTGGCGAACCTGGAATCCGTCGAGGTGCGCCCATACCCGCTGGCCTACCATGGCGGCTGGGCCATTGACCTGGACGCCCTCGCCGCCGCGGTTTCGGAACGCACGCGCGCGGTGGTGCTGGTCAATCCCAACAACCCCACCGGCTCGTACGTGAAACGGACGGAGCTTCAAGCGCTTTCGCGGTTGTGCGCCCAGCGGCGGATCGCGCTGATTTCCGACGAGGTCTTCTCCGACTACCCGCTGGGGCCGGACGCGGAGCGCATAAGCACGCTGGTGGATGTCGAGGAGTGCCTGGCATTTTCCATGAGCGGGCTTTCGAAGGTCGCCGGTCTGCCGCAGATGAAGCTGGGCTGGATAGTGACCAGCGGTCCGGCCAAACTGCGGGCCGAAGCCATGGAGAAGCTGGAATGGATCGCCGATACGTACCTTTCCGTGAGCACGCCGGTGGCCTGCGCGGCGGCGCGGCTGCTGGCCTCTGGCGAGTTGGTGCAACGCCAGATCCGCGAGCGGACGGCCGGCAACCTGGCGGTGGCGCGCGAGGTGCTCGCCGGGTCGGCGGCCGGCATTCTGGCGGTGGAAGGCGGCTGGTACATCACGGTGCAGATGCCGCGAATCCGCAGCGAAGAAGATTGGGCTGTTGGACTGCTCTCTCAGGAGAGCGTTCTGACGCAGCCGGGCTTCTTCTACGATTTCGAATCGGAAGCGTTTTTGGTTGTGAGCCTGCTGACGATGCCCGAGGTGTTCCGCGAGGGGATGGGGCGGCTGAGGCGCTACTGTACGGCGGGATAGCCGTGCTTCCGCATGAGGTCTTTCACGGCGCCGATGGGGAGAGCCTCAATGGTGGCGCCGCCGAAACCGGTCGTCGTGGTGGCCTTGAAAAGGGAGTTGTAGATGGCCTCTTCGGTGGCTTCCACGGTGGCTTCAAACAGCGGTGTGATGGCGTCGTCGGGGAAAGCTGTGCGCGTTGCCACCGAAAAGGCAATCGCGTATTCGCCGCTTCCGTTACTGGCGGGAGATCCCGTGCGCGCGACGCCGAGCATGGCTCGTTTGGCCAGGCGCTTGAGCTGCCGCGAATCCAGCGGGGCGTCGGTGGCCACCACGGCCATGACCGAGCCGTCGCCGTTCCGCCCGGAGAACATGTGGCGGTTCAGCTCCTTCCCCACCGGCAAGCCATCGATGGTCAGCACGCCGCCGAAGTTGGTCTGCACCAGCACGCCCACCGTGTAGCTCACCGCGCCCACGGCGGCTACTCGCGAGGAGGTCCCGATGCCTCCCTTGAAGCCAAAGGCTATGGTTCCGGTGCCGGCCCCCACCGATCCCTCTTCGACCGCCCCGCCGGCGGCCTTGGCCAGCGCTTCCTGTACGTGGCTCTTCTGAACGTGCATGCCGCGGATGTCGTTCAGAGTGCCGTCGTTGGTTTCGCCCACCACGACGTTCACCGAGCGCACGTTCTCATTTCCCTTTTGGCCGAGCACGTACTCCGCGAGGGCCTCGGCCGCGCGCCACACGGAAAGCGTGTTGGTGAGGACGATGGGGGACTCGATCACGCCCAGTTCGTCGATCTGCGTGCTGCCGATCAGCTTTCCGAAACCGTTTCCGGCGTAAACCGCCGCCGGCACTTTCCTCTGGAAGATGTTCCCGTCATGGGGAAGGATGGCGGTGACACCGGTGCGCACGTTATCGCCGATTCGCAGAGTGACCTGGCCGACCTTGACGCCCGCGACGTCGGTGATGGCATTGAGCTTGCCGGTTGGCAACACGCCCGGCTGAATGCCGAGATCGCGCGCGCGGACCCGAGGCTCGGACGCCTGCTGGGCCGGCGCGCCCAGTACCAAAGCGAGCAGCGCGATCAAAGCACGGATCTTCATGAATCACCCGGCGTGCGTTTCGGATTCTTCCGCGCGTGCGAGCTCGCCGGCGTAACGCTTCAAGTCCGCCGGCAGGACGGTGACAAGATCTTTCTCCATGTCCTCGCCGGTCTCCACCACGTGCAGCAGGTGCAGGGCCGCCAGGCGGGCGCACCAGGGGTCGTCCATGCCGCGGCCGGCCGCGCGGCTCACGTCGAGGAGGCTGGCGTGGGGCAGCGCGATGGTCTTTTCAGTTCGGCCGCCGTTCTCATTGGTCACAATGAACTTCACATCCACCGTGTCGGCGCTCCGCACCGAGATGGCGGTTTGCAGCCATTTCAACATCACCTGGAACTTGCGGCCGAAGGGATCCGGTCCCGCTTCGAACTCACGAAAACCGATCATCTATCGCTATCTTACAATGAGTGGAGATGCTGATTGCCGAACTGATTGCGCCGCGCGAAATGCGCCTGAGGGAACAAGAGATCGAAGAGCCCGGGCCGGGCGAGGTGCAGGTGCGGGTAAAAGCCGTGGGCCTCTGCGGCTCCGACCTGCACTCTTATCTGGAGGGCGGGGTCGGCGATATGGCGAACCAGTACCCCATGGTGCTGGGCCACGAGCCCGCGGGCATGGTGGTCAGGACGGGCGCCGGCGTGACCGGCTGGTCTCCCGGCGACCGCGCCGCGCTCGAGCCGGCCCTCTACTGCTACCATTGCGAATTCTGCCGCACCGGGCGCCACAATATCTGCGCCAACATCCGGTTCCTCAGCAATTCGGGATATCCAGGTTTCTTCCGCGAGTTCCTGAATCTGCCGGTCTCCAACCTGCTTCCCATTCCGCAGGGCCTGTCGTTCGAGGTGGCCGCGATGTTCGAGCCCCTGTCGGTGGCTATGCATTCCATGAAATTCGCGGCGATTCAGATTGGGGAGACCGTGGCGGTGTTCGGGGCGGGGCCGATCGGGCTGCTGACGGTAGCCTGCCTGAAGGTGACGGGCGCCGGCCGTATCTGGGCCATCGAACCCTTGGCGCACCGGCGCGAGATGGCCAGGCGGATGGGCGCCGACGTGGCGCTGGATCCCGGCGAAATCGACGTGGTGCGGCAGGTTCGAGCCGATACCGGCAACCGCGGGGTGGATTGCGCCATCGACTGCGCCGCCAAGGAGCACACCACCAACTGGGCGATTCGGGTGTCGCGCAACGGCGGCCGCGTAGTCCTCACCGGCATTCATTCCGGTGTGATGGCGCCGTTCGAAGTCTCGCCCATGCGGCGCAAGGAGCTGGCGATCTTTAATGTGCGCCGCTCGGCTCACGAAATGGAGGCGGCGCTGGACTTGCTGGCGCAGCAGACCGAGTGGTTCGCCCCTTTGGTGACGCACACGCGCCCGCTCGAGCGCATCGCGGAAGCGTTTTCCATCAACGAGCAATACGCCGACGGCGTGGGCAAGATGGTGGTGGTGTAGAACGCTACTGGAGCACCTGAAGTTTCAGGTTCCGAAAAGTGACCTCGAACCCCTCGGCCTCCAGGCCGACGTAGCCCCGGAGCAGGCCGCAATTAGGCAACTCGTTGACGACGGCCCCGTTGACCGCCAGCGACATGTGGCTGCCTTGCGCGCGGATCTCGTAATGGTTCCACTCGCCTGCCGGCTTGACCCGGTTCTCTTTCATTTCCTTGCTCAGATTGAAACGCTGGATCACGCCATCGACGATGTTGTTTCCGAAAAGGTAACCGCCACGGAGGCCGGTCTGCGCCTGGTACCAGATTTCACCATACTCGGACAGGCGGGCGAAGACGCCGCTGTTGTAACGCGTTTCCGATTCGCCGCGCGGGGTGAAGCGCCAGTCCACCTCGAAGACGAAGTCGCCCAGTTCCTTGTCGTAGCGCAGCAATTCATGCCCGCCGTCGCCGGTACAGATGAGGGCGTGTTGGGCGGGGTCCACCCGCCATTGCATCTTGGGCTTGAGGCCGTCGATTGGGGGAATGGGAATACGAGTCCAGCCGTGGAGACCCTCGTCGGGCAGCAAATCCACGGGTCCGGCGGATTGGCCGGACGCCGCACCGGTGGCGAGCATGGCGGCCACCCCGGTGAAAGCCGAAGCGATCACAAAACAAAAGCGCCAACGTGTCATAACAAGCTCAGTGTAAACGAAGCGGGGCCGTGCGTGGTGCGGCGGCATAAAACACCTCCCTGTGGTCTGGGCAAGCTAAAGCATGCCCCACCCGGCTATGCGCGGGCGGCGGTGTTCCGAGACTGATACAATCACCTCCATGCGGAGATCTACGCTCATTCTTGCACTTGCCTGCGCCGCGACTCTGGCGGGCGCGCCTCTGGACCGGAAGGACGTCGAATACGCCCGCCCGGGCGGGAAGCCAATCCTGCTCGACCTTCACGTTCCGGACGGACCAGGGCCGTTTCCCGTCGCCATTCTGGTCCACGGCGGGGGGTTCGACGGAGGAAGCCGGAGCACCAACGTCCGGCCGTTGTTCGAACCGCTGGCCGACGGCGGATTCGCGTGGTTCAGCATCGATTACCGGCTCGCCCCCGAGTTCCGTTTCCCGCAGGCCATCGAAGATCTCTACAGCGCCATCCGGTGGGTAAAGGCCAACGCCGCGGCGTACCACGCCGATGTCTCGAAGATCGCCATCATCGGCGAATCGGCCGGCGGGTTCCTCGTAAACTACGCCGCCACGCACGAAACGCCGGACACGAAAGTAGCGGCCGTGGTGGATTTTTATGGGCCGGTCGATTACGCCAAGCTGGCCGAAGCGCGGCGCGATCATCCGGAACGCTTCAACATGACGACTATCAACCAGCACGCGGCCAACGGCGCCGGCATTCATTTTTTCGGCGCCGAACAACTGGATGCCACGGGCCTCGCGAAGCTGCGCGCCGTCGCGCCCATCGCCGCGGTCCACAAGGGAATGGCGCCGTTCCTGTGCATACACGGGACCAAGGACGACCAGGTGTCGTATGAGCAATCGCCTGCCATGTGCGACGCGATGCACAAGGTGGGAGCGGGCTGCGAGCTGATCACCATCGAGGACGGCGGGCACGGGATGGCGGGCTGGCGCGCCCCGGAGATGCAGCACTGGAAACCGGAGATGGTGGCGTGGCTGAAGAAGACGCTCGACGTGAAGTAGGGCGGGGCACGCTATGCGCACCATATTTGCTCTTCTGTTCCTGGCCCAACTCGCCGCTTCCCAGGGAGGCCGTGGAGGTACGTCTGCCTCTCAGCCTGCCGCGACTGGCGCACCGGCCGAGCGCGCCGCCTTCATCCGTGAGAACTACTCGAAGTTCGAATACCGCATCGCCATGCGCGACGGCATCAGGCTGTTCGCGTCGGTCTACGTGCCCAAGGACGTCTTCTCGGACGGCAAGACGTATCCCATCTTGATCGAGCGGACGGGCTACAGCGTCGCGCCGTATGGCATCGACCTGTACCGCTCAAGCCTCGGTCCCTCGGAGCTGTTCGAGCGGGAGAAGTTCATCTTCGTCTACCAGGACATTCGCGGCCGGTTCATGAGCGAAGGCGACTTCGTCACCATCCGCCCGCACAAGCCCGTGAAGAACTCGCCGAAGGACACCGACGAGAGCACCGACACGTATGACACCATCGACTGGCTGGTGAAACACGTGCCCGGCAACACGGGCAAGGTGGGGATGTGGGGCATCTCGCAGCCGGGGTTCTACGCCACCGCGGGGATGATCGACGCGCATCCGGCGCTGGTGGCGGTGTCGCCACAGGCGCCCGTCACCGATTACTACATGGGCGACGACGTCTACCATAACGGCGCGTTCATGCTGGCGCACCGCTTCGGCTTCTACATGGGGTTCCGCAATCGCGAAGGCGATCCCGCGCCGCCCCCGCGCGCGCTGCCGTTCGACTACGGCACGCCCGACGGTTACGACTTCTTTCTCAGCCTGGGTCCGCTGGCCAACGCCGACGAAAAATACTTCAAGCACCAGCAGCCCATGTGGAACATGAATATCGGCCACACCACCTACGACGAGGTGTGGCAATCGCGCGCCATCTGGAAATATCTGACCGCCGTCAAGCCGGCGGTCATGCTGGTGGGCGGCTGGTACGACACCGAAGATCCGCAAGGCCTGCTGCGCCAGTTCGATTTCATGGAGAAGAACACGCCCCCGGCGGTCATGCTGGTGATGGGCCCCTGGAACCACGGTGGTTTTTCGCGCGGCGACGGCGACCGGTTGGGCAACGTCAACTTCGCCTCCAAGACGGCGCAATACTATCGCGAGCAAATCGAGCTTCCGTTCTTCCTCCACTACCTGAAGGGCCGCGGCGACGGCAAGTTTCCCAAGGCATGGGTGTTCCAAACGGGCATGAACCAGTGGCGCCGCTTCGACGCGTGGCCGCCGCGCGAGGCGTATTCCACCGACCTGTTCCTCGACGCCAGGGGCAAGCTCGCGTGGAGCCGGCCGGCCGAGCCGGGCTTCGAAGAGTATCTGTCGGACCCGGGCAAGCCGGTGCCGTACGTCGGCCGTATCGTTCAGGGAGTGCTCAATTCGTACATGACCGAGGACCAGCGGTTCGCCTCGATGCGTCCCGACGTGCTGGTGTTCCAGACCGAGCCGCTGGACCACGACGTTTCGGTGTTCGGGCCCATCGGGGTCGACCTCAAAGTCTCGACCACCGGGACGGACTCCGACTTCGATGTGAAGATGATCGACGTTTTCCCGGGCGATTATCCGGACTACAACAATCCGGCGCCGGGCCCACAGGGCACCCCTGCGCCCGGTCCACCGATGGGGGGATACCAGGAACTGATTCGCGGCGAGCCTTTCCGCGGCAAGTTCCGGAAGAGCTTCGAGAAGCCTGTGCCGTTCGAGCCCAACAAGCCGGACCGGATTACGTTCTCTTTGCCGGATATCGCGCATACGTGGCGGCAGGGGCACCGGATCATGGTGCAGATCGAGAGCTCGTGGTTTCCGCTGACGGACCGGAATCCGCAGAAGTTCATGGAGATTCCGAAGGCGCTCTCGAGCGATTTTCAGAAGGCCTTCGAGCGCGTGTACTTCGGGGGCGCGGACGGTTCGCGGATTCAGTTGCGCGTGGAGTAGCGCCGGCGGTTATACTGCGAGAGAAGGAGAACTCCGATGTCCAGGTCCTTTTTTGCCCTTTTGCTCGTTCCCGCGGGGCTGTTGGCGCAGGATCTCAAGCCCGTTGTCCTGCCGGCGCCGCAGACCAGCGGAGGCAAACCGCTGATGCAGGCCCTCAAGGAACGGAAATCGACGCGCGAATTCAGCCCGGAAAAGCTCTCGCCCCAGGTGCTTTCAAACTTGTTGTGGGCCGGATGGGGGATCAACCGCGAGGACGGCCACCGCACCGCGCCCTCGGCGTCGAACCGGCAGGAAATCGAGATTTACGCGGTCACGGCGGATGGCGCCTACGTATACGACGCCAAGGCTAACGCCCTCAAGCCGGTGGTGAGCGGCGATCTCCGGAAGGTCACGGGGACGGTCGCATTCGTCGGAGAGGCGCCGCTGAACCTGGTTTACGTGGCCGACTTCTCCAAAATGGGAGGCGCGGACGAGAACGCCAAGACCGCCATTGCCAACGCCAATACCGGGTTTATCGCTCAGAACGTGTACCTGTTTTGCGCCTCCGAAGGCCTCGGCGCGGTGGTACGCGCGTCGGTGCCCCGTGCCGAGCTGAGCAAGGCCCTGAACCTGCGGCCCGACCAGCGGATTACGCTCGAGCCTGCGGACCCGCTTTCCAGCGGGTCCAGCCGGCCGGAAGGCCGGCTTGCGGGCAGGATTGCCCGCCCCACAATCCATGCAGAATATCGATTTCACGAAAACTAAGTGGCATTGGGCACGCATGCCTGCGCCACACGGCCAAGTAGGCAAATGTGAAGTTATTTTTGCGTGGTCCCTAAGGGGTGTCAATTCCCATCAGAATGGCGGGTTCTCGTCGTCAAGACCTTCAAGGTCTTTCTTGGCGCGACGCACAAATCTGGCCGGCTTCGCGTCGATCCGCGGCGGGCGCACCAGAAATCCGCTGGTCCTGTCGAACAGCGTGACTTTCGGCTCGCCTTCGAATTGCGCGGAATTGAACCGGTATTTTTCGAACTGCTGCAGGAACGGCTGCTCCCCGCAACCGGAGACAAGGCACTGCATTTTCCGTGGCTTAGGGCACTGCCCAAACGTGCAGAGCCGTCCCCGGTAGGCCCCGCTCCCGGCATCGAAGATATGGACATCCACCTGGTGATGGGCGACGCCTCCCCATGGCGTGTCCTGCACCAGGGATAGCCCGCGACTCATCGCGCGCTTCAACTCCCTGAGACCCGACAGGTTGGCTGTCCAGACCGCCAGATCCAGATCGGCGCACTCGTGCAGGACCTCAATCCGGTGGCGGCGAAACTCACGAAACCGCGGAACTTCCATTTCCAACGGCTGCGCAACCGCCCCGAACGCCGCCACCCTCTGAACCTCCGGCAACTGGCTCATGGCTACCGCGACCAACTGTGCGGCCCAGCGGTACAGGCACTGGCGGCGAAGCGCCCGGGTGTTCTCTTCTTGGATGTCCTCCTCCGATGGCGGCTTTGGCGGCTCGAACCTGTCCTGGAAGGCGTACATGTCCCATGCGGCGTCCACATCTTCACCGCCTTCAAAATCGATTGGGTCTTGCAAAACCAGCTCGGGAATCTCCGGCTTGTCGGGCCACGGATGCTCCGGGTTCCGGAATTCGATCACCTGGTTTCGCACTGGAGGCGTGGCCGGAGCGCTATCCGCCTGTTTGCGCGACCCGATCTTCTTTTCGTAGAGATCCCTTACCCAGTCGCGCACTGGCGCCTTCCATTGCTGGGACGGCGAAGGAATGTTCTTGATGAGGGACTTGGGTTTGAAGCCGAGTTCCTTGGCCATGCGGACCTCTTCCGCCGACAGCCTGCAGAGGCGCTTCGCCTCCTCCCACGCGCTGTCATCCTTCTGATTCACTGCCCGTTCGCTCCGAGGGTGAAAATCTCACCAACTCCGAGTTTAGCAGCGGCCGGGAGGATTCTTCGCGCCCGAAGCTACCGACGTGACCCGGAGAATGGAAATACTGGCGCCTACCAGTTCGTATATGACCCATCTGGACGGAACATACCTCCGATATTCCCAGCCTTAGTCCGCCTTAGCCCCAATACTGTTCACTTAACGATTTTTATCGCCTTCTTGAGGTTGATCCGCGGCAGTGGTTTGGCATGCCGGGGACGAAGTGGAAAATTGCTCATCTTGCGCTTGACGCCTCGCAGATTGCGCC